>NZ_LOWY01000010.1:0-183964 GCF_001524185.1 Burkholderia sp. FL-7-2-10-S1-D7 | reverse complement strand
GCAGCCGCTTCGCTGCGCTGTCGCGCTTCCTGCCGTCGGGCCGAGGCATCGCGATCGGCGTGCCGTTCCTGTGGCTCACGATCTTCTTCGCGCTGCCGTTCGTGCTGGTGTTCAAGATCAGCTTCGCTGACCAGGTGATGGGCATCCCGCCGTACACGTCGCTCCTCGAGATCAAGGACGGCGTCGTGCACTTCGCGCTGCAGCTGTCGCACTACGCGTTCCTGCTGCAGGACGACCTGTACATCGCGACCTACCTCAGCTCGCTGAAGATGGCCGCCGTGTCGACGCTGCTGTGCCTGCTGATCGGTTACCCGATGGCGTACTACATCGCGCGCTCGGAACCGGGCCGGCGCAACGTGCTGATGATGGCCGTGATGCTGCCGTTCTGGACGTCGTTCCTGATTCGCGTGTACGCATGGATCGGCATCCTGAAGGATGACGGCCTCCTGAACCACACGCTGATCGCACTCGGCATCATCCACACGCCGCTGCGCCTCTATCACAGCGACGCGGGCGTCTACATCGGGATGGTCTATTCGTACCTGCCGTTCATGGTGATGCCGCTGTATGCGCACCTCGTGAAGATGGATCTGACGCTGCTCGAGGCCGCGTACGACCTCGGCGCGAAACCGTGGGTCGCGTTCACGCGCATCACGCTGCCGCTGTCGAAGAACGGGATCATCGCCGGCAGCCTGCTGGTGTTCATTCCGGCGGTCGGCGAGTACGTGATTCCGGAACTGCTCGGCGGCGCCGACACGCTGATGATCGGCCGCGTGATGTGGGACGAGTTCTTCAACAACATGGACTGGCCGATGGCGTCCGCGGTGACGGTCGCGATGGTGCTGCTGTTGCTGGTGCCGATGGCGCTGTTCCAGTACTACCAGGTCAAGGAACTGGAGGAAGCGAAATGATCAAGCCGAGCAAACCGCTGTCGACAGGCGTTCTCGCCTTCGGCTTCCTGTTCCTGTACATCCCGATCATCAGCCTGGTCGTCTACTCGTTCAACGAGTCGAAGCTGGTGACGGTGTGGTCGGGCTTCTCGCTGAAGTGGTACGCGGCGCTGTTGCAGGACGACGAGCTGCTGACCGCCGCGTGGCTGTCGCTGAAGATCGGCCTCCTGACGGCCACCGCGTCGGTCGTGATCGGCACGTGGGCGGGCTTCGTGCTCGCGCGCTTCGGCCGCTTCAAGGGTTTCACGCTGTACACGGGGATGATCAACGCGCCGCTCGTGATTCCCGAAGTGATCCAGGGCATCTCGCTGCTGCTGCTGTTCGTGGCGCTGGAGCAGATGTTCGGCTGGCCGAAGGGTCGCGGGATGGTGACGATCTGGATCGGTCACGTGATGCTCTGCGTGTCGTACGTGGCGATCATCGTGCAGTCGCGCGTGAAGGAGATGAACAAGTCGCTGGAGGAAGCGGCGCTCGATCTGGGCGCGACGCCGCTGAAGGTGTTCTTCGTGGTGACGCTGCCGCTGATCTCGCAGGCGCTGCTGTCGGGCTGGCTGCTGTCGTTCACGCTGTCGATCGACGATCTGGTGCTGTCGGCGTTCCTGTCCGGGCCCGGCTCGACGACGCTGCCGCTGGTGGTGTTCTCGCGTGTGCGTCTTGGCCTGAACCCTGAAATGAATGCACTCGCGACGCTGTTCATCACCGCCGTGACGATCGGCGTGATCGTCGTGAACCAGATGATGATCGCGCGCGAGCGACGCCGCGTGGCCGACATGAAGGCGGCGTTCGCGGCGGCCTGACTTCCCGCTTCCCGTTCCATCGATAACAAGACCCGCGCGCCGCGTGATGCGGCGCGCAAACCGATCACACATTGACAGGCCCACGACAAGGAGAATCCGCAATGAAGAAGAAACTGATCTGCCTGCTGGTGGCCGGCGCGTTGCCGGGCATCGCGCTGGCCGACTCGACTTCCGCCGAAATCAAGGCACTGCAAGCGCAGGTCGCCGCGCTGCAGAAGCAGATGAAGGCCATGCAGGCGCAGCTCGCCGCGAAGCCGGGCGGCGCGCCGGTCGCGCAGGCCGGCGCGACGGCCTCGGCCAAGCCGGCGATCGTGGCCGCCGATCCGTCCTCGCCGGACTACGGCCGTGCCCAGGCCACGCTGACCAACGACGAAGTCAGCGAAATGA
This sequence comes from Burkholderia sp. FL-7-2-10-S1-D7, assembly GCF_001524185.1. Classification (NCBI taxonomy): domain Bacteria; kingdom Pseudomonadati; phylum Pseudomonadota; class Betaproteobacteria; order Burkholderiales; family Burkholderiaceae; genus Burkholderia; species Burkholderia sp. FL-7-2-10-S1-D7. The sequence goes on along the minus strand of NZ_LOWY01000010.1, from coordinate 181,830 downwards.
AGCAGCAGATCGCGAACCAGCAGCTGAAGGTCGACTCGCTGACGGACGCGGCCAACACCGGGCCGCTCGCGGGCCTGTCGGTCACGGGCTACATCGACCCGACCTACATCTACAACCGCGCGGCCGGCACGTCGTCGTTCCTGTTCGCGAACCACGAAAACGCGTACAACTACTTCAACAGCACGTTCGGCGATCTCTACCTCGACATCAAGAAGACCTTCGGCGTCGGCCCGATGGCGCCATCGGCGGAGATCACGCTGATGCCGAACCGCGGCAACGGCATCACGCTGCTGCAGAACTCGCGCGGCTCGATCACCGACAACCTGCTGAACACGGCGGTCGTCAACGTGCCGATCACTGCCGAAACGACGCTGGTCGCCGGTTTGATCCCGAGCTTCGGCGGCTACGAGGTGCAGCAGTCGAACCAGATGCTCACGCTCACGCACAACCTGCTGTACGATTTCTCGGATCCGGGCAGCTACGTCGGCGTCGGCGCGAACTACACGAAGGGCAACTGGGCGTGGAAGTTCTTCCTCGGCAACGAGCAGTACCGCACGTACGGCTCGGTCACGCAGACGGGCACCAATGCGCTCGGCGACCCGATCAGCACGAGCAACAAGGTGCCGACCTTCACCGCGCGCGCGGACTACACGTGGTCGAGCGCGCTCGATATCGGCGGGTCGTTCAACATCGGGCGGCAGACGCTGGCGAGCGCGATCGATGCGAACGGCGTCGTCCACTACGGCCCGGGCGGTGCGGCACCGAGCGCCTACGGTTCGTTCTTCTTCGGCGAACTCGATGCGACCTACACGCTCGCCGATATTCAGTACAACGCCGAAGTCGACTACGGCCGGCAGCAACATGCGGCGTACAACGGCGGGCTCGCGCAGTGGTACGGCCTGTCGCTGCTCGCACACCGCAAGTTCAACGCGCCGGTGGTCGGTCGCATGGGCGTGACGCTGCGCTACGACCTGCTCGCCAACACGAAGAACGGCGGCGGCGGTGGCGGCATCGCGCTGAACGGCAACGGGATGGATCCGAACAACGGCTTCGGCGTCGACGCGGACTGCCTCGCGATGTCGCAGGCCGGCGGCGGCCTGGGCTTCGAGTGCAAGGGCGCGGTGCGCCAGGACGTCGCGCTCGACCTGCTGTTCTATCCGACCCAGCAGATCACCGTGAAGGTCGAATACCGGCACGACTGGGCAAACAACAAGGTGTTCCTGCGCAACGACGGCTCGTACGGCAAGTCCAACGACCTGCTCGCGACGCAGTTCATCTATTCGTTCTGATGCGGGCCGCGCGGGACGCCGTGCCGCGTGCATGGCGTCCCGCATCGTTTCACCCGGCCGGATCGCGGTGCGTCGCGCACCGGCGCCGGCCGTCCTCGAGGGAGTCGGTTTGATGACGCAGTCTTTCACCCGCCGTGCCGACGCGCTCGCGCGCGACTCGTACTACGAAGCGACCGCCGCGCGACCCGCGGCCGACGATCCCGTGCTGGAAGACGCGATCGACGTCGACGTGTGCGTGATCGGCGCGGGCTTCGCGGGCCTGTCGACGGCGCTCGACTGCCGCGCGCGCGGGCTGTCGGTCGCCGTGATCGATGCGCACCGGCCCGGCTGGGGCGCGTCGGGCCGCAACGGCGGCCAGGCGATCACGGGCTTCGCGAAAGACGAGGTGATCGAGCGGCAGCTCGGCGCCGCCGGCGCGCGTGCCGCGTGGTCGCTGTCGCTCGACGGCGTCGCGCTGATCGCCGAGCGCATCGCGCGCCACGGCATCGACTGCGACTTCACGCGCGGCTACCTCACGGTCGCGACGAAGCCGCGCCGCATCGACGACCTGCGCGCATGGATGGATGCCGCGACGTCGCGCTGGGGCCATCCGTCGCTGTCGTGGCTCGACACCGGCGCGATTCGCGCGCGCATCGCGTCGTCCCGTTATCTGGCGGGTGTCTACGATCCGCTGTCGGGCCACCTGCATCCGCTCAAGTATTGCCTGGGCCTCGCCGATGCCGCGCGCCGCGAAGGCGTCGCGCTCCATGCGCACACGCCCGCGCTCGACGTCGTTCGCGGCGCGCGGCCGGTCGTGCGCACACCGTCGGGCGAAGTGCGCTGCCGCTTCGTCGTGTCGTGCTGCAACGCAGGCCCCGGCGGCATCCTGCCGGCCGCCACCGCCGCGCGCATCGCGCCGATCGCGTCGTACATCATTGCGACCGAACCGCTCGGCCGCGCGCGCGCAGACGCGCTGATCGCGCAGCGCGAAGCCGTGTGCGACAACAACTTCTTCCTCGACTACTTCCGGCTGTCGGCCGACCATCGCATGCTGTTCGGCGGCCGCGCGAACTCCGCGGGCGCGTCGCCCGACACGCTCGCGGAAACGATCCGGCAGCGCATGGTCGGCGTGTTCCCGCAGCTCGCCGACGTGCGCGTCGACCACGCGTGGGGCGGCTTCGTCGACGTCACGCGCAACCGTGCGCCGGACTTCGGCGCGATCGATCCGAACTTCTTCTACGTCCAGGGCTTCAGCGGGCACGGCGTCGCGCTGACCGGAGTCGCCGGACGCGCGATCGCCGGCGCGATCGCGGGCGACACGCGCGCGTTCGACCTGTTCGCGCAGCTGCGCCACCGGCGCTTTCCCGGCGGCGACGCGTGGCGGCAGCCCGCGCTCGAACTCGGGATGCTGTACCACCGCGTGCGCGAGCTGTTCTGAGTCCCCTTCATTCGCTTTCCTGATCATGCAGACATTCGCCAACCAGCCGCACGTCGCGTCGTACTACGCGGCGACCGCCAACGATACGACCCGCCATGCGCCGCTCGCCGGCGCGACCGACGCCGACGTGTGCGTGATCGGCGCGGGCCTCACCGGTTTGTCCGCCGCGCTCAACCTCGCCGAGCGCGGCCATTCGGTGACCGTGCTCGAAGCGTCGCGGGTCGGATGGGCGGCGAGCGGGCGCAACGGCGGCCAGCTGATCGGCGGCTTTGCATGCGACATCGACACGTTCGGCAACTTCATGCCGGAAGGCGACGTGAAGCGGATCTGGGACATGGGGCTCGAAACGCTGTCGCTCGTGAAGTCGCGCATTGCGCAGCACGACATCGACTGCGCGCTCGTACCGGGCTACCTGACCGCCGCGAACACCGAGCGCGACGCGGATGCGCTGAAGCGCTGGCGCGACGAGGCCGCGAAACGCTTCGGCTACGACCGCTTCCATTTCGTGGAAGCGGACGAGCTCGGCGACTACGTGCAGTCGGCGCGCTATCGCGGCGGCCTGTACGACCCCGACAGCGGCCACCTGCATCCGCTGAACTACACGCTCGGGCTCGCGCGTGCGGCTACCGACGCAGGCGTGCGGATCCACGAGGACAGCTGCGTGACGCGCGTGCGCGACGTGTCGGGCGGCCACGTCGTCGAAACCGCCCAGGGGCAGGTGCGCGCGCGCTTCGTCGTGCTCGCGTGCAATACGTACGTGGGTTCGCTCGCGCCCGCGCTGTCGAAGAAGATCATGCCCGTTGGCACCTACGTGATCGCCACCGAGCCGCTCGGCGAAGCGCGCGCCGCCGCGCTGATGCCCGCGCGCGCGGCGATCTGCGACAGCCGCTTCGTGCTCGACTATTTCCGGCCGGCGCCCGACACGCGGCTCGTGTGGGGCGGCAAGGTCAGCTATTCGACGCGGGAACCGCGCGATCTCGCGGCGGCAATGCGCGCGGACATGCTGAAGACGTTCCCGCAGCTCGCGGACGTCAAGGTCGACTACGCATGGGGCGGCTTCGTCGACATCACGATGAACCGCGCGCCGCACTTCGGGCGCGTCGCGCCGACGATGTACTTCGCGCAGGGCTTCTCGGGGCACGGCGTGAACACGACCGCGCTCGCGGGCAAGCTGATCGCCGAGGCGATCGACGGCCAGGCAAGTCGCTTCGACCTGTTCGGCAAGATCCGGCATCGCGACTTCCCCGGCGGCGCGACGCTGCGCACGCCAGCGCTGGTGCTCGCAATGAGCTGGTACCGGCTGCTCGACGCGTTCGGCATGCATTGAGCGGAAGAATTGGCGTACTTTGCGGATCGTCGCGGATCCGTGGTGCGTCACACGCCGGCCGGGCGCGCGCGGGACGCCCGCGCCGGCCGGCGAGCCGGCGCGCTGGTTGCGGTCAGTCGGCCACTTTCTGCCGCATCGTCACGAATTCCTCCGCTGCGGTCGGGTGAATGCCGATCGTGTCGTCGAACTGCGCCTTCGTCGCGCCCGCGCGGATCGCGATCGCGATGCCCTGGATGATCTCGCCCGCGTCGCGGCCGACCATGTGCGCGCCGATCACGCGCTGGCTGTCGCGCGCGACCACGAGCTTCATCAGCGTGCGCTCGTCGCGGCCCGACAGCGTGTGGCGCAGCGCCTTGAACGACGTGCGGTAGATGTCGACCTCGTCATGCAGGCGACGCGCATCGGCCTCGGTCAGGCCGACCGTTGCAACCTCGGGCTGGCTGAACACGGCCGACGGCACGTAATGGTGATCGGCCGCGACACGCGCGCCGCCGAACAATGTCCGCGCGAGCAGTCCGCCGTCGCGTGTCGCCACCGGGGTGAGCTGCGGCCGCGACGTGACGTCGCCGATCGCATGGATCGAAGGCACCGACGTCGCCGAATACGCATCGACGGCGATCGCGCCGCGCGCGTCGAGCACGACGCCCGCCTGTTCGAGCCCGAGCCCGTCGACGTTCGGCACGCGGCCGGTCGCGTAGAGCACCGCGTCGTACGGCCCGTGCTGCGCGTCGCCGACACGCACGGAGAGCGTGCCGTCGTCCGCGCGCGCGATCGATTCGACCACCGCGCGCGCATGGATCGCGACGCCCTGCTTGGTCATCTCGTCGGTCAGGAATTGACGCACGTCGTCGTCGAAGCCGCGCAGGATCTTCTCGCCGCGATAGAAGAGATCGACATGGCTGCCGACGCCGTTGAAGATGCCCGCGAACTCGACCGCGATATAGCCGCCGCCGACCACAGCGATGCGCGCGGGCAGCTTCGCGAGCGACAGCGCCTCGCGCGACGTGATCGCATGCTCGATGCCGGGCCGCGGCGGCAGCGACGGGCGCGAACCGGTCGCGATCGCGATGTGGCGCGCACGGAACGTGCGTTCGCCGATCGCGACGGTATGCGCATCGACGAGCGTCGCGCGCCCTGCGTGCATCGCGACGCCGGATTGCCGCAGCAGGTTGATGTAGATGTCGCTGAGCCGGTTGATCTCTCGATCCTTCGCGGCGATCAGCGCGGGCCAGTCGAGCGTGCCGGCGCCGAAGGTCCAGCCGAAGCCCTTCGCGTCCTCGAGCTCGTGTGGATAGTGCGATGCGTAGACGAGCAGCTTCTTCGGAATGCAGCCGCGCAGCACGCAGGTACCGCCGATCTGCTCTTCTTCCGCTATGCCGACGCGCGCGCCGTATGACGCCGACATCCGGGCGAGCCTCACGCCGCCGGAACCGGCCCCGATGACGAACAGGTCGTAGTCGAAGTCCATCGCAAGCCCTCATCACAGTTCGGATGACGGCACGATAGCAAGATTCGGGAATTCGTGTGGGCCGTGGCGCCGCAGGACGCGCGCGCCACAAAAAACGGCGAGAGACGTTGCCTCTCGCCGGTCAAACCAGCTGCCGGGTTTGCCATGCGTCACCGATCGACCACATGCCCGGCCTGCCGGCCGCGCGGCACCGGTCCGCCCGGGCGCGCGAGGGGCGCGCCCGCGGCGGGACCGGCCGCCATGCTCAGGCCTGCGACGTGTCGCTGCCGTCCGTCGCCTGCGTATCGTCTGCCTGCTGCGGCTGCTCTTCCTTCTTCTCGAGCATGCCTTCGATCGCCTCGGCGCCCTTGAAGCCGGCGACGGCCGCTGCCGCCTTGGTCAGCAGACCCGCATCCGGATCGAGCTTTTCCGCGCCTTCGACGGCTGCCACTGCGCCAGCGATTTCACCCACGGTGTTCAGGATACCCATCGTCATCCCCTTTCAAGAAAATCGTGAGCGCATCGTCCCACGAAAAAAAACCGGCAGACCGTGTTTGTCATCACCGGATACACAAGTTACGCACCAGACCGGCCGCACGCGAAACGTACGACGGAACGATGCCCGCGCGTGCGTTGCGGCACACGGCGGACCCTGCACGCAGCGTAGCGGAATCGCTTCGCGCGCACTGTCAAAGTATGTTCTGGAATGCCGACGGAATCCTTACGGGTTGAGCGTTCCCGATGGAGCGGTCGCTGAATCGTCGTCCACGCACATGAAGGTCGCGTGACGAAAAAAAAGAGGCTCCCGCGGGAGCCTCTTCGATGCGCGCCGAGCCTGGGCCGGCGCAGGCATGCCGACTTTCGTCAGAAGATATTGCGCAGGCCGATCGCGATGCCGGTCTGGTTGCTGCGACCCGGCAGTTCGACGTTCGCCGCGCCGTTCGTCTTGTTGAAGTCGACGGTGCCGTAGACTTCCGTGCGCTTGCTGAGCGCGTATTCGGCGATGCCGACGATCGCGTAGCGGTTGCCGCTCGCGAGCGTGCCGTTCGCGGTCATCGCGTTGCGCATGTGGTCGTAGTAGAACGCGCCCGTCAGCGTCAGCGGCGTGCTGACCTGCCAGCTCACGCCCGCGAACGGACCGTCGTCGATCCGGCCCGTGCCCTTCGCGACCGGAATCGACTGCTGCGCGAGCAGGCTGTCGACGAAACCGGTGTCGTCCTTCGAGCGCAGGTAGCCGGCATAGACCTTCGCCTTGCTGAACGCGTACACGACGTTCGCGTGGTAGATCGTCTGCTTGCGTGCCGAGTTGTCGCTGTTCTGCTGCGCGCCGGCCGCGATGCTGAGCGGGCCCATCACGTACGACAGCGACACGCCCCACGCATTGCCCTTGCCGAGCGAGCCCGGGATCTGGCCCGAGAAGCCGCCCGCGCCGGTCGATTCGTAGTTCGTACCCGTCGAGTACATCGCCTTCGCGGTCAGGCCCGCGAACGTGCCCGAGTACTTGATCTGGTTGTCCGCATACAGGCCGCCGCCGAGTGCGACCGGCAGCCACGCATTTTCGAAGTAGTTGCCGACCGTCAGCGGATCGTAGGTGTCTGCCAGCAAGTCGAAGAGCGGCGTCTTCTGGCGGCCGAGCGTCACCGTGCCGTACGGGCTGTCCAGACCGACGTATGCCGCACGGTTGAACAGGCGGCCGCTGTCGGCGAATGCGCCGTTCTGCAGGTTCACGCCGCTTTCGAGCTTGAACACGGCCTTCAGGCCGCTGCCGAGGTCTTCCGTGCCGTAGATGCCGAAGCGGCTGTTGGTGATCGCGCCGTTGGTCATCGACAGCAGGCCGTCGTTCTTGGCGTTTGCATTGGTCAGGTAGCGGACGCTGACGTCGGCGACGCCCCAGAGCGTGACCGAGCTTTGTGCGGCCGCGTACTGGCTGGCGAATGCGAGCGCGGCGCCCCCTGCGATGGCTGCGAGTCGGGTGGTCTGCTTCATGAGCTTTCCTTTTTTTAGGTGTCTCCGTTCATTGCCGGCCGCGTGCGCAGCCGGGTGGCGATCGCGCACGTTCATGGCGTGCGCGATGTGGGCTGAATCATATGACGACTGCAATCTCTGAAAGAAATTGAAACGCGCGGTAATCGCACGACTGTCGCCCGGGAACAACGTTTCCCGTCCCGGGCTTGCCTCGCGCGCCGTCAGGCCGTTTGCGCCACCCCGTCGCCGTCGCGACCATCGTCGCCGCCGTTCCCCGCGCGACGCCACGCGCGCCGCACGATCTCCGCGAACGCGCCCGCAAGCAGCAGCACGGCGCCCCACAGCGCGACGTCCGGCGCGAGCCGCGTCGCGAGGCCGCCGACCACCGCGCCGGCCAGGAAGCAGAAGCTGATCGTCGCGAGCAGCGCCGAGTCGTGCAGCGCACCCGCGTCGTAGCGCGGGATCAACCCGACGAACAGCTTCTGCGCGGCACGCCGCAGGTTGCCGGTCGTCATCACCGACGTGTACGACAGTTCCTCGAGATGGGTGAACGACAGCGTCTGCAGCGTCGCGACGAACGAGATGCCCGGAATCAGCCACGCGCTCGACGCGCCGACGAGGCCGCTCGCGGCGACGCCGAGAAACGCGATCTCGACGATCAGGCTCGCGAACGCGGTGTGCCGCATCCAGCCGCGCTGCGCGGCGAGACCGAGCAGGTGCGCGACGAACACCGCGATCACGAAGCCGACGAGCGGCGGCACGTGATGCAGCGCGGCGGCCCATTCGCCGGCCGACAGGTTGATGCCGAGCAGCGCGACGTTGCCGGTCATCGTGTTCGCGAACACGTGGCCGTGGCCGACGTACGTGTACGCGTCGAGGTAGCCGCCGGACAGCGTCAGCAACGCGGCGACGGTGAGATTTCGGCTGGCGCCGTCGAGATCCATCGATCCTCCCGTTAATATTCGCGCCAGTATGCGCGACGGGAGATGGCCTGTCCTTCGCTCACTGCCCGATGCCGGTGAGCCCGATCAGCGCGCCGCCCGCGAGCAGCCACAGCGGATGGATGCGCGTGCGCCACGCGAGCACGGCGCATGCGGCCGTGATCCCCCACTGGATCGCCGTGCGGTTCGACGCCTCGGAGATCAGCACCGCGCTGGCCGCGACGAGCCCGACCGTGACCGGCATCAGCCCCTGCTGCACGTAGCGGCGCCACGGCCGGTCGCGAAAGCGCTCCCATGCGTGCAGCGCCAGTACCGTGACGATCGACGACGGCCCGAACTTCGCGATCGACGCGACCAGCAGCCCGGCCCAGCCGGCCACATGCCAGCCGACCAGCGACACGATCATCATGTTCGGCCCGGGCGCCGCCTGCGCGAGCGCGAACAGCGCGGTGAACTCGTGCGCGCTCATCCAGTGGTGCACGTCGACGACCTGCCGCTGCATCTCCGGCAGGATCGTGTTGCCGCCGCCAAATGCGAGCAGCGAAAGCTGGCTGAAGATCGTCGCGATCGCGATCAGCGTGTCGTTCATGACTGGCCTCCGTCGCGCGCGGCGGCGTGCTGCGGTGCCGGCGTATCGCGGCGCCGCGACGCGAGCCAGATGCTCGCGGGCGTCAGCACCAGCATCGTGGTCAGGAGCGGCATGCGCAGCACCGCGATCGCGACGAACGCGAGCGCCGCGATGCCGGCCGCGGTGCGCGGCGCGTGCCGCAGCTGTTTCGCGACCTTCACGGCCATCGCGACGAGCAGGCCCGCGGCCGCGGCCGCGAGCCCGCCGAACAGGTGCTGCACACGCGGATCGCCCTGCGTCTTCGCATACAGCACGCCGAGCGCGACGACCACGAGCGTCGGGCCCGCGATCAACCCGAGAATGCCGGCGAACGCGCCCGCGACGCCGCGAAAGCGCATGCCGACGGCGACCGACAGGTTGATCACGTTGCCGCCCGGCAGGAACTGGCACAGCCCGAGCAGATCGGTGAATTCGTCGGCGGTGAGCCATTTGCGCTCGTCGACGATCGTACGCCGCGCGAACGGCAGCGCGCCGCCGAACGACATCAGGCCGAGCGACAGGAAACCGGTGAACAGCTCGGCGAGGCCGATCCGGCGCGGGGACGCGGCGGGCGGCGGAGAAACGGATTGCATGGGGGTCCTCATCAAACGGTGCCCCGAGGTTACCGCCGTTCCGCACCCCGGCAAAACGATTTTATCGGCGCGCCTTTGTGATCTAGAATCACAAGCATGGCACGCAACCTCCCGCCCTTTTCCGCGCTTCGGGCCTTTGAAGCGGCGGCACGACACGAAAGCTTCAGCGCCGCCGGCGACGAGCTGCATGTGACTCATGGTGCCATCAGCCGGCAAATCGCCGGGTTCGAGGCGTGGCTCGGCAAGCCGGTGTTCCACCGCTACGGCAAGCGCGTGAAGCTCACCGACGAAGGCCGCCGCTATCTGGATACCGTCCGTGCCGCGTTCGACAGCATCGCGCTCGCCACCGAGCAGCTGCGCAACACCGGTGCCGCGCGCGTGCTGCGCATCAATGCGCTGCCGACCTTCGCGATGAAATGGCTGCTGCCGCGCCTGTCGCGGTTCCAGCGCGACGTGCCGAACGTCGAGCTGAAGCTGTCCACGTCGAACGCGCCGCTCGACACGCTCGACGGTTTCGACGTCGCGATCCGCCGCGGCCCCGGCCACTGGCCGAACTGCACGAGCGGCCACTTCCTCGACGAAAGCGTGATTCCGGTCTGCAGCCCCGCGCTGCTCAAGCGCGCGCCAATCGCCCGGGCGGACGATCTCGCGCGGCACGTGCTGCTGCATTCGGATACGCGGCCGGAAGGCTGGCGCGACTGGTTCGCGGCGGCCGGCGTGACGATGAAGGGGCGCAAGCGGCAGTCGTTCGATCACTTCTACATGGCGCTGCAGGCGGCTGTCGACGGGCTGGGCGTCGCGCTCGGCCCGCTGCCGCTGATCGACGACGAACTCGCGAGCGGCCGCCTCGTGATGCCGCTGCCCGGGCCGCGCATCGCGACGCGCAGCTACTGGTGGATCGCGCCGGGCGCGCCGGCCGACGATACGCTCGTCGCGCAGTTCTGCGCGTGGCTGCAGGCGCAGTCGAATATCGGCGCGTAAATACGGGCCGGCGGGCGGCATTGCACCGCCCGCTGCCGGGTCAGACCACCGGGCCCGGTTCCTTTTCCTTGCGCAGGATCGCGTACAGGATGATTGCGCCGAACGTCGCCGTGCCGATCCCGCCGAGCCCGAAGCCGCCGAACTTCAGCGAGAAGTCGCCGGCGCCGAGCACCAGCGTGACGGCCGCGACGATCAGGTTGCGGTTGTCGGAGAAGTCGACCTTGTTGACGACCCAGATCCGCGCGCCCGTCACCGCGATCAGCCCGAACACGACGATCGACACGCCGCCGAGCACCGGGCCCGGAATCGTCTGGATCACCGCGCCGAACTTCGGCGAGAAACCCAGCCCGATCGCGATCAGCGCGGCGACCGCGAACACCAGCGTCGAATAGATCCGCGTGACGGCCATCACGCCGATGTTCTCCGCGTAGGTGGTCACGCCCGTGCCGCCGACGCTGCCCGACACGATCGTCGCGAGCCCGTCGCCGATGAACGCACGACCGACGTAGCGGTCGAGGTTGGTGCCCGTCATCGCGCTCACCGCCTTGATGTGGCCGAGGTTCTCCGCGACCAGGATCACCGCGATCGGCGCGAGCATCAGCATCGCGTGCGGATCGAAGACCGGCGCACGGAAGCTCGGCACGCCGAACCACGCGGCATGCGCGACGATCGAGAAATCGACCGGCTTGCCGAGGCCCATCCCGTTGGTGGCGATCGCATAGATCACGTAGGCGATCACCAGCCCGACGAGGATCAGCAGGCGCTGCATCATCCCGCGCGCGAACACCGCGACGCCGCCGACGCACAGCACCGTGACGAGCGCCATCACCGAGTCGAAGGTCGACGCCGACACGCCCTTGACCGCGATCGGCGCCAGATTCAGCCCGATCACCGCGACCACCGCGCCGGTGACGACGGGCGGCATCAGCGTCTCGATCCAGCGCGTGCCGATCGCCTGCACCAGCGCGCCGAGCGCGACGTACACGACGCCGCACGCGATGATCCCGCCGAGCGCGACGGGGATGTTCGGGTTCGGCCCGCTGCCGCCGTAGCCCGTCACCGCGATCACGAGGCCGATGAACGCGAAGCTCGAACCGAGGTAGCTCGGCACGCGACCGCCGACCAGCACGAAGAACAGCAGCGTGCCGATGCCCGACATGAAGATGCACAGGTTCGGGTCGAAGCCCATCAGCAGCGGCGCGAGCACGGTCGAGCCGAACATCGCGACGACGTGCTGCACGCCCATCGCGACCATCTGCGGCCACGCGAGGCGTTCGTCGGGGCCGACCACGCGCGCGGCGGCGCCGGTCGGTTGCACCCGCCAGCGCGGGAAGTAGGAATCGGACATGGGGAAAAGGGCTCCTGTCGAACGCCGGCTGCGGACGGTGCGCCGGTCTGGAATCTGGCGCGAGTTTACGGAGCGGAAATGGGGCTGGCAAGCGCGAACCGCCGGGGCAGCGGTCGTGCGGGCGGGCGGCGTGCCGGACGGCACGATCGCGCCGATGAAGGCCGACGAAGCCCGATGAAGGCCGACGGAGGCCTGCCGGCGCTCGCCGCGATGCAAGCGGGCGCTCACATCGCGGCGGGCGCCACGGGGGTCACGGATTGATGTACTGGAACAGCGACATGTTCTGCAGCTGCGCATACGCCTTCTGCGCGCCGCTCAGCGCGTTCTGCACCTGCAGGTACTGGCTGATGGTCGTCACCATGTTGGTGCTGGTCAGGTCCGACAGGTTGCTGCTCGTCTGCAGCGCCGCGGTCTGGTTGACGGCCTGCATCGCCTTGACTTCCTGCTCGCGGCCGCCGACCGATGCCAGCACCGTCGTGACGTTGCGCATCGTGTTGTTGATGTTCGTCGCGGCCGTGCCCATCGTGTTCGACAGCGCGGCGCCCGCCGCCGGGTTGCCGGTGACGGGCGTCTTCAACGCCGTGATCATCGAATCGAGCGTCGAGAACACGTCGACCCCGCTCGCCTGCGGCGCGGGCGTGACCGAAAAGGTGTCGTTGACCGCCGGCGTGCCCGACACCGCCACCTTCATCCCGCCGCCGAGCGCGATCGCGGTGCCCGACGTGTAGGCCTGCGCGGGCGTGGTCGTCGGCGGCGACGCCGTATTGTCGGTCACCGTGTAGGTCGGCGCGGCCGCCGTGCCGCCGAAGGTGATCGTGAACTGATGCGCGTTCGTCGCGGCCGACGGGTCCGTCACCGTGACGTTGCCGATGGTGGCCGTGCCCGTGTTGCCCGCGCCGGCCGCCTGCACCGGCGAGCTGCCCAGCGCCTGCACCGACATGAACACCGAGAGGCCCGAGTCGCCCTGCGGCACGCTGCGCGAATCGTCGATCTGTACCGTGCGCGTGCCTGTATCGCCGACATAGCTGATGCCGCCGGCCGCGTTCTTCGTGAACGGCGCCGACGAATTCTTGTAGCCGGCGAACAGGTAGTTGCCCGCGCCGTCGGTCGAGTTCGCGAGCGACAACAACTGGTCGCGATAGCCCTCGAGCTGCGTCGAGAGCGCCGCGCGGTCGCTGTCCGCGAGCGAACCGTCGCCGGCGCGCACGATCACCGACTGGATGCTGCCGAGCACGGTGCCGACGTTCTGCAGCGTCTGGTCCTCGGCCTGCAGCGACGCGAGCGCCACGTTCTGGTTCGCCGCGTACTGCGACAGCGTGGCCGACGTCATCGACAACTGCACCGCCTGCGCCGCGCCCACCGGGTTGTCGGCCGGCGTCGTCAGGCTCACGCCGCTCGAGATCTGCTGGTAGAGCTGCGCGAGCTGGGCCTGCTGATCGTTCATCTGGCCGACGTTCAGCTGGTAGAACTGGGTCGTGGAAATCCGCATCGTTTCTATCCTCTCGAATCCGGTCAGCTGAACAGGCCCAGCACGGTCTGGAACAGCGAAGCCGCGGTCTGGATCACTTTCGCGTTCGCCTGGTAGAGCTGCTGGTACTGCATCAGGTTCGCGGCTTCCTCGTTCTGGTTCACGCCCGACACCGACTGCTGCGCGGACGTGATCTGGCCGACCAGCGCCGTCTGTGCCGTGCTCGACGACTTGAGCTGGCTCGCGGCGTTGCCGATGTTGTTCACGTAGTTCGCGTAGGCGCCCGTGAGCGTCGTCGTGCCGCCGCCGAGCGTCTTCGCGTTGACGAGCTTCGACAGCGCGAGCGCGTTGCTGCCGTCGCTCGTGCCGCCCGCGTACGGTCCGATCTTGAACGAATCGCCGTCCGACGGCGTGCCCGACAGCGTGACGGTCACGCCATTCATCGCCCCGGCGGCCGTCCCGGACATCGTCATCGCCGCACCGGTCGACGGGTCGTACGGCACAGAGTCGGTCGGATTGTTGATCGTCACCGAAGTCGGCGGCGTGCCCGGGATCGTCACGGTGGTTCCGACCGGGAAGCCCGACAGCGACTTCGTCGCCGCGTCGTAGGTCAGCTTGGTCGACGGCACCTGGTAGCCGGCGCTCACCCCGCTCAGCGCGATCGTGGCGGTGCCGATGTTGGTGCTCGACGGCGACGTGATGGCCGGCGACGCGGCCGCGATCGCCGAGCCGCTCGTCGTCGCGAGGCCGAAGCCCGACAGCGCGCCGCGCGTCGGAAGCACGGTGAACTGGTCGCCGGCATTCATCCCGCCGGACGAGAACGAGAAGTTCAGCCCGCCGAGCGAAAGCGGCATCGGCCCGGTCTTCTGGTCGACCACAGCGCCGCTCGCGCGGTCGGTCAGCGTGTAGTTCGTGCCGTCGTACGACAGCGTGTAGTCGCTCGTCGTCGGCTGCGACGGGTTGGCGAACGAGACGGAAAGCGACGCGTTGCCGGTATTGCCCTGATTCGAATACACGTCCGGGGCCGCCACCGTGAACAGGTCGCCGCCCGGCTTGCCCGACAGATCGACGCCGAGCGCGTTCTGCCCATTGACCTGCGCGGCGAAGCTGGCCGCGACCGCGCCGAGTTGCGCCTGCGCGGGGTCGAGCGTCTGGCTGCGGAACGCGAGCAGGCCACCGAGCGTGCCGCCCGACAGCGACGCATCCGGCAGCGCCTGGTTCGGGCCTGGCGGATTCGCGCCGGCGATTCCCTGCGACACGACGGTCAGCTCGCTCGGATCCGACGGCGACGTGACGGTCGCGAGCTGATAGCTCTTGTCGGCGAGAACGAGCGGCTGGCCGCCCGCGAGGAACACGCTGTAGCCGCTGTCGCTGCGCACCACCTGCACGCCTGCGAGGCTCGACAGGTTCGACACCGCGAGGTCGCGCTGGTCCATCAGCTGGTTCGGCGGCTGCCCCTGGCTGCTCGCCGCCGAGATTTGCTGGTTCAAGTTCGCGATCTGCGCGGTGTACGTGTTGATCTGCGACACCGTGCTGGTGAGCTGCGTATTCACGCTCTGGCGCAGCGCGTCGTACTGCTGGCCGGCCGCGTTGAGCTGATTCGCGAGGATCTGCGCGTTGCTGATCGCGGTCTGCCGCACCGACGGATCGGCGGCGCTGTTCGCCACGTTCTGCAAGCCGGTGAAATAGCCGGTGATCGCGGTCGAGATCCCGGCCGTCGGGCTGCCGACGTAGTTGTTCAGCTGCGCGACGAGCGAATACCACGTCGACAGCCCGCCGCCCTGCGACTGCGCGCTGTTCAGCTGGTCGCTCAGGTACTGGCTGTACTGCCGCTGCACCGTGGCGGTGTTCACGCCCTGCGGCATGTAGCCGCTCGACGTGTACTGGCCGCTCGCCTCGGCATAGACCGGGCGTTCGACCGAATAGCCGGGCGTCGCGGCGTTGCTGATGTTCTGACCGGTCGTCGTGAGGCCCCAGAGCGCGGCATTGAGGCCGCTGACACCGAGGTTCATGAGTGTGTTGGACATGCGCGATCCTGATGAGCCGGCCGCGCTGCGGCCGCCGGGTTGCGTGACTCCCGGTATAACGGCCACGGATCGGAAAAATTGAGGGAAAAATGCGCATGCGACGCGCGCGTGCGCGTCGTCTGTCGAACGGCCCGGCGGCCGCGCCCGGCACCGGTGCGAAAGCGGCCCCGGGCGGGGCCGCGAGAGGGGCGTGCGTCAGGCCCGCGCGAGCGAGCGGCGCTTCATCTCGAGCTGCGTGATCAGGCGCTGCAGCGTGTTCTCCGCGCTGCCCGGCAGCGACATGAAGCGAAAACCGAGCTGGAAGCGTCGCGAACCGTTCGGCATCTGGGTCGAACGCTGCGACACGAGCCGCAGGTCGAGCGACAGCGTGCCGTGGCCGGTCAGCTCGAGCTCGACGTCCGGCAGCAGCGTGCCGACCTCGAGCGCCTCGACACGCTCGTCGGCCGTGCGCAGGCCGACGCCGCCGAGCGACAGGTTGTGCACCTCGAACACGAAGCGCTCGCCGTCCGGCAGCTTGCCGCGACACAGGAACGGATCGACGACCGGCGCATCGACACGGAAATACTCGCGGCGCTGGATGCACATCAGCACGTCGGGGAAATCGGCGACGAACGCGGGCAGCCCCTCGTAGCGCGTCTCGCGCGGCGTGTTCGTGGTGAATTCGACGCGCACGCCTTCGGGCGCCGCCGCGAACGTGCAATGCGACGCGCCGAGGATGCCGGCGTTCTGCTCGGACAGCGCGCCCCAGTCGAACGTGAACCTGCGCGCGCCGACGTCGACCTCGAGCAGGCGCGTGACGAGCTGGCCGCCCGGGTACTGGACGGTCAGAAAGTCGCCTCGGTTCACGAGGTTGCGCAGCTGCACGCCGATCTCCAGCGGATTGCGGCGGGCGTAGTCAGGCCCGGAATGGCCCGCATCCAGGCTCGGATCGGTCGACGTTTCGATATTCATGGCTAGCCGGTTTCTTTTCATGGGCGCCCGGGCGACCGGGGCGCAGTAAAACCGGGCCAGAACATGGCCCGGTTGCAGGTCTCACACACTTAGCGGCAGTGCTCACCGAAAGTTTAGATCGAAATGCCGGTTTTTTTCGCGCAAACGTTGAAACCGCGCGCGGCTGGGTGCCGGACGCGGTCCGTAAGACTGCAAGAAACGGGCGGCAGGCGGGGCCGTTGCGGCCCCTGCCCCGTCAGCCGATCTGCTGCATGATCGATATCAGCTTCTTCGCGTAGTTCGGGTCGGTCGCGTAGCCGGCCTTCTGCAACCCGTGCGCGAAGCCCTCGACGCTGCGGCTCGCGCTCAGCACGCCCGCGTAGCGCGGGTTGTTCTTCAGCAGGTTCGCATAATCGGTCATCGCGTGCTCGTACGAATCGTACGCGCGAAACTTCGCGACGACGCGGCGCGGCGTGCCGTTCACGTATTCGGTCGTCAGCGCCGACACCGTGCGGCCCGTCCAGCCCTTGTTCGCCTTGATGCCGAACACGTTGTAGCTCGTCGAGCCGTCGGTCGCGCGGATCTCGCGCTTGCCCCAGCCCGATTCGAGCGCGGCCTGGCCGACGATGAAGCGCGCCGGGATGCCGGTGGTCGCGCTCGCCGCCTGGGCCGGGCCGGCGAGCCGGTCGACGAACGCGTCGGCGTCCTGCGCGCCGCTCGCGCCCTTCAGCGGCGGCGTCAGCGCGCTGCCGGCCGTGTAGCCTCGCGCGCCGGCGAGCCCGCCGTTGTTCGCCGCGTTCGCGTAGGCCCTCGCCATCGCGTTCATCGCGGCCAGGCTGCCTTCGTTGCCCGACGTGCCCGAGCCGGCCGCACCCAGGCCGACCGCGCCGAGCCCGGCCGCGCCGGCGTCGGCCGCCGTGTCGCCGCCCGTGCCCTGCCCCGCGTTGCGCAGCAGCTGCTTCATCAGCGCGTCGGCCACGCCGATCCCGCGCTTCGACATCTGCTGCGCGAGCTGCTGGTCGAGCATCGACGTGTACATCTTCGACGTGTGCGAATCGAGCAGCCCGCCGTCGGGCGTCGCGTCGCGCATGCTCTTGAGCATCATCTGCGTGAACATCGCGTCGAACTGGCCGGCGACTGCCTTCGCGCCGGCCTGCGGCGACTGCTTGGCCTGCGCGCGCAGCGCGTCGAAGCCCTGCACGTCGAGTGCGAAGCGCTGCGTCAGGTCGTTCGCGTTCGGAAGATTCGCTGCCATTTAGATGATCTCCAGATCGGCGCGCAACGCGCCGGCCGCCTTCATCGCCTGCAGGATCGACATCAGGTCCGCCGGCGTCGCGCCGAGCGTGTTCAGCGCCTTCACGACGTCGGCGAGGTTCGCGCCGGCCGTCACCATCTTCAGCGCGCCGTTGTCCTGCTTCAGCTGGATCTGCGACTGCTGCGCGACCACCGTCTGCCCGTTCGAGAACGGCCCCGGCTGCGACACCACGGGCTGCGTGTTGACGACCACCGACAGGTTGCCGTGCGCGACCGCGCAGCTTTGCAGCGTGACCATCTGGTTCATCACGATCGAGCCGGTGCGCGCGTTCAGGATCACCTTCGCGGCGGCCTTGTCCGGGCTCACGTCGAGGTTCTGCAGGCGCGCCATGAACGCGACCTGCTGCGCGGAATCCGCCGGCGCGGCGAGCTGGATCGTGCGGCCGTCGAGCGCCGTCGCGGTGCCCGGGCCGAAGCTCGAATTGACCGCGGACACGATGCGCTGCGCGGTGCCGTAGTCCATGTCGTTCAGTTGCAGTTGCAGCACGCCGTTCATCTGCGCGATCGCGTTCGGCACCGCGCGCTCGACGATCGCGCCGCCGACGATCCGGCCGGCCGCGAGCTGGTTCACCTGCACGCGGCTGCCGTTCGCGCTCGCCCCCGCGCCGCCGACCGCCATGTTGCCCTGCGCGAGCGCGTACACCTGGCCGTCCGCGCCCTTCAGCGGCGTGAGCAGCAGCGTGCCGCCGCGCAGGCTCTTGGCGTTGCCGAGCGACGAGACCGTCACGTCGAGCGCCTCGCCCGGCCGCGCGAACGGCGGCAGCGTCGCGGTCACCATCACGGCTGCGACGTTCTTCAGCTGCATGTTGTTCATCGACGACGTGCCGCCGTTCGCCGAGCCGTTGTTGATCGAGATGCCGAGGTTCGCGAGCATGTTCGCGAGCGTCTGCGTGGTGAACGGCGTCTGCATCGTCTGGTCGCCCGTGCCGTCGAGACCGACGACGAGGCCATAGCCGATCAGCGGGTTGTCGCGCACGCCCTGGATCTGCGCGAGGTCCTTCAGGCGCTCCGCATGCGCGGGTGCGGCGCCGAGCGCGCATGCCGCCAGCACGAGCGCGGCGGCGAGCCGCGCGACGGCAGGCACGGGCGACACACGGGACGACAGGCGATGGAAAAGAGACTGCTGCATCGTCATCACCACGGTGCGATGTTGAGGAAGAAGCGCTGCAGCCAGCCCATCGTCTCGGCTTCGTTGATGTAGCCCTTCGCCGAGTATTCGATCCGCGCGTCGGCCACCTGCGTCGAGTAGACCGAGTTCGCGCCCGAGATCGTGTTCGGGTTGACGACCCCGGAGAAGCGCACGAACTCGTTGCCCTGGTTGATCAGCATCTGCTTCTCGCCGCTGACGACGAGATTGCCGTTCGGCAGCACGTTGGTGACGGTCACCGTGATCGTGCCGTTGAACGTGTTCGCCGCGCTGGCGCCGCCGGTCGCCGCGAACTTGTTGTCGCCGGCCGCCGACAGGTTCGCCTTCGCGAACAACCCGCCGAGGAAGCCGGCCGTCGGCACGTTGAAGTCGGTGTTGCCCTGCCGGTTGGTGTTCGCGCCCGACGACTTGGTCGCGTTGATGTTTTCCGCGATCACGATCGTCAGGATGTCGCCGATGTTGCGCGGCCGCTGATCCTCGAACAGCGGCCGGCCCGCGTAGCCCGGGTTGTAGATCGAGCCGGGCGCCTGCATCGACATCGGCATCGGCGGCTGCGCCGTCATCGGCTGCTGGATGATCGGGTCGCGCGGAATCTGCGCGCAGCCGGCGAGCGCGGCCACCGCGACCGCGCACGCGGCGCGGACGGGGGCTGACGGGAGGAGGCGAACCTGCTTCATGGCGACGACGGGACTTTCCGGTTAGCTCTTCATCTGCGTGACGGTCTGCAGCATCTGGTCGGACGTCGTCACGGCCTTGCTGTTGATCTCGTACGCGCGCTGCGTCTGAATCATGTTGACGAGCTCCTGCACGACGTTCACGTTCGACGCCTCGACATAGCCCTGGTTGAGCACGCCGGCGCCGTTCAGGCCCGGCTGCGACACGTTCGGCGCACCCGACGACGTGGTCTCGGCGAACAGGTTCTCGCCCTTCGCCTCGAGGCCGGCCGGGTTGATGAAGGTCGCGATCTGCAGCGAGCCGATCTGCACCGCGTTGCTCGAGCCCGGCTGCGTGACCGACACGACGCCGTCCTTGCCGATCGTCAGCGACTGCGCGTTCTGCGGCACGGTGATCGCCGGCAGGATCTGGTAGCCGCTCGACGTGACGAGCTGGCCTTGCGCGTTGGTCTGGAACGAGCCGTCGCGCGTGTATGCGTTCGTGCCGTCCGGCATCAGCACCTGGAAGAAGCCCGCGCCGTTGATCGCGACGTCCTTCGAGTTGCCGGTCTGCGTGAGGCCGCCCTGCGTGTACAGGCGCTCGGTCGCGACCTGCTGCACGCCGGTGCCGAGCTGCAGGCCCGACGGCAGTTCGGTTTGCTGCGTCGAGTTCGCGCCCGGCTGGCGGATGGTCTGGTACAGCAGATCCTCGAACACCGCGCGCGACGCCTTGAAGCCGTTCGTGCTGGTGTTCGCGAGGTTGTTCGAGATCACGTCCATCTGCGCCTGCTGCGCATTCATGCCGGTGGCGGCGATGTAGAGCGATCGGTTCATGTTGAATCTTCTCCTGGTAGCGAGGGCCGTGCCGCTCAGCTGAAGTTGAGCAGCTGGTTCGCCGACTGCTCGTTCTGGTCGGCCGTCTGGATCAGCTTCGACTGCAGCTGGAACGCCCGTGCGTTGTCGATCATCGCGACCATCGCGGTCACCGGGTTCACGTTGCTGCCTTCGAGCGAATTCGGCGTGACGACCACGCTCGGGTCGGCGTCGGCCGGATTGCCGTCGGCGGTGCGGAACAGCCCGTCGTTGCCGCGCGTGAGTGTGGCAGGGTCGGGGTTCACGAGCTTCATCTGGTCGACGATCGCGACCGCCGTCGGCGGGTCGCCCGGCATCAGCGCGGACACCGTGCCGTCCTTGCCGATCGTCACTTCCGCGTTCGGCGGCACCGAGATCGGGCCGCCGTTGCCGATCACCGGCAGGTTGCTCGCGTTGACGAGCTGGCCGTTTTCGTCGACGTGCAGGTTGCCCGCGCGCGAGTACGCCTCGCTGCCGTCGGCGGTCTGCACCGACAGCCAGCCGGCGCCCTGCACCGCGACGTCGAGCGGGTTGCCGGTGCGCGTGATCGGGCCCGGTGCGTAATCCGCGCCGGGCGTCGACGCGAGCACGTAGGTGCGCGTCGTCGTCGGGTCGATGTTGCTGCCGTCGCCGAAATTCATCGGCACCGCGCGATACGTCGCGAGCTGCGCGCGAAAGCCCGTCGTCGACGCGTTCGCGAGGTTGTTCGCGACGATCGCCTGCTGGTCGAGCGACTGCGACGCGCCCGTCATCGCCGTGTAGATCAGTCGGTCCATGGCTGCCGGTTATCCGCGCATTACAGGTTGATGAGCGTCTGGTCGACGCTCTGCTGCGTCTTGATCGTCTGCGCGTTCGCCTGGTAGTTGCGCTGCGCGGTGATCAGGTTGACGAGCTGCGACGTCAGGTCGACGTTCGAATTCTCGAGCGCGCTGCCCTGCAGCGAACCGTGGTTCGTGCTGCCCGGCGACGAAATCTGCGGCACGCCCGACGCGGACGATTCGGCGTACTGGTTGCCGCCGAGGTTGACGAGCCCGTTCGGGTTGTTGAAGTTCGCGAGCACGATCTGGCCGAGCACCGCCGTCTGGCCGTTCGAGTAGTTGCCGGTCAGCTTGCCGTCGGCGCCGATCGAGAAGGTCGTCAGCGTGCCGCTCGCATAGCCATCCTGCGCGAGGTTGTTCACGCCGTCCTTGCCGCCGTACTGCGTGGTGCCGGTCAGGTCGAGCGTGAGGCTCTGCGGCGACGCCGAGCCGTCGGTGTTCGGGACGGAGAACTGGAACTGGCCGAGCGATGCGGTCGGTGCGGCCGGCGAGCCCGTCGTCGTGCTCTGGATCGCGCCGGACGAGTCGAACGTGACCGTGCCGAGATCCGTCGTGGCGCCGCCCTGCACGCCCGCGTAGGCTTCCCACGTGCCGGTCGCCGACTTCACGAAGTACATGTTGACCGCCTGCGAGCCACCGAGCGAGTCGTACACCTGGATCGACGTCGAGTAGTTGTACGTCGTGGTGTCGGTCGCGCTGAACGGCGTCTTGGCCGGCACCGTGTCCTGCGAGTTCAGGTTGAGCTGGGCGGAGATCTTGGTCGTCGCGGTCGGCGCGATGTTGGTGGTCGGCGCCTGCAGCGGCACGGTCTGCGCGGTGTTGATCACGCCGCCCATGTTGGCCGCGTAACCCATCAGGTTGCGGCCTTGCGAATCGACGATGAAGCCGTTCTTGTCGCGCTGGAACGTGCCGTCGCGCGAGTACGTCGTCACGCCGTTGTTCGACATCTGGAAGAAGCCGTTGCCGTTGATCGCGACGTCCAGCGACGAGTTCGTCGTGTTGATCGTGCCTTGGCCGAATTGCTGCTGCACCGATGAGAGCGCCGTACCGATCCCGATCTGCGTGTTGACCGACGTCGCGACCGAGTTCGCGTACATGTCGGAGAACTGCGCGGTGCTCGACTTGAAGCCGACCGTGTTCGCGTTCGCGATGTTGTTGCCGATCACGTCGAGCGCGTTCGATGCGCCGGCGAGGCCGCTCAGACCCTGTTGATAACCCATTTCGGTCTCCGTTTTCGAGAAAGCTGGATCAGTTGGTGGTGGTCGTGCCGCCGGACGACGACGACGCGGTGTTCGGGAAGATCGACGCGACCTGGGTCAAGCCCACCGTCGTGCCGTTCGACAGCACGAGCCCCGCCGTGCCGTCGGCCTGCTTGATCACGCTCTGCACCTGCGCGGCCGCGAGCACGGTCGGCGCATACGTCTTGCCGTCGGAGCCCGTGTACTGCGCGCTCACGGTGTAGTTGCCGTCGGGCAGCGCGTTGCCGGACGCATCCGTCGGCGTCCAGTTGAACGGCACCGTGCCGGCCGACTGCTTGCCCGCGTCGATCGTGTTGACGACGACGCCCGAGCTGTTCTTCACGGTGATCGTCAGGTTCGACACGTCGCTCGTGAGCGACACGCCGAACGGCGACGCCGCGCCGCTCTTCACCGCGACGCTGTTGCCCGGCGCGAGCACGTTCGTGCCGATCAGCAGCGCGGCCTGCGTCTGCTGCCCGGCCGCGAGCTGCGTCGACAGCGACGTGAGCGACGTGTTCAGCTGCGCGATGCCGCTCACCGTGTTGATCTGCGCGAGCTGCGACGTCATCTGCGAGCTGTCGACCGGGCTCGTCGGATCCTGGTTCTGCAGCTGCGTGACGAGCAGCTTCAGGAACGTCGCCTGCAGGTCGCTCGCCGACGTGCCGGTCGTCGACACGTTGTTGGTGTTCATCGTGTCGGTCGGCAGGGTCGACACGTTGGTGCCGTTGCCGCCGATCGTCGTGCTGGAGGAAGTCATCCTGGGTGGCCTTGTTTCGGAACTGTCGGGTCTGGGTCTCGATGCGGAAACACGCGCTGCGCGCGGCTTACGTGCCGATCGTCAGCGTCTTGAGCATCAGCGTCTTCGCGGTGTTCAGCGTCTCGACGTTGGCCTGGTACGAGCGCGACGCCGAGATCATGTTCACCATCTCCTGCACCGGATCGACGTTCGGCATCTGCACGTAGCCGTTCGCGTCGGCGGCCGGGTTCGCCGGGTCGTAGGTCGACTTCATCGGCGACGGATCGTCGACCACCTTGGTCACGCGCACGCCGCCGACGCCCTGGCCGGACGCGGTGCGCGCGCCGCCGATCGGGTCGGTCGCGAACACGACCTGCTTTGCCTTGTACGGCTTGCCGTCGGGGCCGGTCGCGCTGTCGGCGTTCGCGAGGTTCGACGCGGTGACGTTCAGGCGCTGCGATTGCGCGGACAGCGCCGAACCGGCGACGCCGAAGATGTTCATCAACGAGGGCATGAGGGCTCCTTGTGCTCGGATACGGAAGCGGCGCGCGCTTATGAGTTCGTCGAGATCGCGGCGATCATCGCCTTGATCTGCTGGGTCATCACGGTCATCCCGGTTTCGTAGTGCAGCGCGTTGTTCGCGAACTGCACGCGCTCGACGTCGAGATCGACCGTGTTGCCGTCGAGCGACGGCTGCAGCGGCATCCGGTACTGCGCGCGACCGTAGTCGTCGGCCGGGCCGCCCGTCGGAATCAGCTTCGCGGTGCCGGCCATGTGGCCCGGCGCCGTCGACACCATCGTCATCCCGCTCGTCACGCCGGCCGGCTGCGCCATCGGCAGCTGCGCGGCGTTGCTCGGCGCGAGGCCGCCGCCGGTCTGCTTCAGCGAACGCGCAAGGGTCGACGCGAAATCGACGTCGCGGGCCTGGTAGCCGGGCGTGTCGGCGTTCGCGATGTTCGACGACAGCAGTTCCTGCCGATAGGCGCGCACGTCGAGCGCCTGTCGGCCGAACGCGAATTCGGCATCGAGTTTGTCCAGCATGTGTGCGTCTCTCCGTATGAAGCGCTGCACGCCCCCTTGCGCCGGATGGCGACCCAAGGGGCTTTTTTCCATGACAGCGATGGTAGGCGTCGGGCGCAACCGGCAATCGGACGAATAACGCGGCAAAGGCCCCCTCTATTCATCGTTTGCGCGACGGCCCGGCTCCCTAGAATGCGAATCGGATCAACGGCTTCGAGGACACGGCGATGACAGGCGCACTTCGCGGAAACGACCGACGCGGCACACGCATGGCGCGTGCGTTCGCGCTCGCCGCGGCGCTGTGGTTCGCGGTGCCGCTTGCACACGCGGACGACGGGATGATCGTGATTCCCGGACGCGGCGAGACGGCCGAGACCGCGCTCGCGCATGCGAACGCGGCGAGCGGCGGGCAGTTCGGCGGGAATGCGGGCACGGCTTCGGGTACCGGCATGGCGATGGCGGGTGGCGCCGGCGTGACCGGCGCGGCCTCGGCCGGCTATGCGGCGCAGCCGGCCGGCGCGATGGTCGTGACGAGCGTCCCGCCGCCGGCCGCCGTGCCGGCTCCCGCGCCGCGCCCCGCCTATGCCGCCGCGCGCACGAACGCCGGCTATGACGCGCGGCGCGCCGCCGATCCGGGTGCCGTCGCGACCGTCGTCGCCGGCACGGCCGAACCCGCATCGAATCCCGCGCGAGCGGCCTTCGCCGCGCGCATGGCGGCGGCCCGGGCCGCTTCAGCCGCGCCGGCCCCGCGCGCGCCGGGCGCTGCCGCGAACCCGGCCCAGGCCACCACCGCGTCCCAGCCGGCCACACCGCCCGGCCAGCAGGACCCCGACTCGATCCGGCGCACGGCCCTCGCGTTCCTGCAGCAGCAGGTCGCGGGCCTGCCGGGCAAGACCACCGCGACCGTCGCGGCCGCGTTTCCGCGCGGGCTCGCTGCGTGCACGACGCTCGAGCCGTTCCTGCCGACCGGTGCGCGCCTGTGGGGCCGCACGACGGTCGGCGTGCGCTGCGCCGGCGAGCGGCCGTGGACCGTCTATCTGCAGGCGAAGGTCGCCGTGCAGGCCACCTATTACGTCGCCGCGCGGCAGATCGCGCCCGGCGAGCCGCTCACCGTGGCCGACCTCGTCGCGCGCGACGGCGACCTCACGGTGCTGCCGCTGGCGGTGATCACCGATCCCGCGCAGGCGGTCGGCGCGACCGCGCTGGCCCGGATCTCGGCCGGGCTGCCGTTGCGCCAGGACATGCTGAAGAGTGCCGCGTCGGTGTCGGCCGGCCAGACGGTGCGTGTCGTCGCGGCCGGACCCGGTTTCACGATCTCGGCCGATGGCAGCGCGCTCGCGAATGCGGCGCCGGGCCAGTCGGTGCGGGTCAGGATGGCGGCGGGCCAGATCGTCACGGCGATCGTCAAGGACGCCGGGACCGTGGAAATTCCGCTATAGGGGCGGATCGCGCCGCAAGATTGTAAAGAATTGTTTATTCGGAGGATTTCGGGCTCACGATGCTAAAGTTCGGGCCGACCCGGCCGTTATCTGGGTCATACCGTACAGGAAACCCATCGTGAAAATCGATTCCACTCCGAACCCGAGCCCCCTCGCGTCGACCGGCAACGGCGCGACCCGCGCGCAATCCGGCGCGGCTTCGTCGTCGTCCGCGCAGGCGGCCGACGCAGGATCGACCGGCGGCGACACGACCGTGAACCTGTCGGGCCTGTCCGGCCAGCTGCGTTCGCTGTCGGCCTCCGGCAGCGCCGACATCGACACGGCCCTCGTCCAGTCGATCAAGGACGCACTGAGCAACGGCACGTTGACGATCGACGTGAACAAGATCGCCGACGGCGTACTGAATACCGCCCGCGACCTGCTACAAAAGCAGCGCCCGCAGGGCAACTGAGCCGGTCCGGGGCCCGTCACGCCCTGACCGGTCCCCTGGATTGCCGGCATGCGGACACGCGTGCCGGCGCGACGAGCATGACGCGATGAGAGAAGAGCTGCTGGCCACGGTCAACGACGAACACGCGACGGTCGAAGCGTTCGCGTCCCTGCTCGCCTACGAGGAAAAGGCACTGACGACGCCGGAGCCGCTTGAAATGCTGCCCGGCATCGTCGAGAAGAAAAGCGCGCTGATCGACCGGCTTGCGCAGCTCGAGCGCACGCGCGACACGCAGCTGTCCGCGCTCGGATTTCCGGCCGGCAAGAAAGGGATGGACCAGGCCGCCGAGCGCGATGCCCGCCTCGCCGGCCGCTGGCAGTTGCTGCTGCAGGCCGCCGAACGCGCGCGTCAGGCCAATGCGACCAACGGGATGCTGATCCGGATCCGGATGGACTACAACGAGCGCGCGCTCGCGGTGCTGCGCTCGGCGCCCGCGCCGGCCGGGGTCTATGGCCCGGACGGGCGCGTGTCGGCGCTGGTGCGTTGATGCACCGACTGCACTGATTGCACCGACTGCCCCGATCCCACTGACGTACCGCTCACGCCGGCGCACCGACGCGCCGGCTGCGCATCGCGCGGCCCTGCCGCGGCCGCGCGCGCCTTCCCCGCCTTAAAGCAGCGGACACGCAGTGACCTGCGTGCCGCGTTCCACGCAAAGCCGTTCGTAGTCGCGCAGGTACGCGCGCTCGTCGTCGTTCAGCAGATCGACGTCGATCAGGTCCCAGTCGTAGCCGACCGTGACGATGTTCTCGAACGCCACGGTGTCCGATGCTTCGTCGTCCGCGCGCACGATCACGATGTTCTCGATCCGCACGCCGCCCTTGCCCGGCAGGTAGATGCCCGGCTCGACCGAAATCACCGCGTTCGGCACCAGCCCGTACTGCGCGCCCGGCGCGAACCGCACGCCGCCCTCGTGCACGTGGATCCCGACGCCGTGCCCGGTGCCGTGGCCGAAATCGTAGCCGTGGTCGCGGCACACCTGGCGCACCGCCGCATCGACGTCGCCGCCCGTCGCCGTCTTCGGGAAGCGCGTGACGAGCCCCTTGATGCACGCCTTCAGCGCGACCGTGTAGATCTCGCGCTGCCACGGCTGCGCGACCGTCTCCGGCTGCGTGCGACGCAGCACGACGCGCGTGCAGTCCGTCGCGAAACCGGCGTCGTAGTAAGCGCCGCTGTCGAGCAGCACGAGCTCGCCCTCCGTCAGCTCGACGTCGGCGCTCGCCGCCGTGTAGTGCGCGAATGCGCTGTTCGCGCCGTTCGCCGCGATCGACGGGAACGTCAGCGCGACCGCCGAGCGGGCGCCGTACGCGTCGTTGATCGTGCGGGCCAGGTCGTACTCGGTATGGCGCCGCCCCGGCTCGCCGGCCTTCGCCCAGCGCATCGTTTCGGCGATCGCCGCCGAACTGCGCGCGAACGCGTCGCGGAACCGGTCGAGCACCGCCGGCGTCTTGCCGGCCCGCAGCGCCTCCACCGGGTTGAAATCGGCGTGGCGCGCGTGCGGCCACACGCGGCGCACCGACTCGACGAGCGCGCAGTTGACGGATTCGAACCCGTAGCACACGTGGTCGACCGCGAATTGCGCGAGGAAGCGCTCGAGTTCGGCGAAGTCGCGCCGGATCACATGCAGCGCCGGATACGACGCCAGTTCGACCGGGCATCGGTCGCAGCCTTCCGGCAGGAACAGCGCGACCTGCTCGCCGACCGCGAACAGGAAGCCCAGGTGCGACGATGCATTCGGGATGTGATAGCCGCGGCTGTTCAGCAGGTAAGCGAGATCGTCGGACGCGCATGTGAAGAACGCGGTCTTGCCGGGCGCCGCGCCGGTGTACGCGGCGAGCCGCCGGTTCAGCGCGTCGACGTTGTGCGCGACGCTCGCGCCGGTCATCGCGTCCGGCAGTTCGAAGATCGGCCGCTCGACCACCCAGCCCGGCAGCGCGATCGCGCGGTCGATTTCGCGCTCGACGAGGCTCGTCCAGTCGAGCGACGCCGCCTGCGTGCGCTCGACCAGCCGGTCGCGCTGCGCGACGCTGATCCGCAGCGCGTCGTAGCCGACCCGCGCGAGCCGGCTCGCGTGCGCGAGCAGCCAGTCGGCCAGCGCCTGCCAGATCGTCACGTTCATCCCGAGCTTTTCGATGCGCACGCGCGCCGGGTCGCACTGCTGTTCGGCCTGCAGGTGATAGCGGCCGTCGACGAACAGCACGAACGGCGGCACGCCGAGCGCCTGCGCGGTCGCCGCGCTCAGGAAAATCCCGCAGCCGGCCGAGCCGTCGAAGCCCGACAGCGCGTAGCGCGGGTTGTTGCGGCGCGGCAGGTATTCGGTGATGTACTCGTCCTGCGACGTAACCACGACCGCGTCGAGCCGGGCGGCGTCGAGCAGTCGCGACAGGCCGGCCTGCGTGTCGGCGACGGACGCGTCGTACGAGGGAAGGCCGGAGAAGCTGTATTTCAGTCGATCGATCATCGGATACCCGTTATTGATTGTTGTCGGCGGCCGGCGGCGTCACGCGCCGGCGCATGCCTGGCGCGGCACGCCGCCCGTGCGGGGACGAAGCGCGGCCCGGCAGGCAGCCGCGCCGCGGTGTCGTTCCATCGACGAATTTTCGGGGAAATTTTTGTCTCACTTAACTTTGTTTGATGCGAGCGACAGAATCTAGAGCACGCCGAAATCGAGGTCAAGCCAAAATTTTCGTAGGGCTAAAATTGCCGGGACCGCGCGCGACGCCGGCGCGGCCCCACGTGGCCCTGCCTGGCGCGGGGCGCGGAGCGTCCTGGCGTCCGGGCGCCGGCGTGCGCGGTACAATGCGCCGGCATCGTCGTCCCGACGGCCGTGCTTCGTGCGATTCGCGGAAAGCCGCATCCCGGCGACGGCACCGCCCCTCCGCTCGCCTTGCGACTCGTTGCCACGAAAGAGATTCATGGATTCAGACATCATGCGTATCGGCCAGCGCATTCGCCGCCTGCGCCGGGAAGCGAAGAAGACGCTGCTGGAAGTCGCGACCGAAGCGAACCTGTCGGTCGGGTTCCTGTCGCAGGTCGAGCGCCACCTCACCGGCATCTCGCTGTCGTCGCTCGTCAACGTCGCGAAGGCGCTGAACGTGCCGCTCGGCACGCTGATCGACCAGCCGCGCCAGGCGCAGCCCGACTCGCACGCGGGACACCGCGAACCGTATGCGGTCGATGCCGCGTCGCAGTGGTACGAGCGGCTGTCCACCACCTTCGACGGCAGTCAGATCAACGCGCTCAAGGTCCGGGTGATGGAGGGCTACCGTTCGGAATGGGTCGCGCATGGCGGCGACGAGTTCGTGTACGTGCTGACCGGCCGGCTTTGCTACACGATCGGCAAGAAGGATTACCCGCTGTCTGCCGGCGACTCGCTGCACTTCGACGCGAGGAAGCGCCACCGCGTCGCGAACGTTGGCGACGGGCCCGCCGAAATGATCGCAGTCGGCACGCTGCCGCTCTTCGACGACAACGGCGCCGAGCTGGGATCCGAGGCGATGAAGATCAGACTGCTCGCACGCGATGCCGGCGCGGCGCCGGGCGAACCGCGCGTGAGCCGCCGCAAACCCGCACCGAAGCGCGAGCGCGACGCGGATTCGAACGCGGCCGCGCCCGTCGACACGCCGGCCCGCGCGGCGGCCAAGCCCGCGGCCGGGAAGCCGCGCGCGGCCGCCGGCAAACGTCCGGCTGCCGCCACCCCGGCCCGCCGCGCCACCGCCCGCACGAAGCAATGACGGCAGGCGGCCGGGCGGCGCGCCACGCCACCCGGCGCTTGCGCACTATTCCCCGATCGCCAGTGCCTGCTTGACGGCCTCGATGCGCGCGCGATGCACGGCGTCCTTGATCTGCATCGCATCGTTGGCGAGGCCGCGCGCGATCGCGCCCGCGTCGACGCTGCGCGCCGCCACCAGCGCCACGCGCAACCGCTCGGCCTGCGGATACGGCTGCGTGTCGAGCCCGAGCCGGCCGCGCGCATCCGATTCGCACGCCTGCAGCATCTCGGCGAAGCGCGCGGGCTTGCGCAGCGCGTCGCTGCGCTCGAAGAGCCGCACCAGCGCGGCTGCGCCCATTTCCATCACGCGATGCAGGTTGCCGTGCTCGCGCGCGACCACCAGCGCGAGATCGCGGCACTCGTTCGGCACGCGCAGCCGCTCGCACAACGGCTTGATGAGATCGACGCTGCGGCCTTCGTGGCCGACATGGCGCGGCAGCACGTCGGCGGGCGTCGTCGCCTTGCCAAGATCATGCGTGAGCGCCGCGAAGCGCACCGGCAGCGAGTAACCCTGCTTCGCTGCGTAGTCGACGACCATCATCACGTGCACGCCCGTGTCGACTTCCGGGTGGTAGTCCGCGCGCTGCGGCACGCCCCACAGCGCGTCGACCTCGGGCAGGATGCGCGCGAGCGCGCCGCATTCGCGCAGCACCGCGAACATCCGCGACGGCTTCGCCTCCATCAGCCCGCGCGCGATCTCCTGCCACACGCGCTCGGGCACCAGCGCGTCCGCTTCGCCCGCGTCGACCATCCGCCGCATCAGCGCGAGCGTATCGTCCGCGACCGTGAAATCCGCGAAGCGCGCGGCAAAGCGCGCGATCCGCAGGATCCGCACCGGATCCTCGACGAACGCGTCGCCAACGTGCCGGAACACGCGTGCACGCAGGTCGGCCTGTCCGTCGAACGGATCGATCACCGGGCCGACCAGCTCGCCCTCGGGGCTCACTTCACGCGCCATCGCGTTGATCGTCAGGTCGCGCCGCGCGAGGTCCTCCTCGAGCGTCACGTCCGGCGCGTAGTAGAACTGGAAGCCGTGATAGCCGGCCGCCGTCTTGCGTTCGGTGCGCGCGAGCGCGTATTCCTCCTGCGTATCCGGATGCAGAAACACGGGGAAATCCTTGCCGACCGGCCGGAAGCCCTGCGCGGCCATCTGCTCGGGCGTCGCGCCCACCACCACGTAGTCGCGGTCCTGCACCGGCACGCCGAGCAATTCGTCGCGGATCGCTCCGCCTACTGCGTAGATGTTCATGGCGTCGGTTCGTATTCGGCGATCACGTGGGTCTCGCGGCGTGCGGCATCGATCCAGCGCTGCACCGCCGGCAGCGCCGTCACGCGCGCGGCATACCCGGCCGCCTCCGGCGACAACTCCGGTGCATATGTGTTGAAACGCATCACGACGGGCGCATACATCGCATCGGC
Source organism: Burkholderia sp. FL-7-2-10-S1-D7 (assembly GCF_001524185.1). Lineage (NCBI taxonomy): Bacteria > Pseudomonadati > Pseudomonadota > Betaproteobacteria > Burkholderiales > Burkholderiaceae > Burkholderia > Burkholderia sp. FL-7-2-10-S1-D7. The sequence continues at coordinate 150,592 of NZ_LOWY01000010.1, read as the reverse complement.
AATCCCGAATTCACCGAACAGGAACGGTCCGCCCGATGCCTCGATGCAGGCGCTCCACAGCGCGTCGATGCGCGCGACGTCGGCGAGCGCATCGGGCGTCGCGCCGCGCCCCGGCATCGACGCGCGCACGTTCATCCCCATCTGCGTGCGCAGCGCGGCGAAGCCCGAGTGCATCTCGGCCGAGATGCAGCGCGCATGCACGCGATCGAGCGGATCGGCCGGCCACATCGGGAACTGCGGATAGCGCTCGGCGAGCGTCTCGGCGATCGCGAGCGAATCCCAGATCGCGACGCCGTGGTCGTCGATCAGGCACGGCACCTTGCCGGTCGGCGAATACTCGCGGATGCGCGCGGCCGTGTCGTCGCGGTGCAGCTCGATGGCGATCTCGTCGAACGGGATGCCGAAATGCGCGAGCAGCAGCCATGGCCGCATCGACCACGACGAGTAATTCTTGTCTCCAATGATGAGTTTCATGAGGGGGTTCCGAAAGGCGCGAAAGTGAATGGCGGAAGCGACGGCCCGCGACGCCTAGCGGCGCGAGCGGAACCAGTCGAAGCGGGAGCGCCGCGCGGCGTGGCCGAGATACGCGGGCGCGATGCTCTCGAGACTCGCGGGCGCGATCCCGAGTTCGGGCGCGAGCGGCCCGGACAGCACGTTCGGCACCGACATCGACGCGAGATTGTCGCGCGTGATCACCGGCTCACCGGGCAGGCATTCGAACACGCTCGCCTGCAGCCGCGCGAGCGCGTCGGGCAGGCGCACGATGCGCGCCTGACGGCCGACCAGCGTGCCGCAATAGCGCACGAGTTCCTCGAGCGTGTAGACGGTGGGGCCGCCGAGTTCGTAGGTCTTGCCGTGCGCGGCCGCGAGATCGAGCGTGTTGACGAACGCGCGCACGACGTCGCCGACGAACACCGGCTGGAAGCGCGCGTCGGGCATCGCGAGCGGCAGCACCGGCAGCGTGCGCTGCAGGTTCGCGAACGTGTTCAGGAACGCGTCGCCGGGGCCGAACACGACCGACGGGCGGAAGATCGTCAGCGCGAGCGAATCGGTCGCCGCGACCGCATGCAGCGCGGCCTCGCCGTCGCCCTTCGAGCGCTGGTACATGCTCGGGCCGTGCGAATCGGCGCCGAGCGCGCTCATGTGCAGCACGCGCCGCACGCCGACTTCGACGCACGCGGCGGCCAGCGTGGCCGGCAGCGCGACGTGCGCGCGCTCGAACCCGGGCCCGTACGGCGTGCCGCGGCCGCCGTGCAGCACGCCGACGAGGTTGACGGCCGCATGCGCGCCGGCAACGAACCGCGCGAGCGTGCGCGTATCGAGATCGCCGAGCTCGACGATCTCGACCGGCAGCATCTGCAGATGGCGAGCATGCTCGCGCCGCCGCGTGCCGATCCGCACCTGCTTGCCGGCGTCGATCAGCGCATTGACGAGCCGGCTGCCGATGAAGCCGGTGCCACCCAGCAGCGCGACGGTCTGACGATCCATGATGGTGTCCTCAAAAGCACACTGCCGCGTCTCGCGCGGCAGTGTGAAGATGGCGGATCAGGGCGAGATCATGCCTAGGCGTTTCTTCAACGACTGCGGTTTGCCCTCGAAGAGCGCCGCGTAGTAGACGGTATTCGACAGCACGTTCTTCACGTACTCGCGCGTCTCGTTGAATGGAATCGTCTCCGCGAAGATCGCGCCTTCGACCGGCTGCGTCAACACCTGGCGCCACTGGCGCGGCCGGCCCGGGCCCGCGTTGTAGCCGGCCGTCGCCAGCACCGGCGAGCTGTCGAAGTTGTTGTAGATGTCCGACAGGTACCAGGTGCCGAGCTGGATGTTCGTATCGATGTCATGCATCTGCGCACGCGTGATCGTGCCCATCCCGAGCTTCTTCGCGACGAGCTGCGCGGTGGCCGGCATCAGCTGCATCAGCCCGCCCGCGCCGACCGACGAACGCGCGTTCGTGATGAAGCGCGATTCCTGGCGGATCAGCCCGTATGCCCATTCGATGTCGAGGCCGCTCGACTGCGCGTAGCGCTCGACGATGTCGCGGTACGGCGACGGGTAGCGCAGCGTGAAATCGTGCTCGGCCTTCGTGCGGTCGGCCGTGTTGACCGTGCGGTCGAGCAGGTCGATGCGCTTGCCGTATTCGGCGGCCGCGAGCAGCTGGCGATCGGTCATCCCGCGCAGCGGCCAGTTCCATTCGCGGTTGCCTTCGAGGCGCAGGTTCAGCCCATAGAAGCGTTGCGCGAGCGCGAAGCCCGGGATCTTGCTCATCGCGTCGACGTCGGCGTCGCTCACCTTCGTGCGCGGCGGGATCGACGTGCGCTGGCCGAGCTCCTCGCCGGCGAGCTGTCCGTAGAAGTTGAACTGGCCCGCGACCTGCTCGAATTCCTGGTTCGCCTGCAGCGTGTCGCCGCTCTGCTTGAGCGCGCGTGCATGCCAGTAGATCCACGCCGGATCGCTGCGCAGCGACGGCGGCATCTGTTCGATCGACCAGCGCACCATCGGCCAGTTGCCGGCGAGCAACGCGGCGCGCGTGCGCCATTCGTAACCCGGGTTCGACAGCGGCGCGTTCGCGGATTTCGCATACCAGACCGACGCGAGCGCCGAGCGCTTGATCGCCCCCTGGTAGCCGATCGCGCCCCATGCGATCGCCTGTTCCTGCTTCGTCAGCGAGCCGGCGATCGACGTCAGCATTCCCGCCGCGGCGTCCGGATCGTTGCGCGCCATGCGGCCGAGCGCGATCAGCGCGAGCTGGTGCGATGCAGCGTCGGGGCCGACGCCGCGCGCGAGGTACAGCGGCGGCGCGCTGGTGGCCTGGTCGAAGCCGACCGGCCGCGGGCCGAGCGCGTCGACGATCTTCCCGCCGAGTGTCGTGTAGTTCTGCTCGTACGCGAGGCGTGCCTGCTGCCACACGTCGTCGCTCGTGAACTGCTGGTTGACGGTGAGCGCCGTAATCAGGTCGACACAGGCGTCGCCGTAGTATTTCGGCTCGACGAGCAGCGCGCGCGCCGCCTCGGCGACGTTCTCGCCGCGCGCCGCGCGCGATTCGAGCGCGTAGCACTTGACCTGCGTGTCGTCGTCGAGCACGAAGCGCTTGTACTGGTCGTCGAAGCTGCGCCAGTCGTGGCGCGCGCCGAGCACGAGCAGGTAGTCGTTGCGCAGGCGGTCGGCGATTGCCTGGCCGTCGTAGCGCTGCAGGAACGACTGCACGGGGGCGTCGGGGGCGTCGACACGTGCGCGGCCCGTCGAATCGAACAGTTGCGGCTTGATCTGGAAATACTCGACGTAGGACGGGACCGGATAGTTCGGAATCATCGCCGCGAGCTGCGCGGCCTTCGCGGCGTCGTTGCGGCGCGCGGCTTCGCGCAGCTGCACGAAGATCTGATCGTCCCCGGCGAGCGTGTCGTCGTTCGGTGCGGCACAGGCGGCCGTGCCCGCGACGAGCGCGGCGGCCGAAAGCGCGAACGCGACCGCGCGATATACTCGGAAAAGGCTGTTCGACATCGTTTTGAATGGAGCACGAAGTGAGCGAAAGCATAGCATGCAACCCTGTGCCGAACCCGAAGGGTGCACTGCGCAAAACGCTGTCCGGCGCGCGTCGCGACGCCGCGTCGCAGCCCGCCGCGAATGCCGCGCTCGACGCGCGGCTGCGCCTGTTGCTCGAACGGCTCGCACCGCGCACGGTCGGCTTCTACTGGCCGCTGCCGGGCGAATTCGACGCACGCGACGCGGTGCTCTCGTGGTCCGCGGCAGGCTCGGGGCGCCGCGCCGCGCTGCCGGTGATCGGCGAGAAGCACACGCCGCTCGCGTTCCATGCGTGGGATGCGCACACGCCGATGCGCGAAGGGCATCACCGGATTCCGGAGCCGGCGTCCGGGGTCGTCGTCGTGCCCGATCTGTTGCTGATTCCGTGTGTGGGATTCGATCTGCAGCGCTACCGGCTCGGCTATGGCGGCGGCTATTACGACCGCACGCTCGCGGTGTGGCCGGGCGAGACGCTGCCGGTGACGGTCGGCATCGCGTATGAAGCGTGCCGCGTGGATGCGCTGCCGGCCGAAGCGCACGATCTCGCGATGCGCTGGATCGTGACCGACGGCGCGCTTTACCCGGCCGCCGGATGACGGGGCGCGCGACGCGGCGTCTGCGGCATGCCGCGCGTCACCGCGTCGACCGTCCTGTCCGCAATCGTTTACAGCGAGGCCGCCGCGCGCGCGGCGGTGTCGTAGAGGCCCGATGCGTGGCGCAGCAGCTGCGCCGCGTCGCCGATCTGCTCGTTGGTGAGGCCGCTGTCCTTCAGCGTCTCGATCAGGCAATGCTCGCGCACATCCCGATACTTCATGCACAGCTCGCGGCCCGCGTCGGTCGCGAAAAAGAACACCTCTTTGCCGCTCTTCTCGCTTTTCACGTAGCCGCGCGCGATCAGTTTTTTCAGCGCATAGGTCGCGACGTGCGTATCCTCGATATTGAGCACGAAGCAGATGTCGGCGAGCTTCTTCTTGCGTTCGCGATGGCTGACGTGATGCAGCAGCGACACCTCGACCGCCGTCATGTCCTTCGCGCCCGCGGCCGACATGCAGCGCACCATCCAGCGGTTGAAAGCATTGCCGGCCATGATGAGCCCGTATTCGAGTTCCGACAGCTCCGCGCTCGAATCGGAAACGAGGTGTTCGGATGACACGATCTTGGTCGGGGGACGCTTCATGGAAAGGCGGCGCAAGCAGGATGTCAGGGTGTGCCGAGTGTACGTCAGAAGCCCGGGTATACGGGCTAGGCGAAAACGCTTATTGGTAAGTTATCGATATCTTATTGACAATGTGCGCTAACATTGCCGTCCGAACCGTGCCAGTCCGATGACGCAACCCCGCATTTATCCGCTCGGCGATGCCGCCCTCGTCTGCGAGGTGCCGCCGCCCGCCACGCTCGATTGCCAGCGCCGCGTCTGGGCCGTCGCCGAGGTCGCGCGCGCATGGCCCGACGTGATCGACGTCGTGCCGGGCATGAACAACCTGACGATCGTGTTCGACGCGCTCGCCGCGACGGCCGAGTCGCTCACGCCCGCGCTGCGCGACGCATGGGAAACCGCCGACGTCGAGCATGCGGACGGCCGCGAGATCGAGATCCCGGTCGAATACGGCGGCGCGGCCGGCCCCGACCTGGCGGCCGTCGCCGCGCATACCGGGCTGCCGGCCGACGAAGTCGTCGCGCGACATGCAGCCGGCGAATACGTCGTGTTCTTCGTCGGCTTCCAGCCGGGCTTCGCCTATCTCGGCGGCCTCGATGCGTCGCTGCACACGCCGCGCCGCGCGGCGCCGCGCCTGGAAGTGCCGGCCGGCTCGGTCGGCATCGGCGGTGCGCAGACGGGCATCTACCCGGCCACGTCGCCCGGCGGCTGGCAGCTGATCGGCCGCACGTCGCACGTGCTGTTCGACCCGGTGCGGCCGCAACCGACGCTGCTGCTGCCCGGCGACCGCGTGCGCTTCACCATTGCCGGAGTCGACGCAACATGAGCCAGAACACCGCACCGGGCACGATCGAGGTGGTCCGCGCCGGCCCGCTGTCGACCGTGCAGGATCTCGGCCGCCGCGGCATGCGCCATCTCGGCGTCGCGCAGGGCGGCGCGCTCGACGGCCTCGCGCTCGAAGTCGGCAACCGGCTGGTCGGCAATCGCCCCGACGCGGCGGCCGTCGAAATCACGATCGGCCCGGCCGCATTCCGCTTCACGCGCGCGACGCGCATCGCGATCACCGGCACCGAATTCGGCGCGACGCTCGACGGCAAGCCCGTGTATTCCTGGTGGAGCCTGCCGGTCGAGGCCGGGCAGACGCTCGTGCTGCCGGCCGCGAAACGCGGGATGCGCGGCTATCTGTGCATCGCGGGCGGCATCGACGTGCTGCCGATGCTCGGCTCGCGCAGCACCGATCTCGCATCGCGCTTCGGCGGCCTCGGCGGCCGCGCGCTGCGCGATGGCGATCGGCTTCCGGTCGGTGTGCCGCCGGCCGGCGCCGGATGCCTCGCAGCCGATGCGCCCGAATTCGGCGTGAAGGCGCCTGCGTGGTGCGCGTTCGTGCGTGTCGACGAACCGCCGCGCCGCCACCGGCCCGCGCATGCGCCGTGGGCGATGCCCGTGCGCGTGCTGCCGGGCCCCGACTACGCGTCGTTCGCGGCCGATTCGCAGCAGGCGTTCTGGGACGAGGAATGGCTCGTCACCGCGAACAGCAACCGGATGGGCTATCGTCTCGCCGGCGCCGAGCTCGTGCGCGAGCGGCCGGTCGAGCTGCTGTCGCATGCGGTGCTGCCGGGCACGATCCAGGTGCCGCCGAACGGCCAGCCGATCGTGCTGATGCACGACGCGCAGACTACCGGCGGCTATCCGAAGATCGGCACGGTGATCCGCGCGGATCTCTGGAAACTCGCGCAGGCGCGGCTCAACCTGCCGATCCGCTTCGTGCGCACGACACCCGAGGCCGCGCGCGCCGCCCTGACCGCGGAGCGCGCCTATCTCCGGCAGATCGACGTCGCGATCGAGATGCGCGAGGAAACCCTCCGCCGCGTTCAATCGCGCGCGGCGTGACAATGGCGGAAGCAGGACGAAGCACGCGCCACGCCACCAGTGGACGAGGAACATCATGGAAATCGATCTGAATGCCGATCTCGGCGAAGGATGCGGATCGGACGAGGCGCTGCTCGACCTCGTCACGTCGGCGAACATCGCGTGCGGCTGGCATGCCGGCGGCGCCAATGCGATGCGCGACTGCGTGCGCTGGGCCGTGCAGAAAGGCGTATCGATCGGCGCGCACCCGAGCTTTCACGACCCGGAGAATTTCGGCCGCAAGGAAATGCAACTGCCGGCCGGCGACATCTATGCCGGCGTGCTGTACCAGCTCGGCGCGCTGTCGGCGATCGCGCAGGCCGAGGGCGGCCGCATCGCGCACGTGAAGCCGCACGGCGCGCTGTACAACCAGGCCGCGCGCGACCCGATGATCGCCGACGCGGTGGTGTCCGCGATCCACGACTTCGATCCGTCGCTTGCCGTGTTCGGGCTGGCGAACAGCGTGTTCGTCGCGGCCGCGCGGCATGCGGGGCTCGCCGCGGTGGAGGAAGTGTTCGCCGATCGCGGCTATCGCGCGGACGGCTCGCTCGTGCCGCGCAGCCAGCCCGGCGCGCTGATCGAGGACGAGGAAGCGGTGCTCGCGCGCACGCTCGACATGGTGCGCGATCGGCAGGTGCAGTCGGTGAGCGGCGAGTGGGTGCCGCTCAATGCGCAGACCGTCTGCCTCCACGGCGACGGCCCGCATGCGCTCGCGTTCGCGAGGCGGATCCGCGCGGCGCTCGAGGCGGCCGGTATCGATGTCGTCGCCCCGGGCGCGCTGGAGGCCGACGAAGGCGCCTGACCGGCGCGCACGCCGCGCTGCCGCCAGATGAAAACCGCCGCACCAAAGAAAAAAGCGCCCTCGTGGCGCTTTTCTGTTGGCGCAATCGCCGCGGACTTCGCCGTCTGTCGATTCGCCCCCCGAAACCGTCTGTCGACGGCGACCGGAAAAATGCTCCGGACTAAAAAAACGTCCGCCGCCACCCGATTGCTACTTCCCCCGGTCGGACGACGGAACGTCGCTTATCCGCAAGTCTGCCGCATGCATTTGTTGTACCGACGATGTTTGGCCCCGCCGTGCATGCAGACACTGCGCCGCCGGCACGACATCACGTGCCGGCTACGCTAACCCCGCGCATTGTTTTCTGCTACCCCGTAGAACTTTTTCTATTCTTTTCATTTTTTCAACTTGTGGGGTGAAGAATAGAGATTGGCAGAACGGGATGTCAATCGTTTTAAACGCTATTTCCTGAGGATTCAAGGGTTTTCCTTATCGAATCGCGCGGCGGCACGGGCACCCGCAGGCACCTCGCAGCGCGTGCGTGTCGTCGATCAAACAGGGGAGGATCGGTGCACGGCGCGCGGCGCGATCAGTTCGCGTCGACCTGATACCCTTGCTGGCGCAACAATTCGAGCACCCCGCGCGGGCCGCCCAGATGCAGCGCGCCGATGGCGACGAATACCGGCCGGTTCGGCGCGGCGATTGCCGTCATCCGCGCAACGAAGCGCCGGTTGCGTTCGTACAGGATCTTGTTGTCGATCGACGCCGACAGCGCCTTCGAACGGGCCAGCCGCTCGCTCTTCGCGACCGCCCACGCCGAGATCGCATCGGCGTCGCCAATTTGCCACAGCCGGTGCAGCGCCTTGATGTCGTCGGCGTTCTGCGCCGGCGTCTGCACCATGTCCTGCGCGAGCATCTCGCGCTGCTCGGCGAGCGTCAGCCCGGTGAACGCACGCATCTGCTCGGCGAGCGTCTCGAGCCCGATCACCCGGCCGCCCTTCTTCTTCAGGAACACGTTCTGCAATTGCGCCTCGGTGCCGTACTCGGTCTGCAGGCCGGCCGACAGCGAGTCGTAGGTCTCGACGACCAGCGCCGCGAGCCATGGCCGCATCTTGCGGATCTCGGCGAGCGCGGCCGGATTGCCGCGCAGGCGCGCCGCGAGCCGCTGCCACAGCGGCTCGGGCAACAGGCGCTGCAGGCACGGGTAGCGGCATATGCCGTATTTCGACACGTCGTCCTGCGATTCGAGCAGATCGTCCGGCGACAGCTCGAGCGCGAGCGTCGGCGACGCCGCGAGCGCCCCGAGGATGCGCGGCCGGAACGGCTGCGCGGGCGGATAGTCGGACGGGTCGCCCGTATGCAGCGTGCCGAGCACGTAGAGCGTGACCTTGCCCTTGGTCGCAACGTAGAACGGCATGCGCGCGGGCTGCACGCGCACGGTGCCGCGCGACACCGTGCCGTCCGACACGGCGGGCGCGTGGAAGCCCGGCAGGCTCATGCCGGGCGGCGGGACTTGCGACGGATGGATCGGTGAAGTGGCCGGCGCGCGCCCTTCGGCGCGCGCGCATTCGACGGGAACCGCAACGCTGGCCGCCACGCACGCGCCGGCCAGCGCCGCGCCCGTGACGGTACGCACGCTCCAGCGCCGCGCGTAGCGGTACGCGCGCATCACGCGCGCGCTGCTTGCCCCCGAACGGCGCACGCCGGACGCGCGCGCCGCCAACGCTTCAGGCATTCGCCTCCCCTACCTCCTCGGCCCGATGGCAGGCTACGCGCCGGCCGTCCACTTCGCGCAGTTGCGGCTCCTCGACGCGGCAGCGCTCGACCGCGTACGGGCAGCGCTGGTGGAACGCGCAGCCCGACGGCGGATTGAGCGGCGACGGCAGCTCGCCCTGCAGCTTGATCTGCACGCGGCGGTCTTCCTCGAAGATCGCCGGCGTCGCCGACATCAGCGCACGCGTGTACGGATGGCGCGGCCGCGCGTAGATCGTCGCCTTGTCGCCGAGCTCGGCGACGCTGCCGAAGTACATCACCATCACGTCGTCGGCGACGTGCTCGACCACCGACAGGTTGTGCGAGATGAACACGTAGCTCGTCTTGAACTGCTCCTGCAGATCCATGAACAGGTTCAGGATCTGCGCCTGGATCGACACGTCGAGCGCGGACACCGGCTCGTCGGCGACGACGATGCGCGGATCGAGGATCATCGCGCGCGCGATCGCGACACGCTGGCGCTGGCCGCCCGAGAACATGTGCGGATAACGCTTCGCGTGCTCGGGCCGCAGGCCGACCGTGCGCATGATCTGCGCGATGCGCTGCGCGCGTTCGGCGGCCGTCAGGTTCGCGTTGATCTCGAGCGGCTCGGAAAGCGTCTGCTCGACCGTCTTGCGCGGGTTCAGCGACGCGAACGGATTCTGGAACACCATCTGCACACGGCGGCGCAGGTCCGCGACCGTCTCGCGGCTGGCACCGGCGACGTTCTTGCCGTCGATCGTCAGGCTGCCCGAGGTGGGCGTCTCGATCATCGTGAGCTGGCGCGCGAGCGTCGACTTCCCGCAGCCCGATTCGCCGACGACGGCGAGCGTCTTGCCGCGCTTCAGCGAAAACGACACGCCGTTCAGCGCCTTCACCGTGCCCTGCCCGAACATCCCGCGCTTGACCGTGTAGTGCTTCGCGAGCTGGTCGGCGACCAGCACCGCTTCCTCGTCGTGCGGCGTGGCACGCGTTTCGTGGACTGCATTCATCGTGCGCCTCCCGTCAGGTCGAGGTTGGAAACATTAAGTGGCTTGATGCAGCGCGCACGCATCGCGTCGTTGCCCGACACCAGCGTGTCGAGCGCCGGCCGCGCCTTGCGGCAATCGTCGACGACGTACTTGCAGCGCGGCGCGAACAGGCACCCGGACGGGCGATCATCGCGGCCCGGCACCATGCCCGGCAATGCGGCGAGGCGACGCGCCCCCTGATTGTGCTCGGGAATCGCCGCGAGCAGCGCTTCGGTGTACGGATGATGCGGCGCACGGAAGATGTCCGGCACGCGATTGGTCTCGATGACCTCGCCCGCATACATCACCGCGACGCGCTGCGCGACCTCCGACACCACGGCCAGATCGTGCGAGATCAGCACGAGCGCCATCCCGCGCTCCTTCTGCAGCTTCACGAGCAGGTCCATGATCTGCGCCTGGATCGTCACGTCGAGCGCGGTGGTCGGCTCGTCGGCGATCAGCAGCTTCGGGTTGCACGCCACCGCCATCGCGATCATCACGCGCTGGTTCATCCCGCCCGACATCTGGTGCGGGAACGCCGTGATGCGGTTCTTCGCGTCGGGAATGCCGACCTGGTCGAGCAGTTCGAGCGCGCGCCGGTGCAGCGCGTCGCCGCGCAGGCCCTCGTGCAGCTTCAGCACTTCCTTGATCTGGTAGCCGACCGTGTAGCTCGGATTCAGGCTCGTCAGCGCGTCCTGGAACACCATCGCGATGTCCTTGCCGACGATCTTGCGGCGCGCCTTCGGCGACGCCTTCAGCAGATCGACACCGTTGAACGTGACTTCATCCGCCGTCACCTTGCCCGGCGCGTCGATCAGGCCCATCAGCGCCATCATCGTCACGCTCTTGCCCGAGCCCGATTCGCCGACGACGCCCACCACCTCGCCCGGCGCGATCGACAGGTTGATCCGGTCGACGGCGGGCAGGCCGTTGAAGTTCACCGCGAGATTGCGGATGGTCAGAAGATCTTGGCTCATGTTCACGCCATCCGTTTCAGTTTGGGATCGAGCGCGTCGCGCAGCCCGTCGCCGAGCAGGTTGATCGCGAGCACCGAAATCAGGATCGACAGGCCCGGCATCGTCACGATCCACCACGCGTTGTCGATGTAGTCGCGCGCGGACGCCAGCATCGCGCCCCACTCGGGGGTCGGCGGTTGGACGCCGAGGCCGAGGAAGCCGAGCGCGGCCGCGTCGAGAATGGCCGACGAGAAGCCGAGCGTCGCCTGCACGATCAGCGGCGCCGTGCAGTTCGGCAGCACCTGCGAGAACATCAGGCGCAGCGTGCCGGCACCGGCCACGCGCGACGCCGTCACGTACTCCTTCTGCAGCTCGCCGAGCGCCGACGCGCGCGTGAGACGCACATAGGCCGGCAGCGCGACGATCGCGATCGCGAACATCGTGTTGGTGAGGCCCGGGCCGATGATCGCGACGACCGCGACCGCGAGCAGCAGCGACGGCAGCGCGAGCAGCACGTCCATGATGCGCATCACGGGCGTGTCGGCCCACTTCTGGAAGAACGCGGCGACGAGACCGAGCACGATGCCGGGGATCAGCGCGAGCACGACCGATACGAAGCCGATCCAGAACGACATGCGCGCGCCGAACATCAGGCGCGAAAGAATGTCGCGGCCCGCTTCGTCGGTGCCGAGGATGAATTTCCAGTTGCCGCCGTCGAGCCATGCGGGCGGGATCTTCACGTAGTCGCGGTATTGCTCGACCGGGCTGTGCGGCGCGATCAGCGGCGCGAACAGCGCGACCAGGATCAGCACGAGCACGACGATGCCGGCGCCGACGGCGCCGCGGTTGCGCGAGAAGTTGGCCCAGAACTCGCGCAGCGCGAGCGCACGGCCGCCGGCCGGCGCGGATTCGCTCGGCAGGGTGTTTTGCAGATTGCTCATGGAATTACCTCGTGTGGCGGATGCGCGGATTCAGCACGCCGTACAGCAGGTCGACGACCAGGTTCACGACGATCACGAGCGTCGCGATCAGCAGGATGCCGCCCTGGACGACCGGATAGTCGCGGCGGCCGATCGCATCGATCAGCCACTTGCCGACACCGGGCCACGAAAAGAGCGTCTCGGTCAGCACGGCGCCCGCGAGCAGCGTGCCGATCTGCAGGCCGATCACGGTGACGACCGGGATCAGCGCGTTGCGCAGCGCATGCACGACGACCACGCGCGCGGGCGACAGCCCCTTCGCGCGTGCGGTGCGGATGTAGTCCTCGCGCAGCACTTCGAGCATCGACGAGCGCGTCATCCGCGCGATCACCGCGAGCGGGATCGTGCCGAGCACGATCGCGGGCAGGATCAGGTGGCTGACCGCCGACTTGAACGAGCCTTCGTCCGGCGCGAGCAGCGCATCGATCAGCATGAAGCCCGTCGGGTGCGGGAAGTCGTATTCGACGGCGATGCGCCCCGACACGGGCGTCCAGCCGAGGTATGACGAAAACACCATGATGAGGATCAGCCCCCACCAGAAGATCGGCATCGAGTAGCCGGTGAGCGCGGTGCCCATCACGCCGTGGTCGATGACGGAGCCGCGTCGCAGCGCGGCGATCACGCCGGCCGGCAGCCCGACCGCGAGCGCGAACACGAGTGCGCACAGCGACAGCTCGACGGTCGCCGGGAAGCGCGCGAAGAACTCGCCCGCGACGCTGGTGTTGGTGATGATCGACGTGCCGAGGTCGCCATGCAGCGCCCGGCCGATGTAGTGGATGTACTGCATGGGCAGCGGCTGGTCGAGCCCGAGGCGTTTCATCGCCTCCGCATGCATCGCGGGATCGACGCCGCGCTCGCCCATCATCACTTCGATGGGGTCGCCCGGTATCAGGTGAATCAGCGCAAACGCCAGGATGGTGATGCCGATGAAGGTCGGGATCACCATCCCCACGCGGCGCAACACGAATGTGAACATGATGCGTCTCGTATTTTCTTGTGGGAAATGTGCGACCGGCGACGGGAAGCTTTTGGCCTCCCGCCGCCGGATGAGTTAGCCGGTCTTCTCGACAGCTTACGACAGGCGCGTTACTTCACGCCAACCCCGTCGAAGCGTGCATAGCCGAGCGGCTCGATGCGCATGTCGACCACGTTCTTGCGGACCGGCTGGTAGACCGTCGAGTTCGCGATCGGCGAGAACGGCAGCTGCTGCGCGAAGATCTGCTGAGCCTGCATGTAGATCTTCGTGCGCGCGTCCTGGCCCGTCGTCGTGCGGCCCTTCTGGACCAGCTCGTCGAACGGCTTGTAGCACCAGTGCGAGAAGTTGTTGCCCTTGATCGCCTCGCAGCCGAGCAGCGTGCCGAGCCAGTTGTCGGGGTCGCCGTTGTCGCCCGTCCAGCCGATCAGCATCGTGTCCTGCTCGCCCGTGTGCGCGCGCTTGATGTACTCGCCCCACTCGTACGTGACGATCTTCGCCTTCACGCCGATCTTCGCCCAGTCGGCCTGGATCATCTCGGCCATCAGGCGGGCGTTCGGGTTGTACGCGCGTTGCACCGGCATCGCCCACAGCGTGATGTCGAAACCGTTCGGATAGCCTGCCTTCGCGAGCAGCGCCTTCGCCTTCTCGGTGTCGTTCGGCGCCATCTTCAGGTTCTTGTCGTAAGACCATTGGGTCGGCGGCATCGGTGCGCTGGCGGCCTGGCCCGCGCCCTGATAGACGGATTCGAGGATCGCCTTCTTGTTGATCGCCATGTCGAGTGCCTGACGCACTTCGAGCTTGTCGACCGGCTTGTGCTCGACGTTGTACGCCAGGTAGCCGAGGTTGAAGCCCGGCTGCGACGGCATGTCGATGCCCGAGTCGGCCTTCAGCGTCGCGATGTCGGCCGGACGCGGGTAGCTCATCACCTGGCATTCGTTGCGCTTGATCTTCTGCACGCGCACGCCCGGGTCGGGCGTGATCGAGAAGATCAGCTTCGAGATCTTCACCGCGCCCTTCTTCCAGTAATCAGGATTGCCGTCGAAACGGATCGTCGCGTCCTTCGTGTAGCTGCGGAAGATGAACGGGCCCGTGCCGATCGGCTTCTGGTTGATGTCGGCGGCCTTGCCTGCCTTCATCAGCTGATCGCCGTATTCGGCCGACAGGATCGACGCGAATTCCATCGCCATGTTCTGGATGAACGGCGCGTTCGGCTCGGCCAGCGTGAACTTTACGGTGTACGGATCGACCTTCTCGACCTTCGTGATCAGCTTGTCGAGGCCCATGTCGGTGAAGTACGGGAACGACACCGGGTAAGCCTTGCGGAACGCCTGGTTCGGATCGAGCATGCGCTCGAACGTGAACACGACGTCGTCCGCGTTGAATTCACGCGTCGGCTTGAAGAAGTCGGTCGTGTGGAACTTCACGCCATGGCGCAGGTGGAAGGTGTACACCTTGCCGTCGGACGATACGTCCCACTTCTCGGCGAGGCCCGGCTCGACCTTGGTGCCGCCGCGCTCGAATTCGACGAGGCGGTTGTAGACGGTGAATGTGGCGGCGGTGAAATCGACGCCGGTGGTGAATTGCGCGGAATCGAAACCCGCCGGGCTGCCTTCTGAGCAGTAGACGAGCGTTTTGTTCGGGATCTGTGCGAATGCAGAACCCGCGACGCCGAGCGATGCCGCTGCCACGCCTGCAATGGCGGTAACACGCAGGGTGTGCAACAGACGGTTGTATTCCATGTTTCCTCCAGGTCTCCAGATCGGAACCGGTCCCCCCAGGGGCCGGGTACGCGGATATTACTTGAGCTAGCGATTTTGCAACAAGCAGGAGAAAAAACTCTTCTAGACGCATTCCCGCGGGTTTTTGCGGATGTCTCGCGCACGCGAAAAGTGCGTCCGCGCGCACGGGCGACGAATTCGTTCATCCCGCGCATGTTTCCTTCGACAACTAAACAATTCGTGCGCGAACGCGAACGATCGTCGCGCCGATTTCGGGGCCAAGGCCCGCATCGTTGCGGCCCTCTAAACGAGGGTCGCGCTGCGATGCAGCCGTCAGGCCGGCGCGTCGAGATCCGCGCTGCGCGCGGGCACGAACGCGACCGCGACGATCGACAGCGCGAGTCCGGCCATTACATAGTAGGTCGGCGCCAGCGGCGAACCCGTCGCCTTGATCAGCCACGTGACGATGAACTGCCCGAAACCGCCGAACAGCATCACCGCGACGTTGTACGCGATCGACAGCCCCGTCGAGCGCACGTTGGCCGGGAACAGCTCGGCGATCATCGCGCCGAACGGCCCGTAGTAGCCGGCGAGCGTCACCGACAGCACGGCCTGCACCGCGATCAGCCGCCCGATGCTCGGCGCCGCGTCGAGCCACGCGAACAACGGATACATCAGCGCGAGCGTCAGCACGAGCGACCACAGCGACAGCCCCTTGCGGCCGATGCGATCCGACCACGCGCCCGCGACCGGCGACAGCACCATCAGCAGCAGGTTGCCGACGATCACCGCATAGAACGATTCCGCATACGGCAGCTTCAGCTGCTTCACCGCGAAGGTCGGCAGATAGCTGATCAGCACGTAGATCGTCACCGTCAGCGCGATTACCGAGCCGAGCCCGCACAGCACCTCGCGCGGATGGCGCGTGAACACCTCGCCGAGCGTCGCGCGGCGTGCGCTTTGCTGCGCATGCAGGAACGCTTCGGAATCCGCGAGATGGCGGCGGATGTAGAAGCCGATCGGGCCGATCACGAGCCCGAGGATGAACGGCACGCGCCAGCCCCAGCTGCGCAGCGCATCGGGCGACAGCCCGCGTGTGACGGCCGCGCCGACGAGCGCGCCGATCAGCAGCGCGGCCGCCTGGCTCGCCATTTGCCAGCTGCCGTAGAAACCGCGCTTCGAGAATGGCGCGGCTTCGATCAAGAGCGCGGTCGCGCTGCCGAATTCGCCGCCCGCCGAGAAACCCTGCAGCAGGCGGCCAAGCACGATCAGGAGCGGGCCGCCGATGCCGATCGCCGCATAGGGCGGTGCGATCGCGAGCAGGAAGATGCCGGCCGTCATCAGCAGGATCACGAGCGACAGCGCGGCCTTGCGGCCCGCGCGGTCGGCGTACAGGCCGAACACGATGCCGCCGATCGGGCGCATGAAGAACGCGACGCCGAACGTCGCGGTGGTCAGCAGCAGCGACGAGTATTCGCTGGAGGTCGGGAAGAACAGCTCGGCGATCACGACCGTCATGAAGCCGAACACCGTGAAGTCGTACCACTCGAGCGCGTTGCCGATCACGGCCGCCACGACCGCGCGCCGGTTCAGCGCACGCTCGGGCCGGATCGTTTTCGTTGAATTCGCAATCGTCGCCATGCGTGCCTCATCCTCGTGAATTCGCCGTCTCGGGCGGCGCGGCGAAGTGGGCCGCGGCGCGCTGGTTTGCAGCGAGTGTAGAAAGCGACGGAACCGATTTCAAGCAATAAAAACGCCCGCCATCTTTCGACGGCGGGCGTTTTGCGGTTTTCGCCACATTGCGGCATCGCACGATGCCGCACGGGCCTCAACCCATCTTCGAGAATGCGCTGCACCAGCCCTTCGCCGACACCTGCTTGCCGGGGAAGGCGCCGCACGGGCCCGAAGCCGAACCCTTCTTGCCCTGGTACAGCATGCAGGCCGCGCAATCCTGGCCCGCCGCGTATTTCGGATACTTCGCCTTGTCGACCTTCGTGGCATCGGCCTTGTAGCCGAGCGCCACCGCGGTCGGATCGGTTTCCGACAGCATCGGCGCATCGGCCAGCGCTTCGCGCGAAAGCGCCAGCGCGGACACGGCACCAATGCTCGTAATCAGGAAACTCCGACGGGATGTTTTCATGGGGGACTCGCTCCAACGTTATCGGTTTGAAAGCTGCTCTGGCGACAGCCGTTCGACAGAATAACGCTCAAGCGAATAAATGTGCGCGCCGAAATGCCGGAGATAAGGGATTTCACACGGGGGGCTCACACGGCATTCACACGGCGGGTCCGCACGCATGCGGGCCGCGTGCGTCACCCGTGCGACGTCATGTCGCCGACGCGCTGCGCGAGCGCGAGCGACGCGGTCAGCCCCGGCGACTCGATGCCGAACAGGTTCACGAGCCCGCGCACGCCGTGCTGCGCCGCGCCCTGTACGATGAAGTCGGCCGGCGGCTCGCCGGGCCCCGCGAGCTTCGGCCGGATCCCCGCGTAGGCCGGCTGCAGTGCATCGTCGGGTATCCCCGGCCAGTATGTGCGGATCGACGCGTAGAACGCCGCTGCGCGCGCCGGATCGACTTCGTAGCGCAACGCATCGACCCACTCGACGTCCGGGCCGAAACGGGCCTGCCCGGCCAGGTCGAGCGTGAGATGCACGCCGAGCCCGGCGCGGTCGGGCATCGGATAGACGAGGTGCGAGAACGGCGCGCGCCCGGACAGGCTGAAGTAGTTGCCGCGCGCGAGATAGAGCGGGGGCACCCAGCGCGGGTCGAGCCCGTGCGTGCGGCGCGCGAGCGCCTGCGCGCCGAGGCCCGCGCTGTTGATCACGCACGCGGCCTCGATTTCGGTCGGCGCGTCGCCGCCGGTACGCACCACGAAGCGGCCGCCGCGCAGCACGTCGATCGATTCGACCGGGGATTTCACCACGCACATCGCGCCGTCGCGCTCGGCGTCGCCGAGCAGCGCCAGCATCAGCTGGTGACTGTCCACGATACCGGTGCTCGGCGAGAACAGCGCCTCCGCGCATTCGAGCGCGGGCTCGAGCGTCTGCGCCTCGGCACGCGTGAGCGGCATCAGGTCGAGCACGCCGTTTTCCGCCGCGCGCGCGGCGATCGCCTTCAACTGCTTCACCTGCGCGGCGCTCGTCGCGACGAGCAGCTTGCCCACGCGCCGGTGCGGCACGTGACGCGTCTCGCAGAACTCGTACAACAGGTCGCGCCCGCGCACGCACGACAGCGCCTTCAGCGAACCGCGCGGGTAGTAGAGCCCCGCATGAATCACCTCGCTGTTGCGCGAGCTCGTGCCCGTGCCGATCGCATCGGCCGCTTCGAGCACGATGGTTTCGCGCCCGCGCGCGGTCAGTTCCCGCGCAATCGCAAGACCGACGACACCCGCGCCGATCACCACACAGTCCGTCTGCTCCATGGCGTTTCGCGCCGCTTGCGCATCGAGGGGAGAGAAGGGAATTGTACGTCCCGGTTCGCCCGCTTGCCGAACGTCTCCGTATCGGCCTGCGGGCGTCACGCGGCGACGCGCGCGCCGCCGGCTCAGAATCCGATCGGCCGGCGCTTCGCCGCGCCCTCGTCGGCGCGGATGTCGGACGGCGCGATCACGTCGCGGCCGCCGAGCCGCGCGGCGCCGAACGCATGCAGCAGCGCACGGCGCATCGTGCGCGGCGGCGTCGCGGCCAGCACGTCGAGCGCGTCGTCGTCGAGCGTGTCGGGGAAGCGCCGCCCCCACGCGTGCGACGTGCGGATCTCGTCGTAGATCGTCTGCGCGATACGGCGCGCGCCGGCCGCGTCCGGCGGCGCGATCTCGTACACGTTCATCCGGTTCAGCAGCGGCTCCGGAATCGCCTGCGCATCGTTCGCGGTCGCGACCCAGATCACGTTGCCCGCATTGATCGGCACTTCGGCGAATTCGTCGACGAACGCGCGCGCGGTGTCGTGCTCGAGCAACGCATACAGCGCGCCGAGCGGATCGTATTGCGCGTCGCTGCCGGCCTTGTCGATCTCGTCGACCGCGATCACCGGGTTCGCATAGCTGCCGTTGACGAGCGCCTCGAACACCTTGCCGGGCTTCGCGTTCTTCCATTGCGACGACGCGCCCGACAGGATCCAGCCGGCCGTCAGCGAACTCATCGGCACGTAGTGATACGCGGTGCCGAGCAGTTGCGCGAGCGCCTTCGCGAAATGCGTCTTGCCGATGCCGGGCGGCCCGAGCAGCAGGATCGGCATCAGTTCGAGCCGGTCGTCGGTCTCGAGGCACAGCGCGACCTGCTTGCGCACGTCGTCGAGCGGCTCGGTGAAATTGGGCAGCGCGTCGCCGAGTTCGTCGAATGACGGCATCCGGTTCGGCTTCACGCAAAAGCGCAGATTGCCGGTCTTCAGCATCCGCTCGTAGGTGGCGCGCAGTGCGTCGCTCGCGCTCTCGTTCAAGTCGTTCAACGCGGTCTCGACCTGCTCGAGGTCGTACACCGTGCTCAAGGACGCTACCGCCAGTTCCTGTTTCACCATCGCCGTCGTCATACCAACCTCGCTACCGCTGCTGTCACACGATCATCAGACCCTTACGATTTCAGTGTAGCGATCCCGCATCGGCGTGCAAGCAAGCAGCCGCCCCGGTCTGCTGCTAACACCACGGGCACACTGCAGCGCCGCGCGGTGCGGCGTATGATCGATGGTTCACCGGCCGCCGCGCCGGCCCTGCCACGGCGCCCGTGCGGCGCCGTGCGCTTCGATTTCGAAGGTATGCCGATGTCCGTCCCTGCTGCCGTCCCGCGCGTCGACACCGATGCGATCCACGCCGTCGACGCCGCGCTCAAGTCGCGCCGCGCGATTCGCGCGTTCCTGCCGACGCCCGTGCCGCGCGACACGCTCGAGGCGATCCTCGAAGCCGCGAGCCGCGCGCCGTCGGGCACCAACATCCAGCCGTGGCACGTGTACGTCGCGACCGGCGCGACCCGCGACGCACTCGCCGCGGCGCTGAGCGCGGCGTACGACGATCCGGCGCGCGACGAGAAATACGTCGCCGAGTACGACTACTATCCGCGCGAATGGGTGTCGCCGTACATCGACCGGCGCCGCAAGGTCGGCTGGGACCTGTATGGTCTGTTGAACATCGGCCGCGACGAAAAAGCCCGCATGCACGCACAGCATGCGCGCAACTTCCGCTTCTTCGATGCGCCCGTCGCGCTGTTCTTCACGCTCGACCGCGTGATGACGCACGGCGCATGGCTCGACTGCGGCATGTTCCTGCAGGGCGTGATGACGGCCGCGCGCGCACGCGGCCTCGACACCTGCCCGCAGGCCGCGTTCGTGCCGCTCCACCGGATCGTCGCCGAGCATCTCGGCATACCGCCCAATGAGCAACTCGTCTGCGGGATGTCGCTTGGGCATGCGGACCCGGACGCGATCGAGAACCGTCTCGTCACCGAGCGCGCGAGCGTCGCCGAGTTCGCGCGCTTTTTCGCTTGAAAACGCGTGACGCGGACCTACCTTTCGATCAGGACCGGATCGTGCTGCGAACCTGCGGCGATACGTCCTGTCACACCACCGTCCAGATCCATCGAGCGTAAGATGTGCGTCCGTTCCCCGCTACCCCGCGTTTCCGGAGAAGTTTCATGCTGAAACACGGCCTGGCCGTCCTGCTCGCGAGCGCCGCGCTCGCGGCCCATGCGCAGAGCCCCGCACCGGCCGTCGTCGCGTGGGAGATCCAGGTGGTGCGCGACGGTCAGACGATCGACACGTTCCAGCAACGCACCACCGTGGGTCAAACCCGTACCGACACCCATCGCTATCCGTCCGCCGTGCCCGTCGGCTGCGGCAATGCCGCGCGCGTCGTGCCGACCGAGCGCTCGCGCTCGGTGACGGTCGCGCCGCTCACCGTCGACGACGCCGCGCACACGGTGTCGCTCGCGCTCGACGTGCAGGAAACCCTCGACGACGAAACCGCGACGCGCAGCGATCCGTGCCTGCCCGCGTCGCCGCGGCAGATCGTCGCGAGCCATCCGGGGCTGTCGGTCGGCGGCGACGCATGGACCGACTGGACGCTCGTCGAGCAGCGCCCGCATCTCGTCTACCGCGTGCGCGCGCACGTCACGAAGGACTGAGCGCCATGTCCGCCGACGCCCTGTCCTTGCCGTTCGCCGAACCGCACGCCGCGCCCGACGAAATCACCGCGGTCAGCTGGAACCTGCACAAGGGCCGCTCGCCGCTCGGCTTCACCGCATGGAACGCGATGCGCAACTGGATGCAGTCGACGCACGCCGACGTGTATTTCCTGCAGGAGGCGATGGCGCGCCGCATGCCGCGCCCGATGCTCGCCCCCGGCTTCGGCGCGCCGATGGACGACGCGGTCGACGACGTGTGGCACTGCCAGGCCACCGAGATCGCGCAGGCGCTCGACTGGCAGATCGCGCTCGGACCGAACGTGTTCAAGCCGTCGTGGCGGCACGGCAACGCGATCCTGTCGCCGCATCCGCTCGACCTCGGCGGCCGCTGGGACATCTCCGCGCACCGCTTCGAGCGGCGCGGGCTGCTGGTCGCGCGCGCGACGCTCGCGGGCGCACGGCCCGTCACGCTGCTGTGCGCGCACCTCGCGCTCACGCGCGCGGCGCGGCTGCGCCAGATGCACTGGATCGCGCACTGGATCGTGCGCAACGCGGGCGATGACCCGCTCGTGCTCGCCGGCGATTTCAACGACTGGCGCAACGATTCGGTCGCGCTGTTCGGCGAGATCGGGCTGTCCGAGGTCGCGACGCTGCTCGGCCAGTCGGGCCGCACGTTCCCCGCGTTCTCGCCGGCGCTCGCGCTCGACAAGATGTTCGTGCGCGGGCTGACGCCGCTCGAATGGCAGGCGCCGTCCGGCGAAACCGCGTGGCTGTCGGACCACCTGCCGTATATCGCGCGGCTGCGCCTCGATCCGCAGTGACGCCGTAGCGCGGCAGCAGGGCTGCGCGCTACAGTAGCGATTTGCCGGCCCGCCGCTGCACCCGCCATGAGCTACTTCCCGATCCTGCTGCAAATCGCCGTCGTCTACCTGGTCGCGGCGATCACGCCCGGCCCGAACTTCTTCATGATTTCGCAGTTGTCGCTCGCGGGTCGGCGCAGTCTCGGCGCCGCGTCGGCGCTCGGCGTCGGCACCGCATCGGTCGCGTGGGCGACGTTCGCGATGCTGGGCCTCGCGGCCGTGCTCCATCAGGTCGAATGGCTGTACGAGACGATCCGGATCGGCGGCGCCGTCTATCTCGTCTATTTCGGCATCAAGCTGCTGCGCGCCGGCGTGCGCCGCGACCCGGCGCCGGCCGACGCGCCTCACGCACACGCGCCGTTGGCCGCGCCGCATGCCCGCGACTACCTGCGCGCGTATCGCGGCGGCCTGTTGACCTGCCTGACCAACCCGAAATCGTGCGCGTTCTGGACCAGCGTGTTCGCGGCGATGCTGCCCGCGCACGTGCCGCTGTGGTTCAACGGCGCGGTGCTGGTGACGATCGGCGTGCTGTCGGCCGGCTGGTATTCGTGCGTCGCGTTCCTGTTCGCGAGCCCGCGCGCGCAGCGCGGCTATCGCCGCGCGCGGCGTCCGCTCGACGCGCTGTGCGGCGCCGCGCTCGTCGGCCTGGGCGCGAAGCTCGCGGCCGATCGCTGAAAGCTGATTGCAAGACTTCGTTGCGCCAAATCCGCGCAGCCGCGCGGGTCAAGCCCGCATCTGCCCCAAGCAGGGTAAAATAACCAGTTCCTCAATCGTCTGTCATCGAGAAGGCGCGTGTCCGACGCGCCGGCCGGCCGATCCGCGATCAGGCCGACGCACTCGGTTTTTTGCCCGTTTTTGGGCCCGTTACACGCGTCCGCTACGCGCGTCCGTTTTCAAAGCCATGAGCAAATACGACACCGCCATCGTCCAATCCGTCCATCACTGGACCGACACGCTTTTCAGCTTCACCTGCACCCGTGAGCCGAGCCTGCGCTTCAACAACGGCGAATTCACGATGGTCGGCCTCGAGGTCGACGGCAAGCCGCTCGCGCGCGCCTACTCGATCGTCAGCCCGAACTACGAAGAGCACCTCGAATTCTTCAGCATCAAGGTCCAGAACGGCCCGCTGACGTCGCGCCTGCAGCACCTGAAGGTGGGCGACTCGGTGCTGATCGGCAAGAAGCCGACCGGCACGCTCGTCGCCGACAACCTGCTGCCCGGCAAGACACTGTGGATGCTGTCGACCGGCACGGGCCTCGCACCGTTCATGTCGATCATCCGCGACCCGGACATCTACGAACGCTTCGACAAGGTCATCCTGACGCACACCTGCCGCCTGAAGGGCGAGCTGGCGTACATGGACTACATCAAGCACGACCTGCCGGGCCACGAGTACCTCGGCGACATCATCAAGGAAAAGCTCGTCTACTACCCGACGGTCACGCGCGAGGCGTTCGACAACGAGGGCCGGATCACCGACCTGATCGCGACGGGCAAGCTGTTCACGGACCTCGGCGTGCCGGCGTTCTCGCCGGAAAACGACCGCGTGATGCTGTGCGGCAGCACCGCGATGCTGAAGGACACGACGGACCTGCTGAAGCAGGCCGGCCTGGTCGAAGGCAAGAACAGCGCGCCGGGTCACTACGTGATCGAACGCGCATTCGTGGACTGATCGATCCCCGAATTTGTGCTGCATCAAGAACCGGAGCAAAAGCTCCGGTTTTTTTTCGCCCCTGCTTGGCGAATTCGTAACAAGCCACGATCATTTCATGTCAAATCGTTACATTTGGATACGCACCATCCAGGTGCTTCCGTGTCGGTGTTTTTCCTACAACAGGTTCACGACAATTATTCACATTTACCCTTAAATGTCCGCCTGGCATGACGTTTCCCAAATTTTTGAGATATTATTCGCCCCGCGCGGTCGCCGATTCGGTGACCATTGGAGGGTCGGACTCAAACGTTACAAAATGTAACTTTTGTTACTTCGGTACAGGGCGATTCTCTGGCGGCAGCCGTCATCGAAACGGCAGCCGATCCAGGCAGCCAGCCGGTGTCCGAACCGCTTTCTGATAGCAGGGAGAGTCATGGTTACGTCGCTCAATGCGCCCACGGGCGCTCACGCCCCGTTCCCGTCGCAGCCGCTCGTGCACGACTGCGACGCAGCCGCGCCTGTGGCCGAAGCCCTGCCCGAACACGACACGTCCGCCGCCCGGATCGCGGCGCTGTCCCTCCAGCTGATGGTTGCCGACGAGGCGGCCCGGCGCCATCTCGCCGGCGAACTGCATGACGGACTCGGCGCCGAACTCACCGCCGCACGTTTCGCACTGGCAAACGTTCAAACGTGGCTGCCGGCCGATGCGCCGGACGGCTGCCTGCGGGCGCTCGAGCTCGCGCAGCAGGCGCTCGACTCCGCCACCGACGCCAACCGCCGGCTGATCGACGAGCGCGACACGCCGGCACTCGACGGCGGCGTCGTCGGCGCCCTGTCGGCGTGGATCGACAGCCACACGGCCCGCACCGGCCTGCGCACGAGCTTCGTCTGCGCGGCCGACGCGCGGCTCACGCAACTCGGCGGCGCCGGCGCGCTCGCCATCTTCCGCGTCGCGCAGGAAGCGCTGTCGAACGTCGCGAAGCATGCGCGCGCGACTTCCGTCGACGTGCAGATCGATACCGACGACTCACATATGTCCCTGATCGTCACCGACGATGGGACCGGTTTTGCACGTAGCCGGCGCACCGGCTACGGTCTCGCCGGCATGCGCGCACGCTGCGAGGCGTTCAGCGGCAGCTTCGACGCGAGCGCACCGGAAGCGGGCCGCGGCACGCGCGTCACCGCGCGCTTCGCGTGGGACTCGCTGTTCGCGGTGCCGGCGGCCGCGCGCCGCGCATCGATTTCGTGAGGCCCTCATGAGCCTGAACATCCTGCTCGTGGACGATCACGCGATCGTCCGGCAAGGGATCCGCCACCTGCTGATCGACCGCGGCATCGCGCGTAACGTGACTGAAGCCGAGACCGGCAGCGATGCGGTGGCCGCCGTCGAGCGCGAGGCCTTCGACGTGATCCTGCTCGACATCTCCTTGCCGGACACGAACGGCATCGAGGTGCTCAAGCGCATCAAGCGCAAGCTGCCGGGCGCGCCGGTGCTGATGTTCTCGATGTATCGCGAGGACCAGTACGCGGTGCGCGCCCTGAAGGCCGGCGCGGCCGGCTACCTGTCGAAGACGGTGAATGCCGCGCAGATGATCGGCGCGATCCAGCAGGTCGCGGCCGGCCGCAAGTACGTGAGCCCGGCGATGGCCGAGGCGCTTGCCGAATACGTGTCGTTCGAGAACGAACCGCTGCCGCACGAGAAGCTGTCCGACCGCGAATACCAGACGCTCTGCATGCTGGCGTCGGGCAAGCGCCTCACCGACATCGCGAACACGCTGTCGCTGTCGGTGAAGACGGTCAGCGTGTACCGGTCGCGGCTGCTCGAGAAGATGCGGCTGTCGAACAACGCGGAACTGACGTTCTACGTGATGAGCAACCGGCTCGTCGACATGGCTCCCGCGTCGGGCGCCTGATTCATCGTCCTCGCGGCGCCGGCCGGCGCCGCGCCGGGCCCGGTGCGCCGAACGCCGCACACAAGCGCTTGTTTTATCGGACGATTCCCGAGCGCGCCGCTGCGCCGCAGCGGGTCTTCCACGCCAAATCGGCTAAAATTACGGGTTTTCACTCACTCGGCGCCGCCGCGCTCGCGCGCGCTGGAGACTCATCCGCAATGTCCCTCTTCCGCAAGAAAAACGTCGATCGCATGATCGCCGGCGCAACCGGCGCCGGGCTCAAGAAAGCGCTCGGCGCAATCGACCTCACCTTCCTCGGCATCGGCGCGATCATCGGCACCGGCATCTTCGTGCTGACCGGCACGGGCGCCGTGCAGGCCGGCCCCGCGCTGATGCTGTCGTTCGTGATCGCCGCGATCGCGTGCGGCCTCGCGGCGCTGTCGTACGCCGAATTCGCGTCGACGATTCCAGTCGCGGGCTCGATCTACACCTACTCGTACGCGACGCTCGGCGAGCTCGTCGCCTGGATCATCGGCTGGGACCTGATGCTCGAATACGGCCTCGCGGCGTCGGCCGTGTCGGTCGGCTGGTCGGGCTACCTGCAGTCGCTGCTGCAGGGCTTCGGGCTCACGCTGCCGACCGTGCTGACGGCCGCGCCCGGCGCGATTCCGGGCGTCGTCACGTGGTTCAACCTGCCGGCGTTCCTCGTGATGCTGGTGATCACGACGCTGCTGTCGATCGGCATCCGCGAGTCGACCCGCATCAACAACATCATGGTGTTCATCAAGGTGTCGGTCGTGCTGCTCGTGATCGCGGTCGGCATCTTCCACGTCACGCCCGCGAACTGGAAGCCGTTCATGCCGCACGGCTGGAACGGCGTGTTCGGCGCGGCGGCCGTGATGTTCTTCGCGTTCATCGGCTTCGACGCGGTGTCGTCGGCGGCCGAGGAAGTGAAGAATCCGAAACGCGACCTGCCGATCGGCATCATCGCGTCGCTCGCGGTGTGCGCGGTGCTGTACGTGACGGTCGCGGCGGTCGCGACCGGCATCGTGCCGTCGGCGCAGTACGCGAACGTGTCGCACCCGATCTCGTATGCGCTGCAGATCGCCGGCGAGAGATGGGTCGCGGGCTTCATCGATCTCGGCGCGGTGCTCGGCATGCTGACCGTGATCCTCGTGATGAGCTACGGCCAGACGCGGATCATCTTCGCGATGTCGCGCGACGGGCTGCTGCCGGCGGCGCTGTCGCGCGTGCATCCGCGCTACGCGACGCCGTTCCTGACGACCTGGCTCGTCGGCCTGTTCTTCGGGCTGATCGCCGCGCTCGTGCCGCTCAACGTGCTCGCCGAGCTGATCAACATCGGCACGCTCGCCGCGTTCTCGATGGTGTCGATCGCGGTGCTGGTGCTGCGCCGCACGCACCCGGAACTGCCGCGCGCATTCCGCTGCCCGGGCGTGCCGGTGGTGCCGATCCTCGCGGTCGGCGCGTGCCTGTTCCTGATGCTGAACCTGCAACCCGTCACGTGGGCCGCGTTCGGCATCTGGCTCGTCATCGGCCTCGTGATCTACTTCCTGTATTCGCGGCACCACTCGAAGCTCGCGCACGGCCAGCACGACGCGCATTGACCGCCGTCGCTGCGCGCGCACGCCGCGCGCAGCGGCACGACGCCACGCCGGGCCGTCACCGGCCCCGTGCGCGCCCCCTCCCCGCCCGAACCTGCCCGGCCATCGGCGCCCCTCAAGCGCGGCGCACCACACGCACCACATGCGCCGCCGCGCCCCGCCCGCACGCGATCGCTGCCCGATCGTCGCGATTTCTTGCCCGATCGTCCGGATTTGCGCGCACGATTTGCACGCTGCCAGCACGCGCGCGCCGGGCGGTTCATAATCCGGCCATCGAACGACGGCCCGGCCCGGCGGGCCGTCCGGCAACAGGAACAGAATGATGGAAAGCGTCGATCTCGATGTACTGAAATCCAGCGCGCGCTGGCTCGACGAAGGGCGCCGCGTGCTGCTCGTGACGGTCGTGAAGACGTGGGGCTCGTCACCCCGCCCCGAGGGCGCGATGCTCGCGGTACGCGAGGACGGCCTCGTGGTCGGCTCCGTGTCAGGCGGCTGCATCGAGGACGACCTGATCGCCCGCGTGCATGCGAGCGGGATCGCGGCCGATGCACGCCCGGAAGCCGTCAAGTACGGCGTGACGGCCGAGGAAGCACACCGCTTCGGGCTGCCCTGCGGCGGCACGATCCAGCTCGTGCTGGAGCCGCTCACGCCCGACAGCGGGATCGCCGCGCTGTGCGCGGAAGTCGAGGCCGGCCGCCTCGTCACGCGCACGATGACGCTCGCGACCGGCCGCGCGTCGCTGTCGCCCGCGCAGGCGACCGACGGGCTCGCGTTCGACGGCGATAGGCTCGTGACGATACACGGGCCGCGCTACCGGATGCTCGTGATCGGCGCGGGGCAGTTGTCGCGCTATCTGTGCCAGATCGCGGTCGGGCTCGATTATCAGGTGACGGTCTGCGATCCGCGCGAGGAGTACACGGATGCGTGGGACGTGACGGGTACGCGCGTCGTACACACGATGCCCGACGACACCGTGCTCGACATGAAACTCGACGCGCGTTCGGCCGTGATCGCGCTCACGCACGACCCGAAGCTCGACGATCTCGCGCTGATGGAGGCACTGAAGACGCCCGCGTTCTACGTGGGCGCGCTCGGCTCGCGGCGCAACAACGCCGCCCGACGCGAGCGGCTGCGCGAATTCGACCTGAGCGAGGCGGAACTGGCGCGGCTGCACGGGCCGGCCGGCATCTACATCGGCAGCCGCACGCCGCCGGAAATCGCGATCTCGATCCTCGCCGAGATCACGGCCGCGAAGAACAACGTGTCGCTGCCGACGATCCTGCAGGTCGAGGGCGCGAAGGCCGCCCGCGAGATCGCGGCGAACAGCGGCGCGACCTGCGGCCTCTGAGGCCGGTTGCCCGCGTGGCGCACGGCCGTGCCGGAGGCCGTCATGCGCCGGCGGAAAACCGGCGCACGTCGATGGTCAGGTCAGGCGAGACCCGCGGCGAGCGCCGCGGCGACTGAGCCGACCACCAGCACGACGCCGACGGTGCGGCGCTTGTTCAGCTCCGTCCACAGCAGCACGCCCGTCAGCGACAACAGGATCAGCGAACCGGCGATCGTGTCCATCAGCAGCACCCAACCGAGATTCATGCCAACGCCGCGATGCAGGTTGTTCAGCGTGGTCAGGAACGTATTGCCGGTGCGCTTCACCGATACGTAGCCGTTGCCGACCCAGTATTCGGCCTGCAGGTTCTGGTGCGGACCGAACAGGCCCATCTGCCAGTGCTCCGGCTGCATCACGCGCTTGTCGCCCCAGGCGACCGGCTGCGCAGGCTCCTTGCGCACGCGGCCCGGCCGGCCGTCGAAGTGCAGTTCGTGCTGCAGCCACTTCGTCATCGCGGCCGGCGACTTCGGCGCCGGATCTGGCAGCGCGATCTGCATCTGCTCGACCTGCGGTTCGCCGGTCGGGATCTTCAGCGGCGGCGCACGGTGGTTGAGCAGCACGCCCGTCACGCCGAACAGCAGCCCGAGCACCGCGCCCCAGAGCCCGACCCAGCCATGCACCTTGCGCAGCCATTTGATGAAGGTCGCGCGGCGCGAGCGCTGGCGGCGCGCCGCCAGTTCGGCGTCGCTCAGGGGCCGTGCGGCCGGATGCAGCATGGTGACGCCCGCTGGGGGCCTGCCCGCCTGCGGCGGGGCGATCGTGTCGGGCGCGTTCACGCGAGAGTATCCATTCGTTCAAAGCAACGGGCAGCGCACGAAAAACGCGCGCCGCCCGGATAACATGAAATGAGAATGGATATCATTACACAAATGGCGCGGCCGCTCAAATCCGACGGCGAACGTCGGCCGACAAGAAAATCCGGCGATAACCGACGAAGCGCGCGAATTGCACGCCGATCCAGGTCAATCAAAGAGAAATGCCGGCGAAATGATCGCGAAAGACCGAGACAGCATTTCGCAAGAAAAACGGGCCGGCGAACGCTCAGCGGCGCAGCGGCGGTAGCGGAAAATGCGGGGCGACGTCGCCCGGCCCGGGCTCGGTCCGATCGAGCGCGTACAGCCATGCCAGCAGATCCGCGACGGCCTGGTAAAGCTGCGGCGGAATCCGGTCGTCGAGATCGACCTGCATCAGCAGCGACACCATCTCCGGCGCGGTATGCACGTAGAGCCCGGCATCCCGCGCACGAGCGACGATCATCTCGGCGAGCAGGCCGTACCCCTTCGCAACCACGCGCGGCGCGGTATCGCCCCCCTTCGGATCGTAGACGAGCGCGGTCGCGCGCTTGCGGGACGCCGTGCTCATCGCGGCACCTCGTCGTCGGCGCCCGGCGTGCCGCCGGCCGCGCTGCGCGCATACGCGGCGGCTGCCGCCTGCGCGACGAGCGGGTCGAGGCCATCCGGTTCGTCGCCGACCGCACGGATCGACAGTCCGCCGAGCTGCAGCCCCGATCCCTCGAAACGCTGCCGCAGCGCGGCCTCGTTCCGCGTGAGCCGGTCGGCGCCGGCCGAATTCGCGCGCAGTCGCGCGACGAGTTGCGCGCCATTCAGCACCAGCTCCGCGTCGACCGTGCCGAGCGACGGTAACGTGAGCGTCAGCCGCGTGCGCCATGCGATCCCGCTCCCTGCATCGTCGCCGCCGCGCGACGCGTGGCCGCCCGGATCGTCGGGCTCGATCGTCCAGTCGAGGCGCGCCCCGGGCCATGCCTCGCCCGCCCAGCGGAACTGGTCGGTCGCGAGCGCATCGAGCTGCTGCCGGACGATCGGCACGGCGGCAGGATGTACGGGAGCCGGTGCCTGCGCCTGCGGATCGGCCGACGCGGCGGCCAGTTCGGCGCGCGCGGGCGTCCAGCGCGTGTCGGGGCGGTCGCCGAGCGGGTCGGTCGTCGCGGCCGTGGCCGACGCCGCACCTTGCCGAGCGGCGGCAGCCGCGTTCTGTGCAAGCTCGCGCGGCACCGCACCGCCCGACGCTGGCGTGCCCGGCTGCGTGGCCGTTCGCGCCGCCGTCGGTAGCGCCAGGCGCGGCGCGAGCAGTTCGTCGAGCACGTCGGGCGCGTCGTGCTGCGCGGCATCCGGGGCGGGCTGCACCGGCGCGTTCGTGAGCCGCGCCTGCGGTTCGCGCATCAGCGCGGCGAGCGGGCGCTGGCCGGCCAGCCACTGCGCAAGATGGGATTCGTAAAAGAGGCCGCTTTCGCTCACGGCCTGCGCGAGCGCCGCACGCAGCGTCGCGACGGGTGGCGCGGCCGCCGCATCGCGCGCGGCCGCGACGTCAGACGCAGGCGTGGCGGTGGAAGGCGTGGCGGCGGACGCAGCCGGACCGGCGGCCGGCTGCCCGTCCGGCGGCGCGGCCGCCGCCGTGCTCAGCAACACGGCCGGATCGGCCAGCAGCGGCGCGCGTCCGGCGATCACGGGCGTCGCGATGCCGCCCGAGCGCGAGATCGCGTCGAGCACGAGCGCGACATCGGACAGCGCGGTCTGCGCGGATGCCGGTGGTGCCGCCGGCGGGGCCCCTGTCGAAGCCGGCGACGACGCGCCGGCGCCCGGCGTGCCGACCTGCGCGGTCGCGCCGCCGCCAGCGGGCGCCGTCACGGGGCCGGTCAGCAGGCTGTCGAGGCGACTCGCCAGGAGGGCGGCCGCAACGGAGTCGATACCGGTCATGATCGGAGCCTGCTCACCTCAGCCACATCGTTGGAAAGCCGGGCATGCGGCAACCGCCGCCCCGGCATACGGGCACTACCCGCGAGCGCGGTAAAGATCGGTCAATACCTGGGTCGAGCGCCGCGCCTCGAACAGCGCGGACAGCCGGGCGACTTCCGGGCTCGCGAGATCGCGGATCGCGGCGTCGTCGGCGAGGATGCGCCGGATCAGCCCGAGCTTGCGACCGAGGTCGGCCTGGTCGAGCGCGACGCCCGGATCGGCCTCCTTCAGCCCGTCGACGAGACGCAGGAATTCGGCCTGCAACTCCGGCAGCGCGCTCCACTCCGCGCCGCGCGCCGCGGACAGCATGCGGCCCGAAACGGCCGCGAGCGCCTCGTAGCGAGCGAAGTATTCGGCCTTGAGATTCATCGTGCCGCGCCCGCCGCCTGTTGCGCGGCCATGCGCGCGACTTCCGGAGCGATGCCCGTCCACGCTTCCTCGAGCGTCGCGAGCAACCCGTCGACCTCGACCAGCATCGCATCGCTCGCGTTCATGTTGGCTTCCAGCAGGCGCCGGCCGATATACGCGTACAGCGCATCGAGGCGCATGGCGATCTCGCCGCCCGCGTCGAGGTTCAGCGACGCCTGCAGGCCGCTCTCGACGATCCCGATCGCCTTGCCGATCGCTTCGCCGCGTGCGGGCACGTTGCCCTGCTGCAGATGCATGCGCGCGAGCGCGATGGCTTGGCGCGCGCCCTGGTACAGCATTGCGATCAGCCGGTGCGGCGCGGCGCCCATCACCCCCGTCTCGACGCCGACACGCGCGTATGCACTGGCTCCAGCGTGTCCTGGGGAAAACATGCGCTTCTCCTTGTATTGCGTTGGCTATGCGGTGGCCGCCGCCCTGCGATGCATGACGCGGCCTTGTTCCAGAGTTATCGGAAGGGAATTGAAAAGCTTTAGGCGCACGGCCCGCTGGCCGGAGCGGCAGGCCGCTCACCGGGCGCGCTGCCGGTCGGCCGCCCGCGGCTGCCCATCGCCGGCTGGCCGTTCCGGGTTGCCGTCCCCGGTTGCCGGGCCCGTCACACGGACATCTGCATGATGTCGTTGTAGGCGCTCACGAGCTTGTTGCGGACCTGGAGCCCGAACTGGAAACCGATGTTGGCCTTCTGCATGTCGACCATCACGTCGTTCAGCGACACGTTCGCCGCGCCGACCTCGAACGCCTGCGCCTCGCCGAGCGCGTGCTTCTGGTCGCCGCTGATCTTGTCGAGCGACGCCTTCATCGCGCTCGCGAACGTGCCGGCCGTCGCCGCGCCCGAACCGGCGAGCGCCGCCGTCGGGCTCGCGACGCCGCCGCTCGCCTGCGCGGCCATCGCCTGCATCTGTTGCAACACCGAACCGATTCCGCTGACGTTGGCAGCCATGCTGTCCCCAGACCTATGAGAGTAGAGACCCGGACGCACCGGGCGCTCCGACGGCGCCGCACGACGCGCACCATGCCGGATCGCGAAAAAGAATAGCAGCGCGGCGCGCGCCAAAGCCGCGAAAGTACGGGGGAAACCCCGCTCTTTTCAGTCGATCGGAGTCGGGCCCCAGTCCCGATAATCGCATCGTGTCATTGTCCGTCCGCTCGTCCGAGCGGCTCAGTCGTCCCGCTCCGGAGAAATTCCACGCATGGATTCGCAGGCCAACTCGCTGATCAACCCCGACGCCCGCACAGGCCTCGCCAGCCCGGTGCCAGGCGCCACCGCGGCCGCCGCGTTGCCGGGAGCAGGCGGCGCCGGCGCGGACTTCGGGTTCGGCGGCTTCGCGGAACGCATCCCCGGCATCACGCGGATGAAGGGCAACCCGAAACTGCCGTTCGTGATCGCCGTCGCGCTCGCCATCGCCGCGATCACCGCGCTCGTGCTGTGGAGCCGCGCGCCCGACTATCGCGTGCTGTACAGCAACCTGTCGGACCGCGACGGCGGCGCGATCATCACTGCGCTCCAGCAGGCAAACGTTCCCTACAAGTTCGCCGACGCCGGCGGCGCGATCCTCGTGCCGTCGAACCAGGTACACGAAACGCGCCTGAAGCTCGCCGCGATGGGCCTGCCCAAGGGCGGCTCGGTCGGCTTCGAGCTGATGGACAGCCAGAAATTCGGCATCAGCCAGTTCGCCGAGCAGGTGAACTACCAGCGCGCGCTCGAAGGCGAGCTGCAACGCACGATCGAGTCGATCAACGCCGTGAAGACGGCGCGCGTGCATCTCGCGATCCCGAAGCCGTCGGTGTTCGTGCGCGACAAGGAAGCGCCGAGCGCATCGGTGTTCGTCGACCTCTACCCGGGCCGCGTGCTCGACGAGGGCCAGGTGCAGGCGGTCACGCGGATGGTGTCGTCCGGCGTGCCCGACATGCCGGCCAAGAACGTGACGATCGTCGACCAGGACGGCAATCTGCTGACGCAGACCGCGTCGGCCACCGGCCTCGACGCGAGCCAGCTCAAGTACGTGCAGCAGGTCGAGCACAACACGCAAAAGCGCATCGACGCGATCCTCGCGCCGATCTTCGGCACCGGCAACGCGCGCTCGCAGGTCAGCGCGGACATCGATTTCTCGAAGCTCGAGCAGACCTCGGAAAGCTACGGCCCGAACGGCTCGCCGCAGCAGGCCGCGATCCGCAGCCAGCAAACCAGCAGCGCGACCGAACTCGCGCAGGGCGGCGCATCGGGCGTGCCGGGCGCGCTGTCGAACACGCCGCCGCAGCCGGCCTCCGCGCCGATCGTTCCCGGCAACGGCCAGAACGGGCCGCAGTCGACGCCCGTCAGCGACCGCAAGGACCAGACGACCAACTACGAGCTCGACAAGACGATCCGCCACGTCGAGCAGCCGATGGGCAGCGTGAAGCGGTTGTCGGTCGCCGTCGTCGTCAACTACCAGCCGGTCGCCGACGCGAAGGGCCACGTGACGATGCAGCCGCTGCCGCCCGCGAAGCTCGCGCAGATCGAGCAGCTCGTGAAGGACGCGATGGGCTACGACGAGAAGCGCGGCGACTCGGTCAACGTCGTGAACAGCGCGTTCTCGACCGTCAGTGACCCGTACGCCGACCTGCCGTGGTGGCGCCAGCCGGACGTGATCGCGATGGCGAAGGAAGCCGCGAAGTGGCTCGGCATCGCGGCGGCCGCGGCGGCGCTCTATTTCATGTTCGTGCGCCCGGCGATGCGCCGCGCGTTCCCGCCGCCCGAGCCGGCCGCACCGGCACTGGCGGCGCCGGAGGATCCGGTCGCGCTCGACGGCCTGCCCGCGCTGGAACAGTCGGACGAGCCCGATTCGCTGCTGCTCGGCTTCGAGAACGAAAAGAACCGCTACGAACGCAACCTCGACTACGCGCGCACGATCGCCCGCCAGGATCCGAAGATCGTCGCCACCGTCGTGAAGAACTGGGTGTCCGATGAACGCTGAAGGCCTGACCAAGAGCGCGCTGCTGCTGATGTCGATCGGCGAGGAAGAGGCCGCTGAAGTATTCAAGTTCCTCGCGCCGCGCGAGGTGCAGAAGATCGGTGCCGCGATGGCCGCGCTGAAGAACGTCACGCGCGAGCAGGTCGAGGAGGTGCTGCACGAGTTCGCGAAGGAAGCCGAGCAGCACACCGCGCTGTCGCTCGATTCGAGCGAGTACATCCGCTCGGTGCTGACCAAGGCGCTCGGCGAGGACAAGGCCGGCGTGCTGATCGACCGGATCCTGCAGGGCAGCGACACGAGCGGCATCGAGGGCCTGAAGTGGATGGACTCGGGCGCGGTGGCCGAACTGATCAAGAACGAGCATCCGCAGATCATCGCGACGATCCTCGTGCACCTCGACCGCGACCAGGCGTCGGAGATCGCGTCGTGCTTCACCGAGCGGCTGCGCAACGACGTGCTGCTGCGGATCGCGACGCTCGACGGCATCCAGCCGGCCGCGCTGCGCGAGCTCGACGACGTGCTCACCGGCCTGCTGTCCGGCAGCGACAACCTGAAGCGCAGCCCGATGGGCGGCATCCGCACCGCGGCCGAGATCCTGAACTTCATGACGAGCAATCATGAGGAGGGCGTGCTCGAAAGCGTGCGCCAGTACGACGCCGACCTCGCGCAGAAGATCGTCGACCAGATGTTCGTGTTCGAGAACCTGCTCGACCTCGAGGATCGCGCGATCCAGATGGTGCTGAAGGAAGTCGAGTCGGAAACGCTGATCATCGCGCTGAAGGGCGCGCCGCCCGCGCTGCGCCAGAAATTCCTCGCGAACATGTCGCAACGCGCGGCCGAACTGCTCGCCGAGGATCTCGACGCGCGCGGCCCGGTGCGCGTGTCCGAAGTCGAGACGCAGCAGCGCCGCATCCTGCAGATCGTGCGCAACCTCGCCGAGAGCGGTCAGATCGTGATCGGCGGCAAGGCGGAAGACGCGTATGTCTGATTCCGCGCGCGAGCTCGCCGGCACCCTCACCGCGTACCAGCGGTGGGAGATGGCGTCGTTCGATCCGCCGCCGCCCCCGCCGCCGCCCGACGATGCGGCAGCGGCGGCCGCCGCGCTCGCCGAGGAGCTGCAGCGCGTGCGCGACGCCGCGCACGCCGAAGGCCATGCAGCCGGCCACGTCGAAGGCCAGGCACTCGGTTACCAGGCCGGGTTCGATCAGGGGCGCGAACAAGGCTTCGAGGCCGGCCAGGCCGAAGCACGCGAACAGGCCGCGCAGCTTGCGGCGCTGGCCGCGTCGTTTCGCGAGGCCGTGGCGGGCGTCGAGCACGATCTCGCGTCCGAGCTCGCGCAGCTCGCGCTCGACATCGCGCAGCAGGTCGTGCGCCAGCACGTGAAGCACGATCCGGCCGCGCTCGTCACGGCCGTGCGCGACGTGCTCGCCGCCGAGCCGGCGTTGTCCGGCGCGCCGCATCTCGTGGTGAATCCGGCGGACCTGCCCGTCGTCGAAGCCTATCTGCAGGACGATCTCGATACGCTCGGCTGGAACGTGCGCACCGACGCGTCGATCGAGCGCGGCGGCTGCCGCGCGCACGCCGCGACCGGCGAGGTCGACGCGACGCTGCCCACCCGCTGGCAGCGCGTCGCCGCCGCGATCGGCAAGGTGAGCGCATGGTGACGCCCACGCCCGAATCGGTGCTGCACGACGGGATGACACCGCTCGAGCGCGAGCTCGCACTCGCGTCGTTCGGCCCCGACGCGTCGTTCGGCCTCGAAGCGGCGCAGGGCTCCGCGCACGGCACGCACGCACCCGCGACGGATGCCGCCGGCGATGCGCCGCGCGCACCGCACAATCCGCACCTCGCGCACTGGCGCATGCACCTGAACGGGCTCGCGGCCCGCAGCCACCGCGCGCTGCCGCTGCGCCCGTGCGGGCGCCTCACGCGCGCCGCGGGCCTCGTGCTCGAGGCGATCGGGCTGCGCCTGTCGGTCGGCGCCGAATGCACGATCGAATTGCCGCCCGGCAGCACGCTGCCGCACGCGGAAGCGGAAGTCGTCGGCTTCGCCGGCGATCGCCTGTTCCTGATGCCGACCACCGACGTCGCGGGCGTCTTGCCCGGTGCGCGTGTGTGGCCGCGGGAAAGCGCGCCCGTCGCCGATCCGCTCGCCGGCGCGAAGCGGCTGCCGGTCGGCTGGGAAATGCTCGGGCGCGTGGTCGACGCGTCGGGCCGCCCGCTCGACGGCCTCGGCCCCCTCGCGTCGAAGGTCGACGCACCGCTGTCGGCGCCGTCGATCAACCCGCTCGATCGCGAGCCGATCCATCACGTGCTCGACGTCGGCGTGCGCGCGATCAACGGGCTGCTCACCGTCGGCCGCGGGCAGCGGATGGGCCTGTTCGCCGGCTCCGGCGTCGGCAAGTCGGTGCTGCTCGGCACGATGGCGCGCTACACCAGCGCGGAAGTGATCGTGATCGGGCTGATCGGCGAACGCGGCCGCGAAGTGAAGGAATTCATCGAACAGATCCTCGGCGAGGACGGGCTCGCGCGCTCGGTCGTCGTCGCCGCGCCGGCCGACGTGTCGCCGCTGCTGCGGATGCAGGGCGCGGCCTACGCGACGTCGCTCGCGGAGTATTTCCGCGACCAGGGCAAGCACGTGCTGCTGCTGATGGATTCGCTGACGCGTTACGCGATGGCGCAGCGCGAGATCGCGCTTGCGATCGGCGAGCCGCCCGCGACCAAGGGCTATCCGCCGTCGGTGTTCGCGAAGCTGCCCGCGCTCGTCGAGCGCACCGGCAACGGGCCCGAAGGCGGCGGCTCGATCACCGCGTTCTACACGGTGCTGACCGAAGGCGACGACCAGCAGGACCCGATCGCCGATTCGGCGCGCGCGATTCTCGACGGCCATATCGTGCTGTCGCGCGCGCTCGCCGAAGCCGGCCACTATCCGGCGATCGACATCGAGGCGTCGATCAGCCGCGCGATGACCGCGCTGATCGACGAAACGCATCTCGATCGCGTGCGGCAGTTCAAGCAGATGCTGTCGCGCTACCAGCGCAATCGCGACCTGATCGCGGTCGGCGCCTATGCGCCCGGCCGCGACGCGCAACTCGACCGCGCGATCGCGCTCTACCCGCGCATCGAATCGTTCCTGCAGCAGGGCTTTCGCGAATGCGCGCCGTTCGCGTCGAGCCTTAGCGCGCTCGATGCGCTGTTCGACGTACACGGAGGCTGACCTCGATGGCACACGGCTTTCCCCTTCAAATCCTGCTCGACCGCGCGCAGGAAGATCTCGACACGGCCGCGAAGCAGCTCGGCGCCGCGCAGCGCGACCGCACCGCGGCCGCCGACCAGCTCGATGCACTGCTGCGCTATCGCGACGAGTATCACGCGCGCTTCGCGCAGTCCGCGCAAAAAGGGATGCCGGCCGGCAACTGGCGCAACTTCCAGGCGTTCATCGATACGCTCGACGCGGCGATCGTGCAGCAGCGCAACGTGCTGGCCGCAGCCGAAGTCCGCATCGACGAGGCGCGGCCCAACTGGCAACAGAAGAAACGCACCGTCGGTTCATACGAAATCCTGCAGGCGCGCGGCGTCGCGCAGGAAGCGCAGCGTATGGCGAAGCGCGAACAGCGCGACGCCGACGAACACGCCGCGAAGATCCTGCGCATGCGGGCCGATGCGGCCCGTTCAGCGTAACCGCTCACCGCTTTCGAACGAGAGAATCGTCATGCCTCCCCTGCCCCTGCTCGGCGTGCTGCTCGACACCGCTGGCACCGCACTCAAGGCGATCCGCGACGCGGGTTCGTCCGCCTCCGCCAAGTCCGCCGGCAACGATGCCGCAAGCAGCCCTGCCGCCATGCCGTTCGCGCAGACGCTGAAGCAAAGCGTCGTCACGCGGCACGACGCGGCAATCGCCGGCAAGCCGGACGTCTCGACGAAACAGGCGTCGTCGACATCCGCCGCCGGCACGAAGTCCGCCGACCACGACGACGACAAGTCGACCGACGACGCCATCGCGACACCCAACCCGGATGCTGCCGCGCTCGCCGCAGCAGCATCCGTGCAGGCGCAACTGCAGACGCGCGCGAACGACGCGGCGCCGGCCGATGCCGATACCGCTGCCACCGCCGCGCAAACGACGGCCGTGTCCGGCCAGCCCGACGCCACGGCCGCGCTGACGAATCGCGCAAGCAAGGATGCGGCCGCCGAGGCTGCCGCGCCGGTGTCCGGTCGCGACACGCTGCAGGCGGCACTCGCGAAGCTGACCGGCGGCGCGGGCGCAATCGCGATGCCCGCGACGGGCACGGCAGCGACTGCGGCAGCACCCGCGGCGGCGACGTCCGCCTCGGCTGCCGCTACGCCGCCGACGCCGAAAGTCCCGACCTTCGACCGCACGCTCGCCGACGCGAAAGGCGCGCTCGCGACGCAGCAGGCGCCCACGCAAGCCACCGCAACGGCGCTGCAGGCCGGCGCAACGGCCCAATCCGCCGCGCAGCACGCATTCGCGGCCGCCGAGGAAACCGCCAGCCCGGCCGCCGACGCGACGGTCGCTGCCGCCGCAACGGCTGCGGCAGCCGCGCAGGCGAACCTGCAGGCATCGCCCGCCGCAAGCTCGATCGCCGCGGCCAACGCACACGTGCTGGCGCCGCACGTCGGCACCGCCGACTGGACCGATGCGCTGAGCCAGAAAGTCGTGTTCCTGTCGAATGCGCACCAGCAGAGCGCCGAGCTGACGCTGAACCCGCCGGACCTCGGCCCGCTGCAGGTCGTGCTGCGCGTCGCGGACAACCACGCGCATGCGCTGTTCGTGTCGCAGCACGCGCAGGTGCGCGACGCGGTGGAAGCCGCGCTGCCGAAACTGCGTGAAGCGATGGAAGCGGGCGGGCTCGGCCTGGGCAGCGCGAGCGTCAGCGATGGCGGCTTCGCGTCGCAGCAGCAGAACCCGCAGCAAAGCTTCGCCGGCGGCCGGCCGTCGCCGCGCGCACGCGCCGGATCGTCAGCCGCCGACGCACCGGTCGACGCCGTGCAATCCGCAGCGGCCGGCGCAACCGTGAACCGCGTGGGCCTCGTCGATACGTTCGCCTGAGCATCGCGTCGGTCGTGTGCCGGTGCGCGCCGCTCAGCGGCCGTGCGCCGCCGCGGCCACCTCGTTGCGCGGCACGCCGCCGCCCCGGCGTGTCGCGACGATGAAGTCCGCCGCGCGTTCGCCGATCATCACCGACGGCGCATTCGTGTTCCCGCCGATCAGCGTCGGCATCACCGACGCATCCACCACCCGCAGCCCTTCGACACCCCGCACGCGCAATTGCGGATCCACGACCGCGCGCGCATCCGAGCCCATCCGGCAGGTGCCGACCGGGTGATAGATCGTGTCGGCATGCTCGACGATCGTCGCGCGCAGCTCGGCTTCGCTCTGGTCCGCCCGCGTGTACAGCTCACGCCCGCCCTGCGACGCGAGCGGCGCCTGCGACAGGATCCGGCGCATCGCCTGCGCGCCGCGCACGAGCAGGTCGAGATCGCGCGTATCGCTGAAGAAGCGCGGATCGATCAGCGGTGCGTCGCGCGCATCGCCGCTCGCGAGCGCGACCGTGCCGCGGCTGAACGGGCGCAGCGCGCACACGTGCAGCGAATAGCCGAAGCCCCAGTGCATCTTGCGGTTGTGGTCGTCGACGAGCGCCGTGCAGAAATGCAGCTGCAGGTCCGGACGATCGAGCGACGGGTCGCTCTTGATGAAGCCGCCGGCCTCCGCGACGTTGCTCGTCATCATCCCCGTGCGGCTCGAGAAGTAGCGCGCGAGCGCCGGCGTCATCTTCGCGATCCCGCGCAGGCAGACGCCGACCAGCTCCGACGAATTCACGCGCTTGTTGATGATGAAATCGATGTGGTCGATCAGGTTCGTGCCGACGTCCGGCGCGTCCTGCACGACGGCGATCCCGTGCCGGCGCAGCTGTTCCGCCGGACCGATTCCGGAGCACATCAGCAGTTGCGGCGAATTGAACGCGCCGGCCGACAGGATCACTTCCGCGCGTGCCCCGAGCGTCTCGACGCGTCCGTCGCGCGACACCGCGACCCCGA
Source organism: Burkholderia sp. FL-7-2-10-S1-D7 (assembly GCF_001524185.1). Taxonomy (NCBI): domain Bacteria; kingdom Pseudomonadati; phylum Pseudomonadota; class Betaproteobacteria; order Burkholderiales; family Burkholderiaceae; genus Burkholderia; species Burkholderia sp. FL-7-2-10-S1-D7. Next base: position 110,122 of record NZ_LOWY01000010.1, on the reverse strand, counting down.
CCGCGCGCTTGCCGTCGAAGCCCACGCGCAGCACCGTCGCATCGGTGATCACGTGCAGGTTCGGCCGGTCGCGGCCGTAGATGTATGCGCGCGCGACGCTGCAGCGCGAGCCGTCGCGATGCGTGACCTGATAGAAGCCGACGCCTTCCTGCGTCGCGCCGTTGAAGTCGTTGTTGAGCGGATAGCCGGCCGCGTGCGCCGCCTGGATGAATCGTTCGGAAAACGGATTGCGAAAGCGCAGATCGGACACCGTCAGCGGGCCGTCCGCGCCGTGCCACGCATCGGCACCGCGTTCGTTGCCCTCCGCGCGGCGGAAATACGGCAGCACGTCCTGCCAGCCCCAGCCCGTCGCGCCGAGTTGCGCCCATTCGTCGTAGTCGCCCGGGTGGCCGCGCGTGTAGATCATCGCGTTGATCGCGCTCGAGCCGCCCATTCCGCGCCCGCGCGGCTGATACCCGCGGCGGCCGCCGAGGCCCGGCTGCGGCACCGTCTCGTAACCGTAGTTCGTGCTGAGCTTGAACGGCACGAGCGCCGCGATTCCCACCGGCATGTTGACGAGCAGGTTGCGCTCCGTGTGCGAGCCCGCCTCGATCAACGCGATCGTCGCGTCGGGGCATGCGTCGGCGAGGCGGCTGGCGAGGCTCGAGCCGCCCGACCCTCCGCCTACGATGATGTAGTCGTATTGCATGTCACGTCTCCTTCGTGTCATGAACGGCGCCCGGCGTGGCCGGCTCCCGCTTGTAATGTTCGGGCATTGTAGGAATGGCCGTCGCGCGCGCGGCATGCCGATTCAAGAGCGATTCCTCTAAACGCCCGCGTGAACTAAATTTAAGATGTGTCGATTGATGCGACGCGATGCACCGGCCGCCAGAAGCCGCGCCGTCGCGAAACTGGGGAGATGACGATGCAGCGCGACGCTCTGCAGGCCGCGTGCCGACCGGGTTGTCCGGACGCACCACGCGCGGCCCGCATTTCATTTCAAACGGATGCCCGGACGGTGACGTGCAACACCGTGCGTGCGGCCGGCAGAAATCGAACGACGCGACGTATCACCGACCGTTTGGACGGCTCGTCGCACGCGCGGCACGACCTGCCGGTGCGCGCGTCGCCGCGCGCACCGCGCTGCCCTGCTTCGGTGCGCCGGCAAGTACGCGTCGCGCGTCATCGCACACCGGCCGGACATCGCATCCGGCCGCACGCGCGGACCGCGCAATCCCGTTTTCGGACACGAATACCGTCGCGCGGATGCGACGCTTGCCGCACCCTGTTTTCGACCGCGCATCGCATCCGGCACCCTGCCGTGCGACGCGCGCCAATCTGCCCCGCCCCGCCACGCTCGCCGAGCGGGTACGTGCGGCCTGACTGCTGGCCGACGTGCCACGCCCAACTGGAGGAGACGACATGAAGAACGATTTGCCCGAACTGGCCCCGCAAGCGCAGCCGTCGGTCGATGCCTTGACGTCGCTGCTGCGCGACCAGCGCGCGGCCTACCTGCGCGCGCCATACCCGGAGTGGGACACCCGCGCGCAGCACCTGCGCGCGCTGCGCACGATGCTGATCGATCACGCGGATGCGCTCGCCGATGCGATCAGCGCCGACTTCGGGCATCGCGCGAAGCAGGAAGTGCTGCTGTCGGAAATCTGGATGGCGAAGGAAGAGATCGACGACGCGCTCAAGCACGGCAAGCGCTGGATGAAGCCGATCCGCAAGCCGATGAACAAGTGGCTACGGCCGGCGCGCGCGAAGGTGCTGCCGCAGCCGCTCGGCGTGGTCGGCATCGTCGTGCCGTGGAACTATCCGATCCTGCTCGCGGCCGGGCCGCTGATCTGCGCGCTGGCCGCCGGCAACCGCGCGATCGTCAAGATGTCCGAACTAACGCCGCGCACGTCGGCGCTATTCGAACAGCTGATCGCGAAGACCTTCTCGCGCGACCATGTCGCGGTCGTGAACGGCGATGCGGAAATCGGCGCCGCGTTCAGCGCGCTGCCGTTCGATCACCTGCTGTTCACCGGCTCGACGCACGTCGGCCGCCACGTGATGCGCGCCGCGGCCGACAATCTCACCCCCGTCACGCTCGAGCTCGGCGGCAAATCGCCGGCGATCGTCGGCCCGAATGCGCGCTTCGACGCGGCCGTCGACGCGATCATCGGCGGCAAGACGTTGAACGCGGGCCAGACCTGCATCGCGCCCGACTACGTGCTGCTGCCGCGCGGGATGGAAGCCGCGTTCATCGAGCGCGCACGGGAGCGCTTCGCGAAGCTGTATCCGGACCTGTCGACCAACGGCGACTACACGACGATCGTGTCGCCGCGCCATTACGCGCGGCTGCAACAGCTCGCGACCGACGCGCAGGCCGCCGGCGCGCAACTGCATCCGCTGTCGGATGCGCCGTCCGATCCCGCGTCGCGCCGCTTCGTGCCGTGCGCGGTCACGCACGTGCCGGCCGCGTCGCAGCTGATGCAGGAGGAAATCTTCGGGCCGCTGCTGCCGCTCGTGCCGTACGAGCGGCTCGACGAGGCGATCGCGTACGTGAACGCGCGCCCGCGGCCGCTCGCGCTGTACCTGTTCGATGAGGATGGGGGCACGATCGACCGCGTGATGCGCGAAACGATCTCGGGCGGCGTGACGGTCAACGATGCGTTGCTGCACATCGCGTGCGGCAGTTTGCCGTTCGGCGGCGTCGGCGCGAGCGGGATGGGCGCGTATCACGGCTACGACGGCTTCGTGACGTTCTCGAAGATGAAGCCCGTGCTCACGCAGGCACGCCTGAATACCCGCGGGCTGATCGCACCGCCCTACGGCAAGCGCTTCGCCGCGGTGATCAAGATGATGTTGAAGTTCTGAGCGGCGCGGGCCGCGAGCAACGCGCGTCGGCCCACCCGAAAATGCCGCGCGGCGAGGTTGCCGCGCGCGCCGTCACACGGGCCAGAGCGGCCCCTCCTGCATCGCGCCGATCTGCTCGCGCAGCTCGAGCACGCGTGCTTCCCAGTATCGATGCGTGTTGAACCACGGGAACGCGGCCGGGAACGCCGGATCGTCCCAGCGGCGTGCGAGCCATGCCGCGTAGTGGATCAAGCGCAGCGTGCGCAGCGCTTCGACCAGATGCAGTTCGCGCGGCTCGAATTCGCAGAAGTCCTCATAACCGGCGAGCAGGTCCGCGAGCGCGCGCGACGCGCCTTCGCGATCGCCGGGCAGCAGCAGCCACAGATCCTGGACCGCGGGCGCCATCCGGCTGTCGTCGAAGTCGACGAAATGCGGGCCCGCGTCGGTCCACAGCACGTTGCTCGGATGACAGTCGCCGTGCGTGCGCAGCAGGCGGATCTCGCCCGCTCGCTCGAATGCGGCCTCGACGCCTTCGAGCGCGAGCGTCACCGCCGTCTCGTAGGCGGGCCGTACGTCGTCGGGAATGAAATCGTGCGCGAGCAGGTAGTCGCGCGGCTCGTAGCCGAACGCGCGGATGTCGAGCACGGGACGCGCGACATACGGCTGCGTCGCGCCGACCGCGTGAATCCGGCCGATGAAGCGGCCGAGCCATTCGAGCGTGTCGCTGCGGTCGAGGTCGGGCGCGCGGCCGCCGCGCCGCTCGAAGATCGAGAAGCGGAAGCCGTCGAACGCGTGCAGCGTGCGGCCGTCGACGACGCGCGCGGGCACCGCCGGAATCTCGCGCGCGGCGAGTTCGGCGACGAACGCGTGTTCTTCCAGAATCGCTTCGTCCGACCAGCGCGCGGGCCGGTAGAACTTCGCGACGACGGGCGGGCCGTCCTCGATGCCGACCTGGTAGACGCGGTTTTCGTAGCTGTTGAGGGCGAGCAGGCGCCCGTCGGTGCGCAGCCCGGCCGGCATCAGCACGCTGTCGAGCGCATCGAGCACGCACTCGGGCGTGAGGCCGGCGAACGGCGGGCCGGCGGGAGCTGCGGGGGCGGAAGTGACGTCTTTCATGCCCCGCATTGTGCCGTCAGCCGCGCCGAAACACGAGCGTCCGATGTGGCACGCGCGCTCAGTGGATCGCGGCGCCGGCCGGCAGCACGGATTCGCCGGTGTCGATCAGGTCCTCGAGAAAGAACGGCTCGGTGTTGAGTTCCTTCGACTCGCCTGGCACGCCCGCGTACCAGGTCACCATGGCCATGTCGCCCAGAACACGCTGAACGATGCCGCGCGCGCCCTTCGGCACCGCGATATGGGTAGTGCAGACAATCGACCCGACATGCATGATGGTTCCCCACTCTTGAAACTTGAAACCCGGCTCGCTGGCGAGCCGGCAAATGCACGATCCGCGCCGCCCTCATCGGGGTGTTGCGCGTGATCCCATTGTTCACGGTTTATCGAAGCGCGAAAAGAAGAAGAAGCAGGCGAAGTGCCGCGAATTCGTCGAATGTCTCCAATCAACCACTGCGCCGCGCGTGCGCTTGCACGGGCGGATGCCCCCATCATACCCTGTCGAATGTGACCGTCCGCCGAAACCGGCCACACGCGCGGCGCCGGCCTTCCGCCGACGACGGTTGCGCGAGGCGGCCGCCTTGCGTTACCTTTGACGCTCATTCGCGTTCAAGCGCTAATCGACCCGATGCAACCGATCACGTCCGCTCTCGCAACATCCCGGCCGCAGTTCGACTCGCGGCCGCAGGCGTGCGCGCATCCATCGGTCCTCCCTCCTCCTGTCGCACCGCCGCTCGTCGGCGCCGCGCCGCCCCCGCCGGCGGCACACGTCGGCTGACCAGCCGGTTTCCGTTTTCCATTCGCCCGTTTGCGGCCGTTCGTGCGTCATCGCGCACGGCGCGTTGCCACGCGCGCGACTTGGAACGTTTCGATCCGTTCGACAGGTGGATTCACATGGTTTCGTTCAAACGCGCGCTCGCCGCGCATGGCGTGACGTCGCTCTTCGTCTTGCTGTGGAGCAGCGGCGCAATCTTCGCTGAACTCGGTCTGCGTCACGCATCCGCGTTCGTCTTTCTCGCCGCACGATTCGCGCTCGCATCACTCGTGCTGCTCGTGCCGGCCATCATGCGCGGACGCTGGCTGCCGCCGCGCGGCGAGCGGCGCATGGCCGCGCTGACCGGCCTGCTGATGATGGGCGGCTATTCGATCTTCTACCTGCTCGCGCTCGAGCGCGGGATCGCGCCGGGCGTGCTTGCGACGATCCTCGGCGTGCAGCCGATCCTCACGCTCGCGATCGTCGAGCGGCGCTGGCAACCGATGCGCGTCGCGGGGCTCGGGCTGTCGCTGGCCGGTCTCGCGCTCGTCGTGTGCCGCGGCGTGGGCGGTGCGGGCCTGCCGATCATGGGCATCGCCTGCGCGCTCACGGCGCTCGTCGCGCTGACCGCCGGCTCGCTGCTGCAAAAACACGTGCGCGCGGCGCCTGCCGACGTGCTGCCGCTGCAGAACGCGATCGGCCTCGCGCTGTGCGTGGCGATCCTGCCATTCCGGCCGGTCTCGCTCGAGGTCGGCTGGGCATTCATCGTCCCGCTGCTGTGGCTCGGCATCGTGATCTCGGTGATCGCGCAGTTGCTGTTCTACCGGTTGATGCAACGTGGCGATCTCGTCAACGTGACGAGCCTGTTCTATCTCGTGCCCGTCCTCACCACGCTGATGGACGCGGTCTGGCTCGGCAACCGGCCCGAACCGCTCGCGCTCGCCGGCATGGGCGCGATCGTGGCGGGACTCGCGCTCGTGTTCCGCACCCCGGCCGTTCGCGCGCGCCCCGATTGCGCGTAGGCGAACGGGCCGCCGCGCCCGCGGGTGCGGCGGCCCGTATCGAACATGTACGACGTTTCAGCGCGAATCGAAAGGAGCGGGAAAGAATGGTGCAAGGCATTCGTCCGACTCGCCTGAAAAATGCAGATTCTCCGGGGTTTTCCGCATACTTTTAATGGTTCGGATAGCGAAAAACGCAGCGAGGTTGCCTATACTCGAACTGACCGCCCCGTTCGCAATCGGGTCGGCCCCACACGAGAAATGCCCGGCATGGGGCTGGAAGACGCGCGTGCGCCTGTTCCGGCCGGCTATGGAGACACGCATGACCACCTATTTCACGATCGGCGACTTCATCCTGTTGATTCCGATGGCGCTGGCCGGCGCGCTATTTCTCGGCGCGGTGCCGTGCGCCACCGAATTCCGCCACAACCTGCTGCGCGTGCTCGGCGTCATCCTCGGCGTCGGCGTTGCGGTATTGCTCGTCGAAGGCCTGCCTGCGCTGCTCTAGCGACGCGTTGGCGCGCGTCGGCCGGTCACGCCGCTGCATCGCAGCGACGTAGCCGCTTGTGTGCGTGCGCAGCGATACGGCATGCAATGGTTCGCATCCCGTATCGACTGCCCTTGATGCCGATCAGATTGCCTGATCGGTGGACGGTTTTTCCCACAGATTGATGCCACCCTCGGTCGCGTAGCGATCGATCTCCGCGAGTTCGTCGGCTGAGAATTCGAGATTCTTCAGCGCGCCGACGTTTTCACGCACTTGCTCCGCACGGCTCGCGCCGATCAGTGCGGACGTCACGCGGCCATTGCGCAACACCCAGGCGAGCGCCATCTGCGCGAGGCTCTGCCCGCGCCGCTCGGCGATGCCGTTGAGCTTGCGCACGTGCTCGAGGTTGTCCGCGCTCAGGTGATCCTGCTTCAGCGAGCCGCCGCCCGGCTTGTTCACGCGCGCATCGGCCGGCACGCCGTTCAGGTATTTCGACGTCAGCAGCCCCTGCGCCAGCGGCGTGAACGCGATGCTGCCCGTGCCGATGTCGTCGAGCGTGTCGAGCAGCTCCTGCTCGACCCAGCGGTTCAGCAGGTTGTACGACGGCTGGTGGATCAGCAGCGGCACCTTGTATTGCGCGAGCAGTTCGGCCATCTCGCGCGTCTTCGCGGCCGAGTACGACGAAATGCCGATGTAGAGCGCCTTGCCCTGCTGCACGGCCGATGCGAGCGCGCCGGCGGTTTCCTCGAGCGGCGTATGTGCGTCGAAGCGGTGCGAGTAGAAGATGTCGACGTAGTCGAGCCCCATCCGCTGCAGGCTCTGGTCGAGGCTCGCGAGCACGTACTTGCGCGACCCGCCGCCGCTGCCGTAAGGCCCCGGCCACATGTCCCAGCCGGCCTTCGTCGAAATCAGCAGCTCGTCGCGGTACGGCCGGAAATCTTCCTTCAGCAGCCGGCCGAAGTTGGTTTCGGCGCTGCCGTACGGCGGCCCATAGTTGTTCGCGAGGTCGAAATGATTGATGCCGAGGTCGAACGCGGTGCGCAGGATGTCGCGCTGCGTCGCGATCGGCGTCGAGTCGCCGAAGTTGTGCCACAGGCCGAGCGACAGCGCGGGCAGTTTGAGCCCGGATTTGCCGCAGGTGCGGTATTGCATGTCGGCATAACGTTCGGAAGCTGCTTCGTAGGCCATGAGTCGGTTCCGTGAAGACGTCTGGGGTGGGACGCGCGCCGCGCGCGAACATTGCGCGCCGGCGGCGAGGGAAACGTACGACGGTTATGGTATCGAACGTGGGCGAAGCGCGCACGGCAATGGACGCAGCCGCGTGCGTCGCCTACACTGCGGCGTCTCGAATCACCGTTACAGCGAGGTTGGTATGTCCCGGGTCATCTCGGTTGCGCTGCTCGTCGGCGGCGTCGTGCTGCTGTATTTCGGCGGCCAGTCGTTCCATTCGATCAACGACAACGTGTCGCGCTTCTTCACCGGCTCGCCCGCCACGAAGACGATCCTGCTGATCGCCGGCGGCGCCGTCGCATCGCTGATCGGCCTGATCGGCCTCGCGATGCCGACCAACAAGCGCTGATCGCGCAGCCGCGCGATGGCGGCTCCGCAATGCGGAGCGGGCTGCACGAAACGCAACGGGCGGCCCAGGCCGCCCGTTTGTTCATCCGCCCGCGCGGCCGCAGTGCCCCATCGGACAACCGGCGCGGCTGCATCGCCGCCCGAACCGCCGCTAGAACTGCACTTCCGGCTTCGCCGCCGAACGCGTGCCCGGCATCGGCCGGTTGCTCACGCCGTGGTACGTATAGACGAGCGAGAACTTCACCTGGTCGGAGCGGTTCTGCCCCGCCGAATGCAGCGTGTTGCAGTGGAAGAACACGACGTCGCCCGTCTGGAGCGACGGGCAGGTTGCCGCGTCGATCATCTTGCGGTTTTCCGGCAGGTCGCTGCGGAAGAACTTCGCGTCGTCGAACGCTTCCGGCCCGAATTCGGCCGTGTGCGAACCCGGCACCAGCCAGAGCGCACCGTTTTCATTCGTTTCCGGCCCGAGCGCAAGCCACACCGACACCATGTCCGCGCGTTCGAACGACCAGTAGCGAAAGTCGCGATGCCAGCCCGTCAGGCTGCCGTATGCGGGGTGCTTCGTCATCATGCAGTTGTGATGCGCGCGTGACAGCACCGGCTGCTCGCCGAAGTACTCGCGCATCCACTCGCCGATTTCGGGTGCGATCGCGCGCGCGGCGAACGCCGGATCGCGCGTGTAGGCATCCAGCAGCCGCCGCACCGTATGCCCGCCCGGCGCATGCTTCGATTCGGGCGCGCCCGGGTAGCGCAAATCCGCCTCGAACTCGATCGGCTCCGCCGCTTCCTGCAACTGGCGCGCCGCGATCTGCTTGAGCGCCGCGCACTGCGCCTCGTCGACAAGGCCGCGCGCGACGACGAAGCCGCGTTCGCGCAATTCCGCGACTTGGGCGCGGATCGATTCCAACTGCAATGGAGACGACATGGGATGCCAGACGTTTATTGTGTGAATGTGACGATTGTAAATCGGCGCCGGATGCCGCGAACAGCGCCATTGTCGTACGCAGGGGCATGCCAATCGTCGTTTTGATCTGGCGCAAGGGAACTGTGCGGCGCGGCGCGAGCCTCAGCGACAGGCGGTATGCAGCGACACGCTTGCAGCACAAGGGTTTATCGCGACTTTTGCACGTCACGAATCCCTTGTAGCCTGTCGCGGCCTGTCAATTCTGGCGGGCGCGGCGCGCAACGACTTTCGGTAAGATCCGTTGCGCCATCCGAGGCCGTTCATACCAGTGCGCTTTTCAAGAGCGCCATCCATACAAGCGAAGCATCGTTCACATGCCACTCCGTCTGACTTCCCGTCTCAACCGCACTGCGAAGCGCGTCACGCCGTCCGCTCCCGCCCGCCCGCTGCGCCATCACCGCGCACGCACACGGGCGCTCGCCGAGCATACGCACGCGCACAGCCGGCTGGACGGCATCCGCGCCTGGTTCCACGCGTTCTTCTCGATGATGAGCGCGCAGGCGTTCGCACGCCGCGCCGGCCTGCGCTCGCTGCTGCAGAAGCCGTCGTCGCTGCGCGCGCTCGCACTGCGCCGCACGCTGGGCCCGCAGCGCCGCATCAACCGCCCGCGCCGCCTCGCGGCCAGCAACGGCTGGTTCGGCTTCAGCGCGCGCTGAAGCCGCGCCGGCGGGCAGCGCTCGCCACGATCGCAGCGAGGCCGTCTTCCCGCCGGCGATCGACGCGCATAAAAAAACCCCGGCATGCCGGGGTTTTTTGTTTCGGGCGGACGACGCTTACGCGACGCGTGCCGTCGGCTCCACGCCGGCCGCTTCGGCCAGTGCGAGCGCCTTGTCGGTCGCTTCCCACGAGAATTCCGGCTCTTCGCGGCCGAAGTGGCCGTAAGCTGCCGTCTTCTCGTAGATCGGGCGCAGCAGGTCGAGCATCTTGATGATGCCCTTCGGACGCAGGTCGAAATGCTCGCGCACGAGCTTCGTGATCACCGCATCCGACACGCGGCCCGTGCCGAACGTGTTGACCATCACCGAGGTCGGCTCGGCCACGCCGATCGCGTACGACACCTGGATCAGCGCGCGCGAGGCGAGGCCTGCCGCCACGATGTTCTTCGCGACGTAACGGCCGGCATACGCTGCCGAACGGTCGACCTTCGACGGATCCTTGCCCGAGAACGCGCCGCCGCCGTGCGGTGCGGCACCGCCGTAGGTATCGACGATGATCTTGCGGCCCGTCAGGCCGCAGTCGCCCTGCGGACCGCCGATCACGAACCGGCCGGTCGGGTTCACCAGGAACTTGATGTCGCCCTTGATCAGGTCGGCCGGCAGCGTCGGCTTGATGATTTCCTCGATCACGGCTTCGCGCAGTGCCGGCAGTTCGATGTCCGGTGCATGCTGCGTCGACAGCACGACGGTGTCGATCGAATCGGGCTTGCCGTCGACGTAGCGGATCGTCACCTGCGACTTCGCGTCCGGGCGCAGCCACGGCAGGCGGCCGTCGCGGCGCAGGCTCGCCTGGCGCTCGACGAGACGGTGCGACAGGTGGATCGGCAGCGGCATCAGTTCCGGCGTTTCGTCGCATGCGTAACCGAACATCAGACCCTGGTCGCCCGCGCCTTGATCGAGGTTGTCGTCATGCGCGCGGTCGACGCCTTGCGCGATGTCCGGCGACTGCTTGTCGTACGCGACGAGCACCGCGCAACCCTTGTAGTCGATGCCGTACTCGGTGTTGTCGTAGCCGATGCGCTTGATGGTGTCGCGCGCGATCTGGATGTAATCGATGTTGGCCGTCGTGGTGATTTCACCGGCCAGAACGACGAGACCCGTGTTGCACAGCGTTTCGGCTGCAACGCGGGAATATTTGTCCTGCTCGAGGATGGCGTCGAGAATCGCGTCCGAGATTTGGTCCGCGACTTTGTCCGGATGGCCTTCGGAGACGGATTCGGACGTAAAGAGATAATCGTTTGCCACTTTTTCAGGCTCCTGTGTGGTTACGGTTGGTTTCACGTAGCCAGCTTCGTTGGGCCTGAAGCGGCGACGCTTTAGCGGATTACCAGGACCGGGCAGCGCGCTTCGCGCCAGCCGGCTTCGCCCCGCAAGTTGTCAGTTAACTCGGCGAAGCCCGTATTATAGCGGCTTTCGTGAATTGTCACAGAGCGCCACTCGTGCTGCATCGTCCGCTGTCCTACCCCCCTGTTCGCAACGTGCCGGCCAGCCGGCCCCACGGAGATTCCGCATGCTAGGCCGCCTCGGCACGCACCTCGCCATCGGCTTGCTGAAGCTGCTCGCCCTGCTGCCGTACGGCTTGACCGCACGGTTCGGCGACGGCCTCGGCTGGCTGCTGTATCAGATTCCCAGCCGGCGAAAGCGCATCGTACATACCAATCTGAAACTCTGCTTCCCCGACTGGAGCGACGAACGGCGCGAGGAAGTGGCGGGCCAGCACTTCCGCCACGCGATCCGCAGCTACGTCGAGCGCAGCGTCCAGTGGTTCGGCTCCGAGCGCAAGCTCGCGAAGCTGATCCAGGTCGACAGCGCAGTCGACCTCACCGATCCGGATCTGCCCCCGACGCTGTTCCTGGGCCTGCATTTCGTCGGCATCGAAGCCGGCTCGATCTGGCTGAACCGTTCGCTGCACCGCCGCTGCGGGTCGCTGTACCAGCCGTTCTCGAATGCCGTGCTCGAGGAAGAGGCGAAGAAGGCGCGCGGGCGTTTCGACGCCGAGATGGTCGGCCGCGCGGACAGCGCCCGCGTCGTGCTGCGCTGGCTGCGCGACCGCAAGCCGGTGATGCTCGGCGCCGACATGGACTACGGTTTGCGCAATTCGACGTTCGTGCCCTTCTTCGGCGTGCCGGCCTGCACGCTGACGGCCGTCGGCCGGCTCGCCAAGACGGGCCGCGCGCAGGTCGTGCCGTTCATCGGCGAGGTGCTGCCGAACTACAAGGGGTACCGGCTGAAGGTGTTCAAGCCGTGGGACAACTACCCGACCGGCGACGACGATCTCGACGCGCGGCGCATGAACGAATTCCTCGAGGAACAGATTCCGCTGATGCCGGAGCAGTATTACTGGGTGCACAAGCGCTTCAAGACGCGCCCGCCCGGCGAGCCGAGCCTCTACTGAGTCGAACCCGCAGGCGCGCGGTCAGATGCGCGCCTGCACCCGTGCCGCCTTCGGCGCGCCGTTCGCGCGCCCCTGCCAGAGATCGTGGGCCGATTGCTGCGCGAGCCACCGATCCGCCCTCCCGCCGCTTTCCCCGCCCGGCCACCCGAATGACGCCCCGCCCGCGCAGGACGCCCCTGTCGGCTGCATGTATCATTTGCGGTTGAGATCAGCACGACGAACGACGCCGCACGCCATGGCGGCACGCCGCGTCCGCCGTGCCGACCGCCCTGTTCGCCATGGAATTCCGGACCCAGTGAAACTCTCGTTCACCAAGATGCACGGCGCGGGCAACGACTTCGTCGTGCTCGACAGCTATTCGCGCGCGTTGCCGCCGCTCACCGAGGCGCAGGTGCGCGCGCTCGCCAACCGACACTTCGGCATCGGCGCCGACCAGTTGCTGCTCGTCGAGAAACCGACCGTCGACGGCGCGGATTTCAAGTACCGGATCTTCAATTGCGACGGCGGCGAGGTCGAACACTGCGGCAACGGCGCGCGCTGCTTCGTGAAGTTCGTCAGCGACCGCGGCCTGACCGACAAGCGCAGCGTGCGCGTGCAGGTGATGAAGGGCCTGATCACACTGACGATGCAGGACGACGGCGAAGTCGTCGTCGACATGGGCGCACCCGTGTTCGCGCCGGCGCAGGTGCCGTTCGACGCCTCGGGGCTCGACGGCCGGACGGAAGGCAACGACACGCTGTGGCCGCTCGACGTCGGCGGTGCGACGCGCTGGATCTCGACGGTGTCGATGGGCAACCCGCACGCGGTGCAGGTCGTCGAAGACGTCGAAGCGTATCCGGTGCTCGAGGAAGGCCCATTGATCGAGCTTCACGCCCGCTTCCCGCAGCGCGTGAATGCCGGCTTCATGCAGATCGTGTCGCGCAACGAGGTGAAGCTGCGCGTGTACGAGCGCGGCGCGGGCGAGACGCTCGCGTGCGGCACCGGCGCGTGCGCGGCGGTGGCGGCCGGCATCCGGCGCGGCCTGCTCGATTCGCCCGTGACCGTGCACACGCACGGCGGCACGCTGACGATCAGCTGGGACGGCGCGCGCGACGAAACCGCCGCGCTGATGATGGCCGGGCCCGCCGCGACCGTGTTCGAAGGCGAGATCGACCTGAACGTCTGACCCTGCAACGTCCTGATAACTGAACGCTCCAGCCACATGAACGATCGCGAAGTCGCTGACTACCTGCTCGCCAATCCCGAATTCTTCGCGCAACACGCGGAACTGCTCGCGACGATCCGTCTCGCGAATCCGCACGGCAAGGCCGCGATCTCGCTGCAGGAGCGGCAGATGGAGATGCTGCGCGACAAGAACAAGCATCTCGAGCGCCGGCTCGCCGAGCTCGTGCGCTACGGCCACGAGAACGACAGCCTGTCCGCGAAGTTCAGCCGCTGGACCGCGCGCGTGATCGCGGAACGCGATCCGTACGCACTGCCGCGCACGATCGCCGAAGGCATCGCCGAGGTGTTCGACGTGCCGCAAACCGCGCTGCGCGTGTGGGACGTCGCCGACACCTATTCGCAGGCCGACTTCGCGCGCCAGGTCGGCGAGGAAGTGCGCCTGTTCACGAACGGGCTGTCGACGCCGTACTGCGGCGCGAACACCGGATTCGAAGCGGCCCAGTGGCTCGCACCCGCGCTCGCGGCGCCGGCCGCGAATGCGGCGGAAGGCGCTGAAGCCGCGCCGGCCGGCGACGGCGCGGCCGCGTCGGTCGCGCTGCTCGCGCTGCGCGCGCCGCTCGGCGGCACCGACGCCCCCGCGTTCGGCCTGCTGGTGCTCGGCTCGCCCGATCCGCGCCGCTTCCACGACGGGATGGCGACCGACTTCCTCGCGCAGATCGCGACGCTCGCGAGCGCCGCGCTCACGCGCCTGCTGCCGCACTGATGCCGCGCCCATGACCGACGATCCGATCGCCGCCTACCTGTCGAACCTGAAGCACGTCAGGCAGTTGTCGGAACACACGCTGCGTGCGTATTCGCACGAACTCGACGAACTGAAGAAGCTCGCCGCCGGCCGCCCGCTCGATGCGCTCACGGCTGCCGACATGCGCGGCGCGGTCGCGCGCGCGCATGCGGGCGGGCTGTCCGCGCGCTCGATCTCGCACCGGCTGTCCGCGTGGCGCGCGTTCTACCGCTGGCTCGCGCAGCGCATCGAGATGCCCGCGAACCCCGTCGCCGCGGTGCGTGCGCCGAAACGCCCGAAAACCCTGCCGAAGGCGCTTTCGGTCGACGACGCATCGGCACTGATGGACGCGCCGCTCGCCGGTACGACCGAAGGCATCCGCGATCACGCGATCCTCGAACTCTTCTATTCGTCCGGGCTGCGCCTCGCCGAACTGGTCGGGCTCGACGTCATGTACACGCAGGCGGACGGCTATCGCTCGGCCGGCTGGCTCGATCTCGCCGAAGCCGAAGTCACCGTGCGCGGCAAGGGCAACAAGGAACGCAAGGTGCCGGTCGGCCGCAAGGCGATCGAGGCGCTGAACGCGTGGCTCGCGGTGCGCGGCGAATTCGTGAAGCACGATCCGCATCCGCTGTTCGTGTCCGTGCGCGGCAACCGGATGGCTCCCGGCGTCGTGCGCGACCGCGTGAAGCGCGCGGCGCTGGCCGCGGGCATTCCCGCCAACGTCCACCCGCACGTGCTGCGCCATTCGTTCGCAACGCACGTGCTGCAGTCGAGCGGCGACCTGCGCGCGGTGCAGGAACTGCTGGGCCACGCGAGCGTCTCGGCCACGCAAGTCTATACGTCGCTCGACTTCCAGCATCTCGCGAAAATTTACGACAGCGCGCATCCGCGCGCGAAGAAGCGCGACTGACGCGCATCCTGCCATACCCGCCGCGCATGGCGGCCGGCAACCGCCGGCGCCGTGCGCGGCCCCTTTCGATCCAATCATGCAAACCGTCACACTCAAGCCGTCCAAGGAAAAATCGCTGCTGCGCCGCCATCCGTGGATCTACGCCAATGCGATCGACCGCGTCGACGGCAAGCCCGCGCCCGGCGCGACCGTGATCGTGCGCGCGCACGACGGTCGCTTCCTCGCGCGCGGCGCGTACAGCCCGCAGTCGCAAATCCGCGTGCGCGTGTGGAGCTTCGACGAGAACGAGCCGATCGATCACGCCTTCTTCAAGCGCCGCGTGCAGCGCGCGGTCGCGCACCGCACGACGATGGTGTCGGGCACGGGCGCCGTGCGGCTCGTGTTCGGCGAAGCCGACGGGCTGCCGGGGCTGATCGTCGACTACTACGTCGCGGACACGGCCGAGCCGGGCGCCGCACCGCGCGGCCAGCTCGTGTGCCAGTTCATGGCCGCGGGCGTCGAGGCGTGGAAGGTCGCGATCGTCGCGGCACTCAGCGGCGCGACCGGCTGCCCGAACGTGTACGAACGCTCGGACGTGTCGATCCGCGACAAGGAAGGGCTCGAACAGACGACCGGCGTGCTCGCCGGTGACGCGCCGCCCGCGACGCTGATCGCGAACGAAAACGGCGTGCGTTATCACGTCGACGTGCCGAACGGCCACAAGACCGGCTTCTACGTTGACCAGCGCGACAACCGCGCACTCGTCGCGCAATACGCGGCCGGCCGCGACGTGCTCAACTGCTTCTGCTACACGGGTGGCTTCTCGCTCGCGGCGCTCAAGGGCGGCGCGAACCGTGTCGTGTCGATCGACTCGTCGGGCGACGCGCTCGCGCTCGCGCAGCAGAACGTCGTCGCGAACGGCTTCGATGCCGAGCGCGCGACCTGGCTCGACGCGGACGCGTTCAAGACGCTGCGCCGTCTCGTCGACGAAGGCGAGCGCTTCGACCTGATCGTGCTCGATCCGCCGAAGTTCGCGCCGACCCGCGACAGCGTCGATCGCGCGGCGCGTGCGTACAAGGACATCAACCTGAGCGGCTTCAAGCTGTTGCGTCCGGGCGGCCTGCTGTTCACGTATTCGTGCTCGGGCGCGATCGACATGGACCTGTTCCAGAAGATCGTCGCGGGCGCGGCCGCCGACGCGAAGGTCGACGCGCGGATCCTGAAGCGGCTCGGCGCGGGCGTCGATCACCCGCTGCTCGCCGCGTTCCCGGAAGGCGAATATCTGAAGGGCCTGCTGTTGCAAATCGTCTGATCGCCCCGATCTACGCGCACACCCGCGTCCGCCGGCCCGCCCCGCTGGCGGCCACGCGCTCGAGCCTGTCGTCCGGACGACGGGCGAGGGCTTGACAGGTATGTTTCAATGGATGGTTGTGCGCCCCGGCTCGCGAGTCGACGGCGCGACGCACACATCCTGGTTTTGACCCCGATTCACGAACCACAGGCGACCGACATGGCCACTCCCGTCACCATCCTCACCGGCTTCCTCGGCAGCGGCAAGACGACGCTGCTCAAGCGCATCCTGAACGAACAGCACGGCATGAAGATCGCCGTGATCGAGAACGAGTTCGGCGAAGAAAACATCGACAACGAGATCCTCGTTCAGGAAACGAACGAGCAGATCATCCAGATGAGCAACGGCTGCATCTGCTGCACGATCCGCGGCGACCTCGCGCGCGCGCTCGGCGATCTGGCCGCGAAGAAGCGCGAAGGCAAGCTCGACTTCGACCGGATCGTGATCGAAACGACCGGCCTTGCGAACCCGGGCCCCGTCGCGCAAACCTTCTTCATCGACAGCGAAATCGCCGACGATTTCCTGCTCGACGCGGTCATCACGCTGGTCGACGCGAAGCACGCGAACGCGCAGCTCGACGAACATGAAGTGGTGCAGCGCCAGGTCGGCTTCGCCGATCGCCTGTTCATCACGAAGTCGGACCTGGTCGACGACCAGACAGTGGCCGGCCTCAAGCATCGCCTGATGCACATGAACCCGAAGGCCGCGATCAAGGTCGTGAACTTCGGCGAAGCAGACATCAAGGAAATCTTCGACCTGCGCGGCTTCAACCTGAACGCGAAGCTCGAGATCGACCCGGACTTCCTCGCCGAGGACGATCACGCGCACCACCATCACGATCACGACCATGATCACGATCACGCCAATTGCGACCACGATCACGGTCAATGCGCGCACGATCACGACCACGGCCACCATCACCACGCGCACCACGACGATAAGATCAAGTCGTTCGTGTACCGCAACGACCGCCCGTTTGACCCGAACAAGCTGGAAGACTTCCTTGGCGGCATCCTGCAGATCTACGGCGAACGGATGCTGCGCTACAAGGGCGTGCTGTACATGAAGGGCGTCGACCGCAAGGTCGTGTTCCAGGGCGTGCACCAGATGATGGGCAGCGACCTCGCCGCGAAGTGGCTGCCGGTCGAGAAGAAGACCAACAAGATGGTGTTCATCGGCGTCGACCTGCCGCAGGACCTGATCACCGACGGCCTCGACGCCTGCCTCGCCTGAGCCTTCGGGCCAGGCCTCGCGCGCGTTCCATGCGGCCGCCTTCCGGGGCGGCCGCGGCGCTTGCGCGGTGCCTTTTCCGGGCAGGGTTTCGCCGTCATCGCTTTTTCGCGATTTGCGCGTTATATTTTCTAGATATTGGCGCAGCCGACGGGGATCGACCCGATACGGCGCCCGCTTGCGATTCAGTTACAATACGTGCCCGCTGGAGTACGGCAATAACAGGCCCGGTTCTTGCTGAACCATTGACCGGGCATCGCAACCGCGCCCGGATCGCCCATCCGCCACCCGGCCGCGGCCGATGCGATCTGCCGCGCAGCACACCGGTTCGCCGCGCGCGCAAATTCGCGCCAGGGCTATCCTGGTATTTGAGAACCGGTTTTCCAGAGGCTTTCGGCCCCGCGGCGGCACATCGCAAATGATTGCAAACGCAGTTGCGGGTAATCCCAAAGTGCAGGCAATATCTCCTGATTTGCCGCACATTGAAGAAGCAAGCAGATGACGAAGAAACTCTTGACCGAAGCCGAAATCCTGAAGATGAGCGACAAGGATTACATGAATGAGGATCAGCTCGCCTTCTTCAAAAATCGGCTCGAACAGTTGCAGGCGGACATCCTCAAGAACGCAGGCCAGACGACCGAGAACCTGCGCGAGACGGTGATCGTGCCCGATCCCGCCGATCGCGCGACGATCGAGGAAGAGCACGCGCTCGAACTGCGCACGCGCGATCGCGAACGCAAGCTCCTCAAGAAGGTTCAACAGTCGCTCGCCCGCATCGATTCCGGCGATTACGGCTGGTGCGAGGAAACCGGCGAGCCGATCGGCATCCCGCGCCTGCTCGCGCGTCCGACGGCCACGCTGTCGCTCGAGGCGCAAGAGCGCCGCGAGCTGCGCCAGAAGCTTTTCGGCGACTGATCGAGCGGCGTTCCGCTCCGACACGCTGCTTCCCGAAAGCGCGCGGCCTGCCGCGCGCTTTTTGTTTTTCCGGCACCGGTTCCCGGCCCGCCGGCCGATTTGCCTCCCCCTCTTGATATCCCGGCGCCCGCCCTAAAATGAAACGGACGCGCGCCGGGCCGCTCCCCGGCGCACTGCGATTCAAGCGGCGGCGCCCCGCGCCGCCCGACTCTTCCCCGTTTTTCTCAAGGAACGCAGATGGAGCAATTTCACGGCACGACCATCGTTTCGGTCCGGCGCGGCGACAAGGTCGCGCTTGGCGGCGACGGCCAGGTAACCCTCGGCAACATCGTCATGAAGGGTGGCGCGCGGAAAGTGCGGCGGATCTACAACAACCAGGTACTGGTCGGATTCGCGGGCGGCACCGCCGATGCGTTCTCGCTGCTCGATCGCTTCGAGGCGAAGCTCGAGAAGCACCAGGGCAACCTGACCCGCGCGGCCGTCGAGCTCGCGAAGGACTGGCGCACCGACCGGATGCTGCGCCGCCTCGAGGCGATGCTGATCGCGGCCGATGCCACCACCACGCTCGTGATCACCGGCAACGGTGACGTGCTCGACCCGGAAGGCGGCATCTGTGCGATCGGTTCGGGCGGCGCCTATGCGCAAGCTGCGGCCCGCGCGCTCGCGGAGAACACCGAGTTGTCCCCGCGCGAGATCGTCGAGAAATCGCTCGAGATCGCCGGCGACATGTGCATCTACACGAACCACAACCGCATCATCGAAACGATCGAGTAAGGACCGCACCATGAGCACCATGACCCCTGCCGAGATCGTCTCGGAACTCGACAAGCACATCATCGGCCAGAACAAGGCGAAGAAGGCCGTCGCGGTCGCGCTGCGCAACCGCTGGCGCCGCCAGCAGGTCGCCGATCCGCTGCGCACGGAAATCACGCCGAAGAACATCCTGATGATCGGGCCGACGGGTGTCGGCAAGACCGAAATCGCGCGCCGCCTTGCGAAGCTCGCCGACGCGCCGTTCATCAAGATCGAGGCGACCAAGTTCACCGAAGTCGGCTATGTCGGCCGCGACGTCGACAGCATCGTGCGCGACCTGATCGAGATCTCGGTCAAGCAGACGCGCGAATCCGAGATGCGCAAGGTGCGCAGCAAGGCAACCGACCAGGCGGAAGACCGCATCCTCGACATCCTGCTGCCGCAACCGCGCGCGGTGGGCTTCGGCGGCAACGCGGATCACGCGAACGACGACAACAACGCGACGCGCCAGACCTTCCGCAAGCGCCTGCGCGAAGGCCAGCTCGACGACAAGGAAGTCGAACTCGACCTCGAGCAGCCGACGGCCGGCATGGAAATCATGGCGCCGCCGGGGATGGAGGAGATGACCGAGCAGATCCGCTCGATGTTCTCGAACCTCGGCAGCGGCAAGAAGCAGCGCCGCAAGGTGAAGATCAAGGAAGCGCTGAAGCTGCTGACCGACGAGGAAGCGGCGAAGATGCTCAACGACGAGGAAGTGAAGACGAAGGCCGTGCAGAACGTCGAGCAGAACGGCATCGTGTTCCTCGACGAGATCGACAAGATCACGTCGCGCAACAACGAAGGCAGCGGCGGCGAAGTGTCGCGCCAGGGCGTGCAGCGCGACCTGCTGCCGCTCGTCGAAGGCACGACGATCAACACGAAGTACGGGATGGTGAAGACCGATCACATCCTGTTCATCGCGAGCGGCGCGTTCCACCTGGCGAAGCCGAGCGACCTGATTCCCGAACTGCAGGGGCGCTTTCCGATTCGTGTCGAACTCGATTCGCTGTCGGTGGAAGACTTCGAGGCGATCCTCGACGCGACCGACGCGAGCCTCGTCAAGCAGTACCAGGCGCTGCTCGCCACCGAAGACGTGCAGCTCGAGTTCGCCGAAGACGGCATCCGCCGCCTCGCCGAGATCGCGTACGCGGTCAACGAAAAGACCGAGAACATCGGTGCGCGCCGGCTGTATACGGTGATCGAGAAGCTGCTCGAGGAAGTGTCGTTCTCGGCCGGCAATCACGCCGGCGAGCGCGTGACGATCGACGCGAAGTACGTCGATCGCGCGCTCGGCGAAGTGTCGCAGGACGAAGACCTGTCGCGCTACGTGCTGTAACGCACGCGGCATCGAATGCGAAACGGGCGGCCCGGCGGGCCGCCCGTTTTCGTTGGCGCGCGGCCGATACCGCCGCGCCCCTTACTGCCGCACCGGCTTCTTCGCGAGCTTGCGTTGCAGCGTGCGGCGGTGCATGTTCAGCGCGCGCGCGGTCGCCGAGATGTTGTTGTTGTTCTCCGCCAGCACGCGCTGGATGTGCTCCCATTCGAGCCGGTCGACTGACAGCACGACCGGATTCTCGAGGGCCTCCTCTGCCTGCACTTCGCTCGCGTTGGTCTGCAGCGCGGCCAGGATCGACTCGATGTTCGCGGGCTTCGCCAGATAGTTGTCGGCGCCTTCCTTCACCGCCTGCACGGCGGTCGCGATGCTCGCGTAGCCGGTCAGCACGAGAATCCGTGCGTCGGGCTGCAGGTCGCACAACGGCGCGATCAGGCTCAGGCCCGAATCGTCGCCGAGATGCAGGTCGACGGTGATGAACTGGAACTTGCCGCCTGCCGCCAGCCGCAGCGCCGCCTCCTTGTCGTGCGCCTGCTGGACCGCATAGCCGCGGCGCTCGAGGCCGCGCGCGAGCGTGCCCGCGAACACCTCGTTGTCGTCGATCACCAGGAAATTGTTCTCGCTCATGTGGTTTCTCCGTCTACGTGTTGGTTGAGGCGGCCGGCACCGCGATACGCGCCACCGGCAGGCGCAGCACTGCGCGCGTGCCGCGGCCGGGGGTACCGGCCGGTCGGCCGTCCGGCGTGGCCGCCGCTCGTTCGGTCGCGCGCTGGCCCGACGCACCTCCCGCGTGTCCGTTCGCGCCGCCACCGCTGCGCCCGTTGCCGCCCCCCGCGCGCGGCGTGACGTCGGACAGCTCGATCTCGCCGCCGAGCCGCACGGCCGCGCTGAACGCGAGGTACAGGCCGACCCCGTGGCCGCCCTGCGTGCTGTCGACCGGCATCGAGCCGAGCGATTCGCGCAGCGCGGCCGGAATGCCGGGGCCGTCGTCGCAGACCTCGAATTCGATCTGGTCCGCAGCCCGCTCGTGGTGCGCAAGCTTCGCGGCCAGCGTCACGCGGTGCGGGCTCGCCCGCGCGGCGTTGTCGAGCAGGATCGTCAGGATCTGGCCGGCCGCGACCGTGTCGTCGAGCGCGACGCCCGACGGGCGCGCGCCGAGCAGTTCGAACTGCACGTGCGGATGCCTCAGGCGCCAGTGCTCGACGAACGTGTCGAGCCAGTCGTCCACCGGCTGGCGGCTCGCCGGCGCGCTCGCCCGGCTGCGCAGGCGCGCGAGCGCCGACGTGCAGAGCGTCATCTGTTCTTCCAGCACCTTCAGGTCGGCCTCGTAGCGCGCGAGCCCCGGATCGGCGCGTGCCGCGTCGCGCAGCTCCTCCGCAAGCATCGCGATCGTCGACAACGGCGTACCCATCTCGTGCGCGACGGTGGCGGCCTGCACGCCCAGCGCGACCGCCCGCTCGTCGCGCAGCAGGTGCGCCTGCGCTTCGCCGAGCGCCGCATCGCGCTGGCGCAACGCGTTCGACATGCGCGCGACGAACCATGCGATCAGCCCGACGCTGACCATGAAGTTCACCCACATCCCCGTGCGGTAGTAGTCGAACAGATTCGCCGGGTTGTCCATGTTGAGCGGCACCGAATCGAATCCGAGCGCCGCGTAGCACGCGACCGCGAACGCCGCGAGCCAGATCATCAGGTGCCACGGCAGCACGGCCGCCGCGATCGCGAGCGACGGCAGGTACAGCGACACGAACGGGTTGGTCGTGCCGCCCGACAGGAACAGCAGCGCCGACAGCGCGCCGAGGTCGACCCACAGCTGGCCGAGCAGTTCGAAATTGGTCTCGGGCCGCGCGCGCAGCACGCGCACCCAGGTCAGTGCGTTGAAAACGATTTCGAGCGCGATGACCATCAGCATCGCCGGCAACGGCAGATGCACGCCGAAATAGGTCTGCACGACGCCGATCGTCACGAGCTGGCCGATGATCGCGAGATTGCGCAGCCAGAACAGGTGACTGAGGTTGACGCGCCCGGTGGTGGTAATTCGTTGCATCCGGGCAGTTTACCCGTTTAGCGCCCGGCACCTCTATCGGGGGCCAGTTCAGCGCGGACGAACGGCGCACCGGACGAGCCGGCGTCGAGTCGGGTTGCACGGGCCTGCGCCGTCAGCCGGCCTCGCGTGCCATGCGCCGGGCGATCTCGGCGGCGAGGCACTCCGGGCAGAGGCAGCGCGTACCGGCCGCCGGCGGCGCGCCGCCGGACAGGGTCGGCATCGACGCGCACCAGCAGTCGAATGGCTGGGTGCGAGCGCCGCAGTCGAAGCCGCGCCCGCAGTGTGGGCAACGCGCGCGGCGCGGCGTCGAACGGGCGTCGGCGGCGGTATCGGTCATGGCGGAAACGCGGAAGCGGGCAGGAACGTCACCCTACGCGACAAGCATAGCGCGGCGGACGGATTTTGCACGGCGGCCGCTCGGCCGATGCATGCCGCCGACGCAGGCCGTCGCGCTGTCCACCCTGGCGCCGCCGGCGCTCTGCGCGGGGTCCGGCACCATGGCCGGCGGGCCGCCACGCGTGGCGACCGGCCCGCGCGATCGGCCGTCCGGCCAGCCCAAAAACCCGATGCTGCGCTGCGCCACTCCTGTACAATTCGCCCTGTTTCAACCGTTCCCAGCCAGAGCCGCCGCCATGTCCGAGCCCATCGACCTCTCGCAGATCGCCCCCACGCTGAAGGCAGAAATCCTCGCGGAGGCACTGCCCTACATCCGCCGCTACCACGGCAAGACCGTGGTGATCAAATACGGCGGCAACGCGATGACGGAAGAGCGGCTCAAGCAAGGCTTCGCGCGCGACGTGATCCTGCTGAAACTGGTCGGCATCAATCCGGTGATCGTCCACGGCGGCGGCCCGCAGATCGATCACGCGCTGAAGAAGATCGGCAAGGCCGGCACCTTCATCCAGGGCATGCGCGTGACCGACGAAGAGACGATGGAAGTCGTCGAATGGGTGCTCGGCGGCGAAGTCCAGCAGGACATCGTGATGCTGATCAACCACTTCGGCGGCCATGCGGTGGGCCTGACGGGCAAGGACGGCGGCCTGATCCACGCTCGCAAGCTGCTGATGCCGGACCGCGACAATCCGGGCCAGTACATCGACATCGGCCAGGTCGGCGAAGTCGAGGCGATCAACCCGGCGGTCGTGAAGGCGCTGCAGGACGACGCGTTCATCCCGGTGATCTCGCCGATCGGCTTCGGCGAGGACGGCCTCTCGTACAACATCAACGCGGACCTCGTCGCGGGCAAGCTCGCGACGGTGCTGAACGCCGAGAAGCTGCTGATGATGACCAACATCCCCGGCGTGATGGACAAGGACGGCAACCTGCTGACCGATCTGTCCGCGCGCGAGATCGACGCGCTGTTCGAGGACGGCACGATCTCGGGCGGCATGCTGCCGAAGATCTCGTCGGCGCTGGACGCTGCAAAGAGCGGCGTGAAGTCGGTGCACATCGTCGACGGCCGCATCGAGCACTCCGTGCTGCTGGAAATCCTGACCGAGCAGCCGTTCGGCACGATGATCCGCTCGCATTGAGCGCGCGCCGCAAAGCCTCCAGCCCCGACGTGCCGGCGTCGCTGCGACGCCGGCGCATCTCCCGCAGCCGGCCGCGCGCCGGCGCGCCCGTCTGGCTGTTCGATCTCGACAACACGCTCCATCACGCATCGCACGCGATCTTTCCGGAGATCAACCGCGCGATGACGCAGTACATCGTCGACACGCTCCACGTCGGGCGCGCCGAAGCCGACCGGCTGCGCACCGGCTACACGCAGCGCTACGGCGCCGCGCTCCTCGGCCTCGCGCGCCATCACCCGATCGATCCGCACGACTTCCTGCGCGTCGTCCACACGTTTTCCGACCTGCCCGCGATGCTGCGCGCCGAGCGCGGCCTCGCGCGCATCGTCGCCGCGCTGCCGGGCCGCAAGTTCGTGCTGACCAACGCGCCCGAGAACTACGCGCGCGCGGTGCTGCGCGAGTTGCGCATCGAGCGCCTGTTCGAGCGCGTGATCGCGATCGAGCACATGCGCGACCGTCGCACATGGCGCGCGAAGCCCGACCACACGATGCTGCGCCGGATTTTGCGCGCCGCGCATGCGCGGCTCGAAGACGCGATCCTCGTCGAAGATACCCGCAGCCACCTGAAGCGCTACAAGCGCCTCGGCATCGGCACGGTGTGGATCACCGGGCACCTGCCGGGCCATCTGCCGAACATCGGCCGCCCCCAATATGTCGACCAGCGCATTCGTTCGTTAAAATCGCTGCGACTGGGCACACGATCGGGGCGACAGAAATGCAGCCGACTTACCCGCAGGACCACGCCGTAAAGGAAGACCAGGCCACACCGTCCCGCCCGCGCCCGAAGCCGGGCGAGCGCCGCGTGATGATCCTGCAGACGCTCGCCGCGATGCTCGAGGCGCCGAAGCCCGAAAAAATCACGACGGCCGCGCTCGCGGCCCGCCTCGACGTGTCGGAAGCCGCGCTGTACCGGCATTTCACCAGCAAGGCGAAGATGTACGAAGGCCTGATCGAGTTCATCGAGCAGGCACTGTTCGGGCTCGTCAACCAGATCGTCGCGAAGGAGCCGAACGGCGTGCAGCAGGCGCGCACGATCGCGCTGACGATGCTCAATTTCGCGGCGAAGAATCCGGGCATGACGCGCGTGCTGACGGGCGAGGCGCTGGTCGGCGAGGACGAGCGGCTCACCGAGCGCGTGAACCAGCTGCTCGACCGGATCGAGGCGACCGTCAAGCAGTGCCTGCGGGTCGCGCGTACCGAGGCGCAGGCGCCCGATGGCGCCGCGCCGTTCGTGCTGCCGGCCGATTACGATCCCGCCGTGCGCGCGAGCCTGCTCGTCAGCTACGTGATCGGCAAGTGGCACCGGTTCGCGAAAGGCGGCTTCCAGCGGCCGCCCGGCGAGCAGGCCGATGCGCATTTGCGGCTGATCCTGCAGTAGCCGGGCGCAGCCGGCCCACGAAATCCGCGCTCCGCGGAATTCCGCTATACTCCTCCGACCTGCCACCTTGGTGGCGGGTCGGAAGCGCGCCGATTTGCTGACTCGATTGCGGGCGCGCGAACCGACCAGGGCCTTTGCGTTTTCGCCCCGGCGGTTCACTACAAATGCGGCTAAAGAGGTCGTCAGCCGCGCACCTTCGCCTCCGCGCATCGCCGACACCGTTTAGCCGCCCAGTCATAAGGCGGAACGAATGGAATCGATCGGCATCGTCGCTCCACAGACCATGCACTTCGCCGAACCGCTGCGCTTGCAAAGCGGCAGCGTGATCGGCAACTATCAGCTCGTCGTCGAGACGTACGGCGAGCTCAACGCCGCGCGCTCGAACGCGGTGCTCGTGTGCCATGCGCTCAACGCATCGCACCACGTCGCCGGCATCTACGCGGACGATCCGCGCAGCACCGGCTGGTGGGACAACATGGTCGGCCCGGGCAAGCCGCTCGACACCAACCGCTTCTTCGTGATCGGCGTGAACAACCTCGGCTCGTGCTTCGGCTCGACCGGCCCGATGAGCATCGATCCGTCGTCCGGCAAGCCGTATGGCGCGCGCTTTCCGGTCGTCACCGTCGAGGACTGGGTGCATGCGCAGGCGCGCGTCGCCGACGCATTCGGCATCGAGCGCTTTGCCGCCGTGATGGGTGGCAGCCTCGGCGGGATGCAGGCGCTCGCATGGAGCCTGATGTATCCGGACCGCGTCGCCCACTGTATCGACATCGCGTCGACGCCGAAGCTGTCCGCGCAGAACATCGCGTTCAACGAGGTCGCGCGCTCCGCGATCCTGTCCGATCCCGACTTCCACGGCGGCGACTACTACGCACACGGCGTGAAGCCGAGGCGGGGCCTGCGCGTCGCGCGGATGATCGGCCACATCACGTATCTCTCCGACGACGACATGGCCGAGAAATTCGGCCGTGCGCTGCGCCGCGCCGACGGCGCGCTCGACGCGTACAACTTCAGCTTCGACGTCGAATTCGAGGTCGAGTCGTACCTGCGCTACCAGGGCGACAAGTTCGCCGACTACTTCGACGCGAACACCTACCTGCTGATCACGCGCGCGCTCGACTACTTCGACCCGGCGAAGGCGTTCGACGGCAACCTGACGGCCGCGCTCGCGCAGACGCAGGCGAAATACCTGATCGCGAGCTTCTCGACCGACTGGCGCTTCGCGCCGGCGCGCTCGCGCGAGATCGTGAAGGCGCTGCTCGACAACAAGCGCACGGTCAGCTACGCGGAAATCGATGCGCCGCACGGTCACGACGCGTTCCTGCTCGACGACGCGCGCTATCACAACCTGATCCGAGCGTATTACGAACGAATCGCCAACGAGGTGGGGGCATGAACCAACAAGCGCTGAATTCCCTGTCCGCGCGCGCGGACTTCCGCACGATCGCGCGCTGGGTCGAGCCGCGCTCGACGGTGCTCGACCTCGGTTGCGGCGACGGCTCGCTGCTCGCGCTGCTGATGGAAGAACTGGACGTGACCGGCTACGGGATCGAGCTGAACGACGCGGGCGTGCTCGCGAGCGCGAAGAACGGCATCAACGTGATCCAGCAGAACCTGGAGGACGGCCTGCGCCTGTTCGAGGACCACAGCTTCGACATCGCGATCCTGTCGCAGACGCTTCAGACGATTCACCAGACGGCCGCGATCCTGCGCGAAACCGCGCGGGTCGGGCGCGAATGCATCGTGTCGTTCCCGAATTTCGGCTACTGGCCGCACCGGCTGTCGGTGCTGAACGGCCGGATGCCGGTGTCGAAGTCGCTGCCTTACCAGTGGCACAACACGCCGAACGTCCGGGTGCTGACGATCGAGGATTTCGAGGCGCTCGCGCCCGAAGTCGGCGTGACGATCCTCGACCGCGTGGTGCTGCACGAAGGTCAGCCGATTCGATGGGGAGCGAACTGGCGTGGTAGTCTTGCTGTCTACCGCGTCAAGCGCAGCTGAGCCGGGGAGCCGTTGACGGATGATCCGGCCCGCCCCCGCGTGCGGCCGCCCCTCCTGCGCCGCCCGCACTGCCTGCGACGCCGCCGCAATCAGTCAACGCTACCCAGTTTCTGTCCATGTCCAAAAGGCCACACGAGGCGCCTGCACTCACCGCTCACGAGGATCACCCCGGCTGGCGCGCCTATCTGAACACGCACATGCTGATCTGCGTGTTTCTCGGCTTCACGTCCGGGCTGCCGCTCTTCACGCTCGTCTACCTCGTGCAGGCATGGCTGCGCTCCGAGGGCGTGAACCTGAAGGAAATCGGCCTGTTCGCGCTGATCCAGTTCCCGTATACGTGGAAGTTCCTGTGGGCGCCGCTGATGGACCGCTACATCCCGCGCCTGCCCGGCTGGCGGCCGGGACGCCGGCGCGGCTGGCTGCTGCTCACGCAGGTGCTGGTCGCCGGCGCGATCGCCGCGCTCGGCTTCGTGTCGCCGCGCGACTCGATCTGGACGGTCGCCGCGCTCACCACGCTCGTCGCGTTCTTCGGCGCGAGCGCGGACGTCGTGATCGATGCCTACCGTCGCGAGCTGCTGCGCGACACCGAGCAGGGCCTCGGCAACGCGATACACGTGAACGCGTACAAGCTCGCCGCGCTGATCCCCGGCTCGCTGGCGCTAATCCTGTCCGACCACATGCCGTGGGACGTCGTGTTCGCGATCACCGGCGCGTTCATGCTGCCGGGCATCCTGATGACGCTCGTCGTGCGCGAGCCCGACGTAATCGGCACGCCGCCGCGCAACCTGCGCGACGCGATCGTGCTGCCGTTCCGCGAATTCATCCAGCGCGACGGCTGGCGCGGCGCGCTGCTCGTCATCGCGTTCATCTTCCTGTTCAAGATCGGCGACACGATGGCCACCACGCTGTCGACGTCGTTCTTCCTCGACATCGGCTTCACGCGCACCGAAATCGGCATCGTCGCGAAAACCACCGCGCTCGTCGCGAGCGTCGCCGGCGGCATCATCGGCGGCATCTGGCTCGTGAAGATCGGCATCGGCCGCGGGCTGTGGATCTTCGGCGCGCTGCAGATGGTGTCGACGCTCGGCTTCGCGTGGCTCGCGCAGGTCGGCCCCGGCTCGCCGGTGCTCGCGGTCCTTTACGACTTCACGGTCGCGGCAAGTCACGCGCTCGCGTCGCTCCTGTCGGTCTTCGGCTTCGAGGTCACGCCGCACCTGAGCCCGATGACGGTCGCGCTCGCGCTCGTCTACGCCGCCGAAACGTTCACCACCGGCCTGACGATGGCCGCGTTCGTCGCGTATATCGCGAGCACGACCGATCCGCGCTACACCGCCACGCAGTTCGCGCTGTTCACGAGTCTCGCGTCCGTGCCGCGCACGCTCGCATCGGCCGCGAGCGGCTTCATCGTCGCGAAAATCGGCTGGTTCGACTACTTCATCGTGTGCACCGCGCTCGCGATCCCCGGCATGCTGCTGCTGTTCAAGATCGCGCCGTGGAACGGCACCGCGCGCAACGGCGAGGCCAGCCGTGCGCAATGATCGACTGCATCGCGCGGCACGCGTCGCCGCCGCGCTGAGCGTCGGCGTCGCGACGCTCGGCGCGGCGGGAAGCGTGCATGCGACCGACACAAGTGCGGCTGCGGCCGGCTCCGCGCCCGCCATCGCGCCGGCTGCGCCGTCCACGCCCGCCGCTCCGGTTGCGCAGTCCGCCGCCGAAGCCGCGCAGCCGACCGGCGCCGCCGTGCCTGCGAAGGCCTATTCGCCGACGTCGCAGCAGGTGCGCTACGGCAACGCGATCGCGTTCCGCACGCTGATCCCGTCGCCGCTGCTCGAGCAGCTCACCGCGAGCGAATACGCGCAGATCGTGCAGGCAGCCGCCGACAGCGACCGCCTGCTGCCCGCCAACCAGCCGCGCGTGAAGCGACTGCGCGCGATCGTCATGAAGCTCGCGCCGTATGCGGTGAAGTGGAACGATCGCGTGAAGAACTGGGCATGGGACGTCAACGCGATCCGCTCGCGCGACATCCGCGTCACGTGCCTGCCGGGCGGCAAGGTGCTCGTGTACGGCGGGATGCTCGATCGCGTCCGCCTGAACGACGACGAGTTCGGTGTGCTGCTCGCGCACGGCATCGCGCATGCGCTGCGCGAACACGCACGCAGCAATTTCAGCACGACGTCGCAAACGTCGTTGCGCGCGGCCTCGCTGCCGCCGCTGTTCGGCGTCGGCGAGCCGCTGCCGCAGGCGCTGAACTTCGGCGCGCGTCTGCAGACGCTGCGCTACGACCCGACCGACGAAACCGAAGCCGACGTGATCGGCGGCGACATTGCCGCCCGCGCGGGCTTCGATCCACGCGCGGCGATCACGCTGTGGGACAAGCTCGCGGCGGCGACGCGCGCGAACAGGACGTCGGGCTTCATCTACATGCATCCGTACAGCGCCACGCGGCGGCAGGATCTGCTGAACCGCCTGCCGGACCTGATGCCGCTGTATGCGAAGGCAATCGGCAAACGGGTCGACACGCTCCCCGACTACGCGGGCATCAGCGCGCAGCGGCGCAAGATCGTGCGGCGCTGAGCGCCGCATCCGGCGGCTTCCCCGCCGCGCATCGCCGGCGTGCATCAGCGGCGCGCATCACCGGCATACGAGGCCGGGCGCTACGCGCCGACTTCCGACTCGACAGGGCGGCTGCCGTTTTCGCGCATCCAGCGCACGTCGTCTCCCGGGCTGCGGCCGAACAGCCGCTTGAACTCCCGGCTGAACTGCGACGCGCTCGCATAGCCGACCCGCGCCGCGGCGGCACCTGCCCCGAGACCGTCCTGCACCATCATCAACCGCGCCTGGTGCAGGCGCGCGGCCTTCACGTACTGCATCGGCGACGTCGCCGTCACGTGCTTGAACTGCGCGTGAAACACCGCAAGGCTCATCCCGGCCTCGCGCGCGAGCGTCTCGACGTCGAGATCGGCCTTCAGGTCCGCATGGATGCGCCGCAGCGCCTTCGCGATGCGGCCGAAATGATGTTGCTGAACGAGCGCCGCGCGAATCGCGTCGCCCTGCGCGCCCGTCAGCACGCGGTACGCGATCTCGCGCATGATCGCCGGCCCGAGCACGCGCGTGTCGTGCGGCGACGCGAGCACTTCGAGCAGCCGCACCACCGCGTCGGCGAGCGGCGCATCGAGCGGCGTCGAATAGACGCCGTGCGGCTCGCTGACCGCCGCACCGAGCGTCTCGTCGAGCAGGATCGCGAGCTCGGCGATCACCGCGAGATCGACGCGGATCGAGATCGCGAGAAACGGCTCGTCGATGCTCGCAAAGGTCTCGCATTCGAACGGCAGCGGCACCGACAGCACGAGATACTGCTGCGCGTCGTAGACGAACGAGCGATCGCCGAGATAGCCAAGCTTGCGGCCCTGGCACACGACGATGATGCTCGGCTCGTACAGCACCGGCATGCGCGGCACCGGACGGCTCACGCGGATGAAGCGCACGCCGTCGAGCGCCGCCAGCGTATCGCCGTCGTTCGGTGCGAGACGCGAATGCAGCTCGATCATGCGGCGCCGCACACGGTCGCCCAAGTCGTCTGAAAGGGGCTGGAAGCTCATCGGCGTCATCCTGTCCTGCAAGAGAATCAGGCTCGCAATGTAGCACCTTGAACGCATTTTTACGGCCGTTCGCGCGCAATTCGAGAGGAATAGGCAAATCTTCGAGACCTTCGTGTATTTCGCCGACGCGGCTCGCTCCTTACGATGGGCACCTGTCTCGCCGCGCCGCCACATGACGCGGCGGCAGTCTGATTCGCCGGATGTTTTCCCGGACAAGGAGCCCCTGCATGAGCACAACCTACGCTTACGCGGCGACCGACGCGCAGTCACCGCTCGCCCCGTTCGAATTCCAGCGCCGCGCGCTGCGCGACCTCGACGTCCAGATCGAGGTGCTCTACTGCGGCGTCTGCCACTCGGACCTGCATCAGGCCCGCAACGAATGGCGCAACACGATCTACCCGGTCGTGCCGGGCCATGAAATCGTCGGCCGCGTGACCGCGACCGGCCCGCAGGTGTCGCGCTTCAAGGTCGGCGAGCTGGTCGGCGTCGGCTGTCTCGTCGATTCGTGCCGCACCTGCCCGAGCTGCGCGGAAGGCCTCGAGCAGTATTGCGAGAACGGCTTCGTCGGCACCTACAACGGCCAGGACCGCGTGACCGGCGATGTCACGTACGGCGGCTATTCGACGCAGCTCGTCGTCGACGAGGCATTCGTGCTGCGCGTGCCCGAGACGCTCGACCCGGCCGGCGCCGCGCCGCTGCTGTGCGCGGGGATCACGACCTATTCGCCGCTGCGCCAGTGGAACGTCGGCCCCGGCAAGAAGGTCGGGATCGTCGGCCTCGGCGGGCTTGGCCACATGGGCGTGAAACTCGCGCGCGCGATGGGCGCGCACGTCGTGCTGTTCACGACGTCGCCGTCGAAGATCGAGGACGGCAAGCGCGTCGGCGCGCATGAAGTGGTGATCTCGAAGGACGAGGCGCAGATGAACGCGCACCTGAACAGCTTCGATTTCATCCTGAACACGGTCGCCGCGCAGCACGACCTGAACCCGTTCCTGCACCTGCTCAAGCGCGACGGCACGATGACGCTCGTCGGCGCGCCGGAGCACGACCATCCGTCGCCGCAGGTGTTCAACCTGATCTTCAAGCGCCGCCGCCTCGCGGGCTCGCTGATCGGCGGGATCGCGGAGACGCAGGAAATGCTCGATTTCTGCGCGGAACATGGCATCACGTCGGATATCGAAACGATTCCGATGCAGCAGATCAACACCGCTTACGAGCGGATGCTGAAGAGCGACGTGAAGTACCGGTTCGTGATCGACATGGCGTCGATCAAACAGTAAGCGACGCGCCAAACGAAACGGGCCGCATGTTCGACATGCGGCCCGTTTTGCATCCGGCGACCGGACGGCCCGACGGCTACGCGCGCGGCGGCGCGCCGACGATCACTTCTTGTAGTCGTAATCCACCGTCAGCGGCGCGTGATCGCTGAACTTGATGTCCTTGAAGATCGACGTGCTTTTCGCGGTACCGGCCACGCCGGGCGTCGCGATCTGGTAGTCGATCCGCCACCCGACGTTCTTCGCATACGCCTGGCCGCGGTTGCTCCACCACGTGTACTGCTCGGGGCGCTGGTCGAGCGTGCGGAACACGTCGACGTAGCCGACATCGTCGAACAGCTTCGTGAGCCACTCGCGCTCTTCCGGCAGGCAGCCCGAGTTCTTCTGGTTGCTCTTCCAGTTCTTGATGTCGATTTCCTTGTGGACGATGTTCACGTCGCCGCACAGGATCACCTCGCGCTTCTTCTTCAGCTCGGCGAGGTGCGGCATGAACTCGTCCATGAAGCGGTACTTCGCCTGCTGGCGCTCTTCGCCGCTCGAGCCGGACGGCACGTACACCGACACGACCGACAGCTTGCCGTAGCGCGCCTCGACGTAGCGCCCCTCGGCGTCGAATTCGCTGCTGCCGAAGCCGATGATCACGTCATCGGGCTCGTGGCGGCTGTACACGCCCGCGCCGCTGTAGCCCTTTTTCTCGGCGTGGTGGAAATAGCTCCTGAAGCCATGCGGCTCGACGAATTCGGCCGGCAGGTCGTCGGCCGATACCTTGATTTCCTGCACGCACACGCAATCGGCGTTCTGTTCGCCGAGCCAGTCGAAGAAGCCCTTCTTCGCGGCGGAGCGGATGCCGTTCAGGTTGGCGGTAATCACTCGCATCATGTCGGGTTCCGTTGTTCAGTTCAGTTCGATGTTGTTACAGGATCGCAGGCTAGCGGATCTTCACGCCCTCGAGTTCCGGCTTCGCCGGCGGGAACTCCAGCTTCATGTCGGTCATCGTGCGCAGCAGCAGCTCGGCGATCATCACGTTGCGGTGCGTCTTCGAGTCCGCCGGGATCACGTACCACGGCGCATGCTCGGCCGACGTCGCGGCGAGCGCGTCGCGGTACGCGGACTGGTACGCCTCCCAGTGCTTGCGCGCGTCGAGATCGGCGATGTCGAACTTCCAGTGCTTGGTCGGATCGTCGATGCGCGCCTGCAGCCGCGCGCGCTGTTCGTCCTTCGAGATGTGCAGGAAGCACTTGATGATGGTCGTGCCGTTCTCGACCAGCATCGTCTCGAAATCGCGGATCTGCCGGTAACGGCGCTCGCACTCGTTGCTGTCGATCGCGTCGAGCACGCGCGGCACGAGCACGTCTTCATAGTGGCTGCGGTTGAAGATCGCGAGCTCGCCCGCGGCCGGCACCTGCGCATGCACGCGCCACAGGAAGTCGTGCGCGGCTTCGATCGGCGTCGGCGCCTTGAACGACACGACGCGCAGGCCGAGCGGATCGACCTCGCGGAACACGGCGCGCACGGTGCCGTCCTTGCCGCTGGTATCCATCCCCTGCAGCACGAGCAGCACGCGCTTCTTCTGTTGCGTGTGCAGACGTTCCTGCTGCACGTCGAGCTCGGTCGACACGGCCGACAGCCGTTCGCGGTCGGCATCCTTCGACCCCGACGAGAACGGCTTCGCAGCCGGATCGAACGCATCGAGCGTGAATGCGGCGGCTTCCTTCTCGCGCGTGCTGTACGGCACGCGAAAATCGTCGAGCGACGGTTTTTTCGCCATTCGTTCCTCCGTTGGACGGTGCGAGGCACATGCGCACACGATAACGCATGCACCAAAACGACGGGCCGCCCCGAACAGGTTCGGCGGCGGCCCGTCGTCAGGCGCGGTTCAGGCGCGCGGCCATGCTCAGCCGAGCTTCTTCTTCAGCAACTCGTTGACCTGCTGCGGATTGGCCTTGCCCTTGGTCGCCTTCATCGCCTGGCCGATCAGCGCGTTGAACGCCTTTTCCTTGCCCGCGCGGAATTCCTCGACCGACTTCGCGTTCGCCGCGAGCACCTCGTCGATGATCGCTTCCAGCGCGCCGGTGTCGGAGATCTGCTTCAGCCCCTTCGCGTCGATGATGCGGTCGGCCGCGCCGTCGTCGGTCGCCTTCTCGTCCCAGATCGTCGAGAAGATTTCCTTCGCGATCTTGTTCGAGATCGTGCCGTCGGCGATGCGCTGCAGCACGAGCGCGAGCTGGGCCGCCGATACCGGAATCGCGTCGATCTCGATGCCGTCGCGGTTCAGCTGCGACGATACGTCGCCCATCAGCCAGTTCGCGGCGATCTTCGCGTTCGCCGCGCCGGCCTTGGCGACCACGGCCTCGAAATACGCGGCCATCGCCTTGCTCGACGTCAGCACGCCCGCGTCGTACGCGGACACGCCGTACTGCTCGACGAAGCGCTGCTGCATCGCGGCCGGCAGCTCGGGCATCCCGGACTGCACGCGTTCGATCCAGTCCTGGCCGATCACGAGCGGCATCAGGTCGGGATCGGGGAAGTAGCGGTAGTCGTGCGCGTCTTCCTTGCTGCGCATCGAACGCGTCTCGCGCTTGTCCGGATCGTAGAGGCGCGTTTCCTGCACGACTTCGCCGCCGTCCTCGATCAGCTCGATCTGGCGGCGCACTTCGTAGTTGATCGCTTCCTCGAGGAAGCGGAACGAGTTCAGGTTCTTGATCTCGGCGCGCGTGCCGAACTTCTCCTGGCCGACCGGCCGCACCGACACGTTCGCGTCGCAGCGGAACGAGCCTTCCTGCATGTTGCCGTCGCAGATGCCGAGCCACACGACGAGCGCGTGCAGCGCCTTCGCATAGGCCACGGCCTCGGCCGCGCTACGCATTTCCGGCTCGGTGACGATCTCGAGCAGCGGCGTGCCCGCGCGGTTCAGGTCGATCCCCGTCATGCCGGCGAAGTCTTCATGCAGCGACTTGCCTGCGTCTTCCTCGAGGTGCGCGCGGGTCAGGTTGACCGTCTTCTCGTACGCTTCCTTGCCGGCCTTTTCGTTGGCGGGCACCTGGATCGTGATCGAGCCGCCCTGCACGACCGGAATCTCGTACTGGCTGATCTGATAGCCCTTCGGCAGATCGGGGTAGAAATAATTCTTGCGCGCGAAGATGCTGCGCGGCGCGATGGTCGAGCCGATCGCGAGGCCGAAGCGGATCGCGCGTTCGACCGCGCCGCGGTTCAGCACCGGCAGCACGCCCGGCAGCGCCAGGTCGACCGGGCAGGCCTGCGTGTTCGGCTCGGCGCCGAACTGCGTCGACGCGCCGGAGAAAATCTTCGAGACGGTCGACAGTTGCGCGTGCGTCTCGAGACCGATGACGACTTCCCATTGAGTCATATGCTTACACCCCCGCCGGAACTTGCTTGTGCCAGTCGGTCGCGCGCTGGAACGCGTCGGCGACCTGCAGCATCCGGGCTTCGTTGAAATAGTTGCCGATGATCTGCAGACCGACCGGGCGCTTCGCGTTCGCGCCGGCGCCGAAGCCGCACGGCACGCTCATGCCGGGGAGGCCTGCGAGGCTCACCGACAGCGTGTAGATATCCGCGAGATACATCTGCACCGGATCGTCGCCCTTCGCGCCGAGATCCCATGCGACCGTCGGCGACGCCGGGCCCATGATCACGTCGCAGGACTTGAACGCTTCCTGGAAATCGTTCGCGATGATGCGGCGGATCTTCTGCGCCTGCAGGTAATACGCGTCGTAGTAGCCGTGCGACAGCACGTAGGTGCCGACCAGGATCCGGCGCTTCACCTCGGGGCCGAAGCCTTCGGCGCGCGACTTCTTGTACATGTCGAGCAGGTCGCCGTACTGCGCGGCGCGATGGCCGAAGCGCACGCCGTCGAAACGCGACAGGTTCGACGACGCCTCGGCCGGCGCGATCACGTAATACACGGGGATCGACAGTTCCGTCTTCGGCAGCGACACCGGCACGAGCGTTGCGCCGAGCGCCTCGTATTGCTTGAGCGCAGCGTCGATCGACGCGCGCACGTCGTCGGCGAGGCCTTCGCCGAAGTATTCGTTCGGCAGGCCGATGCGCAGGCCCGCGAGCGGCTTGCCGGCATCGTTGCCCGGCGCCCACGGCTGGCCGAGGTGGCGCGTGAAGTCTTCATCGTCGCGCTCGAGGCTCGTCGAGTCGCGCTCGTCGAAGCCGGCCATCGCGTTCAGCAGCAGCGCGCAGTCGGACGCGCTCTGCGCCATCGGGCCGCCCTGGTCGAGCGACGACGCGAACGCGATCATCCCGTAGCGCGACACGCGGCCGTAGGTCGGCTTGATGCCCGTCACGCCCGCGAACGACGCGGGCTGGCGGATCGAGCCGCCGGTGTCGGTGCCGGTCGCGGCCGGCGCGAGGCGCGCGGCGACGGCCGCCGAGCTGCCGCCCGAGCTGCCGCCCGGCACGGCGTTCGTGTCCCACGGGTTCTTCACGGCGCCGAACGCCGAATTCTCGTTGGACGAGCCCATCGCGAACTCGTCCATGTTGGTCTTGCCGAGCGTGACCATGCCGGCGGCCCGCAGGCGCGCGACGACGGTCGCGTCGAACGGGCTTTCGTAGTTCGCGAGCATCTTCGAGCCGGCGGTCGAGTGCCAGCCGCGCGTGACGAACACGTCCTTGTGCGCGATCGGCAGGCCGGTCAGCGCGCCGCCCGCGCCGCGCGCGAGTTCGGCGTCGGCGGCCTTCGCCTGCGCGAGGGTGAGGTCGGCATCGACATGGACGAACGCGTTCAGGTCGCGTGCCGCGTCGATCCGTTTCAGGTAGAGCTGCGCGAGCTCGACGGCCGAGCATTCCTTGGCGGCGAGCGCGGCGCGCAGTTCGGTCAGGCTTTTTGCGTGCATTGAGTGGTTTTCCTGGGAATTCTGGGTGGCGCGCGGCGCGAAGGCGGCACGCTTGTCATCGAATGCTTACTCGATCACCTTCGGCACGAGATAGAGGCCGTCCTGGATGGCCGGCGCCGGACGCTGGTTGTCGTCGCGATTGACGACTTCCGTCACGGCGTCGTCGCGCAGGCGCTGCGCGACTTCCTGGATCTGTTCGATCGGGTGGGCGAGCGGCGCGATGCCGGCGGTGTCGACCGCCTGCATCTGCTCGACGAGGCCGAAGAATTCATTGAGCTGGCCGAGCGTATGCTCGGCGTCGGCGTCGGCCATTTCGAGTCGCGCCAGGTGCGCGATGCGTTTCACATCGGTCAGGGTCAGGGCCATGCGATCACCGGAAAAACAAGGCTGCGCAGCGCATCGAAAACCGCGCTGCGGCGGGGGGTTGGAGGGTGCGATCACACCCTCAAAAATCAGGGCCGAAGCGGCAAAAATACCGTCCGTTTCGATTCAAATACCGTGAAATTATAAGGTATCATTACGCGTTCGACCCAAACCCGGCAGCCTTTTCCCGCACCGTTTAGCCCCGCTTCGGCAAGCCGTGCGTGCTTCGTGCGATCCCCGGTAGCCATCACTCGCAGCTTCGTGCGCCGCGGCGGCCGCTTCCGCCACGCTTCCCGAGGCTGTTATTTTTTCCGCTGCCGCCCTCAGCGTTCGCTATACAGGGCCGGCCCAGAGCGAAACAGGATTCTGAATGTTCGGTTTTTTGCGCAGCTACTTCTCCAACGATCTGGCGATCGACCTCGGCACCGCAAACACCCTGATCTACATGCGCGGCAAGGGCATCGTGCTCGATGAGCCGTCCGTCGTGTCGATTCGCCAGGAAGGCGGCCCCAACGGCAAGAAGACGATCCAGGCGGTCGGCAAGGAAGCCAAGCAGATGCTCGGCAAGGTGCCGGGCAACATCGAGGCGATCCGCCCGATGAAGGACGGCGTGATCGCCGACTTCACCGTCACCGAGCAGATGATCAAGCAGTTCATCAAGACGGCGCACGAGTCGCGCATGTTCTCGCCGTCGCCGCGCATCATCATCTGCGTGCCGTGCGGCTCGACCCAGGTCGAGCGTCGCGCGATCAAGGAAGCCGCGCACGGCGCCGGCGCGTCGCAGGTCTACCTGATCGAGGAGCCGATGGCGGCTGCGATCGGCGCGGGCCTGCCGGTGTCGGAAGCCACCGGCTCGATGGTCGTCGACATCGGCGGCGGCACGACGGAAGTCGGCGTGATCTCGCTCGGCGGCATCGTGTACAAGGGCTCGGTGCGCGTCGGCGGCGACAAGTTCGACGAGGCGATCGTCAACTACATCCGCCGCAACTACGGGATGCTGATCGGCGAGCAGACGGCCGAGGCGATCAAGAAGGAAATCGGCTCCGCGTTCCCGGGCTCCGAAGTCAAGGAAATGGAAGTGAAGGGCCGCAACCTGTCGGAAGGCATTCCGCGCAGCTTCACGATCTCCAGCAACGAAATCCTCGAAGCACTGACCGATCCGCTGAACCAGATCGTGTCGTCGGTGAAGATCGCGCTCGAGCAGACGCCGCCGGAACTCGGCGCCGACATCGCCGAGCGCGGGATGATGCTGACGGGCGGCGGTGCGCTGCTGCGCGACCTCGATCGCCTGCTCGCGGAAGAAACCGGCCTGCCGGTGCTCGTCGCGGAAGATCCGCTCACCTGCGTCGTACGCGGTTCGGGCATGGCGCTCGAGCGCATGGACAAGCTGGGCAGCATCTTCTCGTACGAGTGATCGCCTAAGCAGTCCCGTTTGATATGACGCACCCGCGGCGTGGCCGGATCGCTCGTTCAGAACGAACCGCCACGCCGTTTGCGCGTCTGAGCATTATTTAACCGATCACACGCGCCCGGCGCCGACCATGGAATACAGTCCGCCGCCCCTCTTCAAGCAAGGTCCGCCCGCGCTCGCGCGGCTCATCTTCTTCGTCGCCCTCGCCATCGCGCTCCTCGTGTCGGACGCGCGCTTCAGCACGCTCGAAATCGTCCGCGGCGTGCTCGGTACCGTGCTGTACCCGCTGCAGCGCGCGGCGCTCGTGCCGCGTGACTTGTTCATGGGCGCGGCCGACATCGCCGTCACGGGTGCATCGCTGCGCCACGAGAACGACGCGCTGCGCAAGCGCAACCTGCAGCTGTCCACGCAGGCCAACCAGGCCGCGGTGCTCACGCAGGAAAACATGCACCTGCGCGCGGTGCTCGAACTGCGCCAGCACATCGCGACGCAATCGACGCCCGTCGAAATCCAGTACGACACCAGCGACCCGTTCACGCAGAAGATCGTGATCGGGCAAGGTTCGCAGCAAGGCATCCAGAACGGCGCACCGGTCGTCAGCGAGGACGGCGTGATCGGCCAGATCACGCGCGTGTTCCCGCTGCAGGCCGAAGTCACGCTGATCACCGACCGCGATCTCGCGATCCCCGTGCAGGTGCTGCGCACCGGCCTGCGCAGCGTGATCTACGGGACGCCGAAGGGCGATTCGCTCGACCTGCGCTTCGTGCCGACGAGCTCGGACCTCGTCGCCGGCGACGAACT
Source organism: Burkholderia sp. FL-7-2-10-S1-D7 (assembly GCF_001524185.1). Taxonomy (NCBI): domain Bacteria; kingdom Pseudomonadati; phylum Pseudomonadota; class Betaproteobacteria; order Burkholderiales; family Burkholderiaceae; genus Burkholderia; species Burkholderia sp. FL-7-2-10-S1-D7. The sequence continues at coordinate 70,523 of NZ_LOWY01000010.1, read as the reverse complement.
CGTCACGAGCGGCCTCGACGGCGTGTACCCGCCGGGCCTGCCGGTCGCGAAGGTCGTGCGCGTCGACAAGCTCGCCGATACCGCATTCGCGCGCGTGACCTGCGCGCCGGTCGCCGCCGTGCGCGGCGCGCGCCAGATGCTCGTGCTGCACTACCAGAACGACGTCCCGCCGCGCCCGGTCGAGCCCGATCAGGCCGCCGAGAAGAACGCGAAGGGCAAGAAGGGCGCCAAGGCCGCCGCGAAGGGCGACAAGGCAGAAAAGGCCGACGCGAACGCGAAGGCGGCCGCCGCGGCCGCGCCCGGCGCGAAACCCGCGCCGTCGGCACCCGTCGCTCCGGCCAAGCCCGCCGTCGCGCCCGCGAAGCCCGCGGCCGGGCAACCAGGAGCCCAGCGATGAACCGCCCGCAATACATCCTGCAGCCGGTCAACCCGTACTTCATCGTCTTCAGCCTCGCCGCCGCGTTCCTGCTGAACCTGATGCCGTGGGGCCGCCTGCCGGGCGTGCCCGACTTCGTCGCGCTCGTGCTGCTGTTCTGGAACATCCACCAGCCGCGCAAGGTCGGCATGGGCGTCGCGTTCGCGCTCGGCATCCTGATGGACGTGCATGACGCGGGGCTGCTCGGCGAACACGCGCTTGCCTATACGCTGCTGTCGTACGGCGCGATCACGATCCACCGCCGCGTGCTGTGGATGCCGATCGGCGTACAGGTGCTGTACGTCACGCCGCTGCTCGTCGTCGCGCAGCTGGTGCCGTTCGTGATCCGCCTCGTGATGGGCGCCGCGTTTCCCGGCTGGCGCTATCTGGTGGATGGCTTCGTCGAGGCCGCGCTGTGGCCGATCGCGAGCCACCTGCTGCTGATGCCGCAACGCCGCCCGGTCGACCCGGACGATACGCGCCCCATCTGAGCCGGACCGACCTTGAATACCCGCCGCCCCCACGCCCGCGCGCCGCGCTCCGGGGCGGCTCCTCGCCTGCGCGTGCTCGCCGCGCACGGGCCAGATCGATCGTAACCGCATGACCGAATTCAACGACACCCAACAGCAGCTCTCGAAGTTCCGCCTGCGCGTCGCGGCGGCGGGCGTGTTCGTGTTCGTCTGCTTCGGGCTGCTCGCGAGCCGCTTCTTCTACCTGCAGTTGATGCAGCACGGCAAATACGCGCTGCAGGCCGAGGAAAACCGCATCTCGGTCGCGCCGATCGTGCCGAACCGCGGGATCATCACCGATCGCAACGGCGTGGTCCTCGCGAAAAACTATTCGGCGTACACGCTCGAGATCACACCGTCGAAGCTCGACGACACGCTCGACAACACGATCGACAAGCTGTCCGAGATCGTCCCGATCGACGCGCGCGACCGCCGCCGCTTCAAGAAGCTGCAGGAAGACTCGAAGAACTTCGAGAGCCTGCCGATCCGCACGCGCCTCACCGACGCGGAAGTCGCGCGCTTCACCGCGCAGCGCTTCCGCTTCCCCGGCGTCGACGTGCGCGCGCGGCTGTTCCGCCAATATCCGCTCGGCACGACCGCCGCACACGTGATCGGCTACATCGGCCGGATCTCGAAGCGCGACCAGGATCGCATCGACGCGATCAGCGACGACAACGACAGCGACCAGGAACACTACGATCCGCGTCGCGACGCGAACAACTACAAGGGCACCGACTACATCGGCAAGATCGGCGTCGAGCAGAGCTACGAAACCGAGCTGCATGGCCTCACGGGCTTCGAGGAAGTCGAGGTGACGGCCGGCGGCCGGCCCGTGCGCACGCTGTCGCGCACGCAGGCGACGCCCGGCAACAACCTCGTGCTGTCGCTCGACATCGGGCTGCAGCAGGTCGCCGAGCAGGCGTTTGCCGGCAAGCGCGGCGCGCTCGTCGCGATCGAGCCGAAGACGGGCGACGTGCTCGCGTTCGTGTCGTCGCCGAGCTTCGACCCGAATTCGTTCGTCGACGGCATCGACCAGCAGACCTGGGACGAGTTGAACAACTCCACCGACAAGCCGCTCCTGAACCGCCCGCTGCACGGCACCTACCCGCCCGGCTCGACGTACAAGCCGTTCATGGCGCTGGCCGGCCTGACGCTCGGCAAGCGCTCGCCGGGCTGGGGCTTCCAGGATCCCGGCTACTTCACGTTCGGCGGTCACACGTTCCGCAACGACGTGCGCTCGGGCCAGGGCTGGGTCGACATGAACAAGGCGATCATGGTGTCGAACGACACCTACTTCTACATGCTCGCACGCGACCTCGGCGTGAACGCGATCGCGAACTTCATGAAGCCGTTCGGTTTCGGCCAGATCACCGGCATCGACATCCAGGGCGAGGCGCGCGGGATCCTGCCGTCGACCGACTGGAAGAAAAAGGCGTTCAAGAAGGCCGCGCAGCAGAAGTGGTTCGACGGCGAGACGATCAGCCTCGGGATCGGCCAGGGCTACAACTCGTTCACGATCCTGCAGCTCGCGCACGCCACCGCGACGCTCGCGAACAACGGCGTCGTGATGAAGCCCCACCTCGTGAAGGAGGTCGAGGATCCGATCACGCGCGGGCGCCATCTGACCGTGCCGAAGGAAAGCGAAACGATTCCGCTCAAGCAGGCCGACATCGACGTAGTGAAGCGCGGGATGGAGAACGTGATCGAGAACCCGTCCGGCACCGCGTACAAGGTGTTCCGCGGCGCGCCGTACCTCGCCGCCGGCAAGACCGGTACCGCGCAGGTGTTCTCGCTGCAGGGCTCCAACTACAAGGGTCACCTGCTCGCCGAGCACTTGCGCGACCACGCGCTGTTCATCGCGTACGCGCCGGTCGACCATCCGCAGATCGCCATCGCGCTGATCGTCGAGAACGGCGGCTGGGGCGCGCAGGCCGCCGGCCCGATCGCGCGCCGCGTGCTCGATTTCTACCTCGTCGATCGCCAGAAACCGGAGAACGAGGCCGCCGCCGTCGCCGCCGCTGCGTCGGCGACCGAGCCGATCAACGCGCCGGTGATCGGCGATGCCTCGAAGGCCGTGTCCGTCGCGGCCGGCTTCAAGGCGCTTCCCCAGCCCGTCGTGCCGGCCGCGGCCAGCGCGGCGGATGCGGCCTCGGCCGCGTCGGCGTCCGATGCATCGGGTGCGGCCGGGGCAAGCGCGGCGCAGCCCGCCGTCGCGAGCGCCGCGGCGCCGATGGCCGCGAGCCTGCCGCCGATCCGACGCCCGCACCGGCCTCACCGGCCCGCCAGCGACGCGCAGCCGCTCGCCACCGCGCCGCGCGACGACAACTCCCGTGCCCTGGCCGCCGCGAAAGCGACGAACGCCGGCACCGCTCATTAACGGAGAAAGGCATGCAATTCGACAAGCGCGCCTGGCTCGACAAGATCAAGCAGATGTTCGCGGGCTTCGACCGCCCGCTCGCCCTCATCGTGTTCCTGCTGCTGTGCGTCGGCATCGTCACGCTGTACAGCGCGTCGATCGACATGCCGGGCCGCGTCGAGGACCAATTGCGCAACATTCTGCTGACGTTTGTGCTGATGTGGGTGATCGCCAACATTCCGCCGACGACGCTGATGCGCTTCGCGGTCCCGCTGTATTCGTTCGGGGTCGCGCTGCTGGTCGCGGTCGCGCTGTTCGGGATGACCAAGAAGGGCGCGAAGCGCTGGCTGAACGTCGGCGTCGTGATCCAGCCGTCGGAAATCCTCAAGATCGCGACACCGTTGATGCTCGCGTGGTATTACCAGCGCCGCGAAGGCGGGCTGCGCTGGTACGACTTCGTCGCCGCGTTCGGGATCCTGATGGTGCCGGTCGGCTTGATTGCCAAGCAGCCCGACCTAGGCACGGGCCTGCTCGTGTTCGCGGCCGGCTTCTTCGTGATCTACCTCGCCGGCCTGTCGTTCAAGCTGATCGTGCCGGTGCTCGTCGCGGGCGTGATCGCGGTCGGGTCGATCGCCGTGTTCGAAGAGCGCATCTGCCAGCCCGAAGTGCAGTGGCCGCTGATGCACGACTACCAGAAGCACCGTGTGTGCACGCTGCTCGACCCGACCTCCGACCCGCTCGGCAAGGGCTTCCACACGATCCAGGCCGTGATCGCGATCGGCTCGGGCGGCGTGCTCGGCAAGGGCTACCTGAAAGGCACGCAGGCCCACCTCGAGTTCATTCCGGAGAAACACACCGACTTCATCTTCGCGGTGTTCTCGGAGGAATGGGGGCTCGTCGGCGGCCTCGTGCTGCTGACGCTCTACATGGCGCTGATCGCGCGCGGGCTCTACATCGCCGCGCAGGGCGCGACGCTGTTCGGCCGTCTGCTCGCGGGCTCGCTCACGCTCGCGTTCTTCGTCTATGCGTTCGTCAACATCGGGATGGTGAGTGGCGTGCTGCCCGTCGTCGGCGTGCCGTTGCCGTTCATGAGCTACGGCGGCACCGCGCTCACGACGCTCGGCATCGCGATCGGGATGATCATGAGCGTCGGGCGACAGCGGCGGCTGATGAAGAGCTGACGCCGTGCACGGCACGCAGTCGCCAGCGGAGCAGTCGCGGCAATGAAAAACGGCGCCTCGTGCGCCGTTTTTCATTGGGCAGGGTCGAATGCCGCGCGTGCCGCCCGCTCACTACGGCGTCGCGCGCGGGTTCCCGTGGTCCGCGCCGGCACCCGATGCGGGCTCCTGCGCCTTCAGACGTGCGCTCAGCTCCTTGAATTTCAGCCCGGCCGTCTCGTCGCCCTGCGCGGCCGCGGCCGCGTAATACGCGCGCGCGATGTTCAGGTTCTGCGTGACGCCGTCGCCGCCGCGCTCGTAGAACGACGCGGTCACGTACTGTGCGGTCGGCTCGCCCGCGTCGGCTGCCTGCTTGTACCACTCGAACGCCTGCCGGTTGTCGCGCTGCGTGCCGCGCCCGTCGAGAAACTGGTTCGCGAGCGACAGCTCGGCCTGCACGTGCCCCTGCTTCGCCGCACGCAGGAACCAGCGGTGCGCTTCGGCCGGATTGCGCGCGACAAACTCGCCGTCGTCGAACATCCGCCCGTACACGTACTGCGCATGCGACATATTCGCGTCGGCCGCCCGCTTCAGCCAGCGCAGCCCTTCGTCGACGTTCGCGGTCACGCCGACGCCAGTGAGCAGCATCATCGCGTAGTTGAACTGCGCGAGCCGGTCGCCGCGTTCGGCCGCGTCGTGGAACTGCACCAGCGCCGCGCGATAGTCGCCGGCGTTGTAGTCGGCCACCGCGGATTGCGTCTCGCGCGCCGGGTCCACCTTCGCATGCGGCGCATTCTGCGCGACCGCCGCGACGCACACGGCCCACAGCCCGAGCATCGCGCCGATGCGCCCGCGTACGCCGGCCGTACGCCGCGCGCGTCCGGACCCCGCGTCTTCGCTGCCGTTCATGATCGCACCTCCTGCAGCGCCTGGCGCGTCGCACGCAGCAACCAGCTCACGTCGGCCGACAGCGTGATCATCCGGTAGCCAGCCTCGCGATACTGACGCGCGGTTGCCGTATCGTTCGCGAAGATGCCGACCGCGACGCCGGCCCGCTTGCCGGCCGCGAGCACGCGCGCCATCGCGGTTTCGACGTCCGGGTGGCGGCTGTCGCCGAGATGCCCGAGGCTCGCCGCCAGATCGGCCGGGCCGACGAACAGGCAGTCGACGCCCGGCGTCGCGGCGATCCGCTCGACTTCATCGATGCCGCGCGCCGATTCGATCTGCACGATCACCGCGACCTGCGCATTCGCCGTCTGCAGGTAATCGCGGCGCATGCCGAACGCCGCCGCACGCACCATGCCGGCCACGCCGCGCAGCCCGTCGGGGGAATCCGGCGACGGGAAGCGCGTGAGCCGCACGGCGTGCGCGGCCTCGTCGGGCGTCTCGATGCACGGGAACATCAGCGTGCGCGCGCCGGCGTCGAGCGCGCGCTTCACGAGCCACGGCTCGCGCCCCGGCACGCGCACGACGGGCTCGCTCGGCAGGTGCGCCGCGGCCAGCGCGCGCAGTTGCGACGCGACGTCGCGGCTGTCGTTCGGCGCGTGCTCCATGTCGATGCAGAGCCAGTCGTAGCCAGCGTGCGCGAGCGCTTCCGCGACCGAATCGCAGCCGAGCGACAGCCACAGGCCGTACAGCGGCTCGTCGCCGTCGTGCAGACGTTGTTTGAGGGAATTGGTGAGCGTGCTCATCGATACGGCCTCCTGGACGGAATGGCAATCGAACGGGACAAGCAACAAGCAAAGCGGGCGTAACACGCCGGGCCGCCATGCGCGGCGGCGCCGGACCGGGGCCCAGAACGTTGGTCGGACGCAGGCGGCAGATCTGACAGCGCGGGTCGCGCGGATGCGTTTTCCGGTGCCACGCAACGATCATAGCGCGGCGTTACACGGAATGTGGGAACGGGTGGAAAGCGGCGCCGGACGAGGCCGCACGGCGCGGTGGCAGGCAGCCCGCACCGGTTGGCGAGGCTGCCGGAAGGGCAATATCAGCGGCCGGGCTGGCGCTCGACGTCGGCCCAGCAGTTCGGCGTTTCGTACAGACGCACGCGTTCCAGGCGCAGGTTCACGCCGTAGTGCGCGTCGTACACGTTCGCGAGGATGTCGAATGCGATCGCCGCGAGGTTCTCGACCGTCGGGATCCGGTCGAGCACGACGGTCTTGTGGTCGGCCATCTGCTCGAGGAACGAGCGCACGACTTCGTCGCGCGCGTAGACGAGGAACGCGTGATCCCACTTGTTGACGAGGTGCTCGACCGCGAGCGCCTTCACGTCGGCGAAATCCATCACCATGCCGCGGTCGGGCGCCCCCTCGGTATCGACGAGATCGCCGCGCAGCGTGACTTCGAGCACGTAGCGATGGCCGTGCAGGTTCCGGCACTGGCTGCGGTGATCGGGAATGCGGTGGCCCGCGTCGAATTCGAGTTTTCGGGTAATCAGCACGATGTCAAAAGCCGTGGCTCAGGGAATGTTCAGATATTTGTGGGTCTGCATCGACAGCCGCCACTGCGGATGCCGCTTGCACCAGTCGATCGCGAGCTTCGTATTGAGATCGCGCGACGGGCCGTCCATCGGCTGCACGAGAAAATACTCGAAATCGAGCTTCGCGTAGTCGGCAAGCCGCTGGTTGTCCTGCGGGATCACGACCTTCAGTTCGTTGCCCTTCGTGACGACGAGCGGCGCGTCGGCCTTCGGGCTCACGCAGATCCAGTCGATCGTCTCGAGCACCGGCAGCGAGCCATTGGTCTCGATCGCGATCTCGAAGCCTGCCGCATGCAGCGCGTCGACGAGCGGCTGGTCGAGCTGCAGCATCGGCTCGCCGCCCGTGCAGACGACGAAGCGATGCGCTTCGCCGTCCGGCCACAGGCCGGCGATCGTCGCGACGAGCGCTTCGGCATCCTTGAACTTGCCGCCGTTCTCGCCATCGGTGCCGACGAAGTCCGTATCGCAGAAACGGCACACGGCGTCCGCACGATCCTCTTCGCGGCCCGACCACAGATTGCAGCCGGCGAACCGGCAGAACACGGCCGGACGGCCGGCGTTCGCGCCCTCGCCCTGCAACGTGTAGAAAATTTCCTTGACCGCGTAAGTCATCGTGCTTCGTCCGGCTTGCGCCGCTCGTTGTCGATCAGAATCCGTTATTCATCCAGCGCCGCCGACGCACCCGCGTCACAGCGGCGCTTCGGTCACCCGCTCGCCCTTCAGGTAGGCCTCGTAGCCACGCTTGCGCAGCTTGCAGGCCGGGCATTCGCCGCAGCCGAAACCCCAGTCGTGCAGTTCCGCGCGCTCGCCCACGTAGCACGTGTGCGTCTCGACGCGGATCAGTTCGACGAGTGCCTCGCCGCCGAGTTGCTCGGCGAGTTGCCAGGTCTGCGCCTTGTCCAGCCACATCAGCGGGGTCTCGAGCACGACGCGCGTGTCCATCCCGAGGTTCAGCGCGACCTGCAGCGCCTTCATCGTGTCGTCGCGGCAGTCCGGATAGCCCGAGAAATCGGTCTCGCACATCCCGCCGACCAGCACGCGCAGACCGCGGCGATAGGCGATCGCGGCCGCGATCGTCATGAACAGCAGGTTGCGGCCCGGCACGAACGTGTTCGGCAAGCCGTTCGCCGCGGTCTCGATCTCGATCGTGCGCGTCATCGCGGTATCGCTGATCGCGCCGAGCACCGACAGGTCGATCATGTGATCGTCGCCGAGGCGGCCCGACCACGCCGGAAACTTGCGCTTCAGCGCTTCGCGCACGCCTTCGCGACACTCGAGTTCGACGCGATGACGCTGACCGTAATCGAAGCCGAGCGTCTCGACCGTCTGGTAGCGTTCCAGGGCCCAGGCCACGCACGTGGCGGAATCCTGCCCGCCGGAAAACAACACGAGCGCGCCGTCTTTAGCGTCTGTCCGAATCACCGTGATACTCCGTGAATGTGTAGGCTCGCGTCGCACTGCGCCCCGAAGCCGGCTGCCGCCGGGCGGCCCGACGCGGCCGGCCTGTGCCGGCCCGACCAGTATAGGCAGCGCGGTCGGCCGCGAATGCGGCGGCGCGCTTATACCGCTCATCGCGCGGCATCGTTGCCGCGCACCACGGCGGGCGCGCCGCGGGCGACCGGCCATGCGCATGAAGCGATGCGCTAAGTCATTGAGCGGGCACGGATTTTATCATGCCCCGGCGAATGCTGCCGGGCACGCCGCCCACGACACGCGAGACACACGCAATACCCACCACAAACGAAAAACCCCAAGAACCTTCCGATTCTTGGGGTTTTAAATGCTGGTGGCCTGGGACGGAATCGAACCATCGACACGCGGATTTTCAATCCGCTGCTCTACCAACTGAGCTACCGGGCCAACGAAGAATGAAAGTATATCGAGCTATTCGTACCTGAGCAAGTGTTTTCGCGAAATATTTTATGCGGCGCCTTCGGACGGTTTCTTGCCGAGCTCGACGCCGAGCTGCTTGAGCTTGCGATAGAGGTGCGTGCGCTCGAGGCCCGTCTTTTCCGCGACGCGCGTCATGCTGCCGTTCTCGCGTGCGAGGTGATATTCGAAGTACGCGCGCTCGAATGCGTCGCGCGCTTCGCGCAACGGGATGTCGAACGGAATCGCGGCCGTCTGGCCCGCGAGGCCGAGCGCCGCGGCCATGTCGTCGCCGAGCGTCGGCAGCGCGGCCGCCGATGCGACGGCCGCCGACCCCGATGCTTGCCCGACACCGGCTTTCGCGGCCGCGTTGACGGACACCGGTGCCGCGCCGCGCGCGAGACCGTGCTCGACGGACTTCAGCAGCTTCTGCAGCGCGATCGGCTTCTCGAGGAAATCGAGCGCGCCGATCTTCGTCGCCTCGACGGCCGTGTCGATCGTCGCGTGCCCGGACATCATGATCACGGGCATCGTCAACAGGCCCTGCGCCGCCCATTCCTTGAGCAGCGTGACGCCGTCGGTATCGGGCATCCAGATATCGAGCAGCACGAGATCGGGCGCCTGATTCAGGCGGTATTCCCGCGCAGCCTGCGCGTTCTCCGCCGCCTCGACGACATGTCCTTCATCGCTGAGGATCTCCGAGAGCAATTCCCGGATGCCCATTTCATCATCTACCACCAGGATGGTTGCCATTTACGCTGCCTTTGTCTGCATACTTGCTTTTGTCTTGGCGGGAGCCGTCCCGCCCTGCGCGCCGGATTCGGCGCCTGGCGTATCGCTCGCCATCTGCAGGAACAGGATCGACACCTGCGCACCCTCGACGGTCTCGCCGTGCATGCGATTGCGCAGATCGATCCGCGCGCCGTGCTCGTCGACGATTTTCTTGACCGTGGCCAGCCCGAGCCCCGTGCCCTTCGCCTTCGTCGTCACGTAAGGCTCGAACGCACGGGTCAGGATGCGTGCCGGAAAACCGGGCCCGTTGTCGGACACGGTAAGACGGACCGCGACGCGCGTTTTGCCCTCGGCGTCGGGGTCGCCATATTCTACTGTCTTGGTTTCGATCAACACACGCGGATGCGCGACTTCCGCGACCGAGTCCTGCGCGTTCTGCAGCAGGTTGTGAATCACCTGGCGCAGTTGCGTCGCGTCGCCGCGAATCACCGGCAGCGACGGCGCGAGTTCGGCGACGATCGCGCTCTTGCCTTCGCCGACACCATACAACCCGAGCACCTCGCTCGCCAGTTCGTTCAGCTGCAGATTTGCGAGCACCGCCGGCGGCGTGCGCGCATATTCGCGGAAATCGTCAACCATCCGCTTCATCGCGGCCACCTGGTTGACGATCATCGTCGCGCCGCGCTTGAGCACGTCCGCATCGGGCGGTGCGAGCTTGTCGGACAGCTTCATCTGCAGCCGCTCGGCCGACAGCTGGATCGGCGTCAGCGGGTTCTTGATCTCGTGCGCGAGCCGCCGCGCGACCTCGCCCCATGCAACCGAACGCTGCGCGGAAATCACGTCGGAGATGTCGTCGAAGACGACGACGTAGCCGGACGTCTGCGGATCGTCCGCCTCGCCCTCGACCGTCGACACGAGGCGTGTGCCGCGCACGAGCAAGGTCAGCGGATCGGCTTCGCCCGGCACCTCGATCGCGAACTGCTGCTGCCAGTGACCGCGATCGCCGCTGCCGCCGTCCGAAGCCGCTTCGCGATCGGCGAACGCCTTGCGCACCATCGCACCGAATTCCGCGACGACGCCGATCCGGTCGAGCGCCGTGCCGATCATCGAGCCGAACGGCTGCCGGAAGATCCGCTCGGCGCCGCGGTTGGCCGTCGTCAGCCGGAACTGGCGATCGAGCACGAACACGCCGGCCGTCAGGTTCGCGAGAATGCTCTCGAGATACGTCTTCGAATGCTCGAGCGCGATCCGGTTCTTCTCGACCGCCTGCCGCGCCTCGGACAGCTGGCGCGTCATCGCATTGAACGACTGCGTGAGGAAGCCGAGCTCGTCGCGCGACTTGATCTCGCGCTTCGGCGTGTAGTCGCCTTCCGTGACCTCCTTCGTGCCCTGCGCGAGCAGGAACAGCGGCCGTGCGAGCTGCTGGCCGAGCGCGAGCGCAAGCATCATCGCAATGAAGGTCGCGAGGAACAGCGCGAGCGTCAGCGTGCCGATGTACATCTTGCGCAGCCCGGTGCGGCCGAGCGCTTTTTCCTGATATTCGCGATACGCGCGCTGCACCGCGTCGGCGTTGTGCGCCAGCGTGGGCGGCACTGGCTGGGTGAGCTGCAGGAATCGCTCCGCCGGTTGCAGCAACGACGTCGTCGCATCGGGTATCGGCCGCACGACGCGCAGCCGCAGCGCGCCCTTCGCGCCGTGCGCACGCGGGTCGCCGTCGACCTCGCCCTCGATCGCCGCGTACGCGCCGTGTTCGCGCGCCTGGCTCAGCATCAGCGGAGTCGGCAGGTCGTCCGGAATCAGCGCGGCGAAATTGCCCGATGCCTGCGCGACGATGTGCAGGTCGGGCGCCGCGCCGGAGCCGCCGCGGCTCGGCTCGACGATCGTCGCATCCTGCACGCCGAACTGGTCGCGCAGGCGCAGGAGCGTGAGTGTCGTGCCGTTCGTGTTCGCATCGACGCTCGCGAGCTGGTCCGACATCAGCCGCGCCTTCGTCTGCAGGTCGGACAGCGACGCGTCGAGCATCCCGCGGCCGAGGTTCAGGCCGGCCGTCAGCGCGGTCTCGACGTTCACGTCAAACCACGACTCGATACTGCGCGACACGAACTGGTACGACACGATGTAGATGATCCCGCCCGGCACCACGCCGACGAGCGCGAAGAACACCGCGAGCTTCGCGAGCAGCCGCGTGCCGAACTTGCCCTTCCTCAGGCGCACGACGATCATCCCGATCAGCCCGAGCACCACCAGCAGGAACACGAGCGCGACGATGATGTTCATCGCGTACAGCCACGAGTAGTAGCGGTCGAAGAATTCGGTGTTCGCGCTCGCGGCCGCGAGCAGCACGAGCAGCAGCAGCGCCGTGAGCGCGACGGTCGAGACGATCACACGAATGAGGAGGCTCTTCCCGCTGGCCGCGCGGCGCACTTTATTTAGCACGTTCGGTCACCGTGAAAGTGAAGCGCTTCCAGTCCGACCCGAGCGTCCAGTCGCGGTTGTTTACCGCGTCGACCTGGAACGGCTTCGGCATCAGCGCCGTATCGAGCTGCATCCGCACCGAGGCGGTGTAGGTTTCGCCGGCGCGCACCTGGTTGCGGTCGATCACGTGCCACGACGTGATGTGCCGGACGACCGCGAGCGCGTCCTTCAGCGACGGGAAGCCGAGTTGCAGGCCGCCCGTCGACACGCGGTACTCGCGCGTGAGCGGCTGGAACGACAGGCGGATCGTCTGCGACACCGACACCGGCTGCTCGTCGAACCAGTACCAGCGCGCGCGGGCCAGTTCGAAATCGGTCGTGAAGTAAAGCGGGATGCCCTTGTTGACGGCATCCTCGAGGTTCGGATTCAGCTCGAAATCGAAGCGGGCATCGAGGCTCCAGCCGCTTCCGTCAGCCTGCAGCGATGCGCGCTGCACGGCGATCGACTCGGCACGCGCCGGCCGAACGACAGTCAGGCACAGCGCCAACGCGACCAGCAGGACGGCCGCGAGCCGAAGTGGAAAAAGGTGTTTGATCGTCACCGTTTCTGAAACCGCGCGTAGAAAAATCCGTCGTGATCGGTGTTCTGGTCGAGTGCGCCGGCCGCCCCGCCGTGCACGCCGCCCGGCAGCAGTTGGCCGGGCGCGTCCAATCGTACCGCATCTTCACAGGCCGCTTCAAACCAGCGAGCCTGCAACTCACCTTCCTCGGGGAAGATCGAACAGGTCACGTAGAGCAGTTCGCCGCCCGGCTTCACGAGCGGCCACAACGCTGTCAGGATGCGGCGCTGCTCCGCGACGAGCGCGGCGATGTCGGCTTCGCGGCGCAGCCAGCGAATGTCGGGATGACGACGCACGATGCCGGACGCCGAGCACGGCACGTCGGCCAGGATGCGGTCGAACGGACGGCCGTCGTACCACGCGTCCGGCGCGCCCGCGTCGCCAACGCGCACGTCCGCCGTGAGCGACAGGCGTGCAAGGTTCTCGCCGATGCGCGCCGCGCGGGTCGCGTCGCTTTCGAGCGCAACGACTTCGGCGTCGGCCAGCTCGAGGATATGCCCGGTCTTGCCGCCGGGTGCCGCGCACGCGTCGAGCACGCGCATGCCGTCGCGCGCACCGAGCCATTCGGCCGCGAGCTGCGCACCGGCATCCTGTACCGACACGACGCCGTCGGCAAAGCCCGGAATGCGGTCAACCGGCAGCGCCGACGCGAGCCGCACCGCATGGCGGCCGATCGCGGTCGCTTCGATTCCGCTCGTGCGCAGCGTATCGAGATACGCGTCGACGGTCGCGCGGCGCGCGTTCACGCGCAGCGTCAGCGGACCCTGGCGCTCGCCGGCCGCAAGAATCGTCTGCCACGCTTCCGGCCACGCACGCTTCACCGCATCGACCCACCACGCGCGGTAATTCCAGCGTGCGACGGGATCGCCCTGCATCGCCGCGACGAGCGCGTCGCGCTCACGTTGGAAACGCCGCAGCACGGCGTTGACCAGTCCCTTCGCGAACGCAAATTCGCGCCGTGCGCCGATCACGGTGACGGCCTGGTCGACGATCGTGAATGCCGGATACGCGGCCGAGTCCTCCGGATCGAGCAGCAGCGCAAGCGCACCAGCGAGCACCGCATGCACATGCGCGGGCGGCGCCTTGCTGACCAGCCGGCCGATCAGCCAATCCGCACTGCCGAGACGACGCATCGTCCGGTACGCGACGTCCTGCGTCGCGCCGCGCGCCAGCGCCTGCGCGCCGGCCGGCATCTGCGCGAACACCGCGGCCAGTGCCGCCGGCAGCGCGGTGCCGCGCCGCACCGCATCGACGGCCTGCGCGGCCGCGTCGAGCGCGAAGCCCAGCGAATCGGGCGCGAGATGCAGCGCGGGCAGGCGCGCGGCGCGACCGGAGGAAGACTGAGCGGAAGAGCGGGTTCGTGTCATCGGAGCAAAATCGGCAAACGGGCGCCGCGAGCGGCGGGAACCCAGCGGCCGCATGGCTGCCGCGATTCCAAACCGCGCATTGTAGCGTGCGATCATGCGGCCCCTTTACGGGGCGCACAAATGAAACACCCCGCAGCGCGGGGCATGCGGGGTGACGTGTCGAGCGCGACGCGACTTAGTCGAAGCGGCCGGTGCGCGCCATCTCCATCAGGCGCGCGATGCGCTCCTCGGTCGCCGGGTGCGTGGAGAACAGATTCTGCAGACCGCCGCCGTGAAGCGGGTTCATGATCATCATCTGCGCGGTGGCCGGATGCGCTTCGGCCGCCTGGAACGGGATGCCGGCCGCATAGCGATGGATCTTGTCGAGCGCGGTGGCGAGCGACTGCGGATCTCCCGAGATATGTGCGCCGCCGCGGTCGGCCTCGAACTCGCGCGCGCGAGAGATCGCCATCTGGATCAGCGCACCGGCGATCGGTGCGAGCAACGCGACTGCGATCCCCGCGATCGGGTTGGCCGGACGGCCGTTTTCGTCGCGACCGCCGAAGAACATCGCGAAGTTGGCCAGCGCCGAAATCGCGCCCGCCATCGTCGCGGTGATCGTCGAAATCAGGATGTCGCGATGCTTCACGTGCGCGAGCTCATGCGCCATCACGCCGCGCATCTCGCGCTCGGACAGCACACGCAGGATGCCCGTCGTCGCAGCGACCGCCGCGTGCTCGGGGTTGCGGCCCGTGGCGAACGCGTTCGGCGCGTCCTCGTTGATCAGGTAGACGCGCGGCATCGGCAGGTTCGCACGCGTGGCGAGCTCGCGCACCATCCGGTAGAACTGCGGCGCCGTGTTCTCGTCGACCTCCTGCGCGTTGTACATGCGCAGCACCATCTTGTCGGAGAACCAGTACGAAAAGAAATTCATGACGAGCGCGAACAGCAGCGCGATCGTCATGCCGCGCGAGCCGCCGATCATGCCGCCGATCACGATGAACAGGGCCGTGATCGCGGCCATCAGCATCGCCGTTTTGACCCAATTGAACATACCCACTCCTTATCCGTCAGGGGACCCGCCGCACATTTCGGTGCACGGCGGAAAATTGTAAGCGATTTGTTAGATAAGGTCTTGCCGGAAAAATTCAATCTCAGCGTTGCGTCGCCGCGAGCCGCAGCCCGAGGCCGACGAAGGCGCTGCCCACCGTGCGGTCAAGCCACTTCCTGACGCCCGGCTTGCCGGAAAAGCGCTGCGTGACGCTGCCCGCGACCCACGCGACGATGCAGGACCAGACCGTGCTCATCGCGACGAACACCGAACCGAGAGCCAGGAACGCCAGCGCCTTGTGCGGGCTGTCGGCCGACACGAACTGCGGGAAGAACGACACGAAGAACAGCACGACCTTCGGGTTCAGCACGTTGGTCCAGAAACCCTGCATGAACAGCTGGCGCAGCGGCTTCGCGGCCGTGGCCCGCGCCGCCTCGGCGCCTGCCGGCGCGGCGGCCTGCTTCGTGAGGATCAAGCGCACGCCAAGGTAGATCAGGTAAGCGGCACCGACCAGCTTGATCACCGTGAACGCGGCGGCCGACGCCGCGAGCAGCGCGGTCAGGCCGAACGCGCACGCAAGCGCGTGCACGCAGCAGCCGGCGGAGATGCCGAGCGCAGACATCAGCCCCGCGCTACGGCCCTGCGCGACGCTGCGGCCGACGATGTACGCCGTATCGGGGCCGGGCGTGACGTTCAGCAGGAAAACCGCGAGCACGAAGAAGCCGAAATGGGTGATGCCAAGCATGAGAACCTCGAAATCGGAAAGCGCAGGGAAATTCTACGCGCGCCTGCTGCGCCGTGCGACTCGGCCATCCGGCCAATTGCGCACGACCGGCATGTCGGGTCGAATGACGCTCACTGCCCGTCGGGCAACGCGAAGCGCTGGCCCGCGGCGAGCGGCGAGCCGGCCAGGAATTCGCGCGCGGGCAGCCGCTTGCCGCCCGGCTTCTGCAGTTGCGTGACGCGCAGCGCGCCGCCACCGCATGCGACGACCACGCCTTCCGGCGAAGCCTCGACGATCGTGCCGGGCGCCGCGTCGGCAATCGCGCCGTGCGCCGCCACGGGCTCGGCCGCCCACAGCTTGATTGCCGCGCCGTCGAGCATCGCGACACCGCCCGGGAACGGGTCGAACGCGCGCACCTGGCGCGCGAGCACGTCGGCCGGCTTGCACCAGTCGAGCGCCGCTTCGTGCTTGCCGATCTTTTCCGCGTAAGTCACGCCGTCGGCCGGCTGCGGGGTGGCGGGCAGCGCGCCGTCGCGCTCGAGCCGCACCAGGGCGTCGCAGATCAGGCGTGCGCCGTCGGCGGCCAGCCGGTCGTGAAGCGTCGCGGTCGTATCGTCGGGCGCGATCGCGACGCGCGCTTCGTCGATCATCGCGCCGGTGTCGAGGCCAGCGTCCATCTGCATCAGCGTGATGCCCGTCTCGGCGTCACCGGCCTCGATCGCGCGATGGATCGGCGCGGCGCCGCGCCAGCGCGGCAGCAGTGACGCGTGGATGTTGATGCAGCCGGCGCGCGGAATGTCGAGCACTTCCTGCGGCAGCAGCAGGCCGTATGCGGCGACCACCATCACGTCGTGCGGCGTCGTGCGCAGCAGCTCGATCGCGTCGGCCGCCTCCGTCGGGTACTTGCCCGCGCGGCGCAGCGACGTTGGCTGCGCGACGGACATCCCGTGCTCGACGGCATAGCGCTTCACGGCGCTCGCCTGCAGTTTCATCCCGCGCCCGGCGGGGCGGTCGGGCTGGGTGAGCACGAGCGGCACCGGAAAACCGGCCTCGTGGATCGCGGCGAGTGCGGCCGCGGCGAATTCCGGCGTGCCGGCAAAAATCACGCGCAACGTATGGGTCATGAAAGCGTTCGGGATCGATCTGGGCAAACGCGCGTTACATCGCGCGTTCGAGTTTCTTCATCTTCGTCTTGATACGAGTCTGCTTCAGCGGCGACAGGTATTCGACGAACACGCGCCCCATCAGGTGATCCATCTCGTGCTGCACGCACACGGCGAGAAGGCCCTCGCAGTCGAGCTCGAAGGTCTCGCCCTGCTCGTTGAGCGCACGCACACGCACGTGGTCGGGACGCTCGACTTCGTCGTAGATCCCGGGTACCGACAGGCAGCCCTCCTCGTAGACCTGTTTCACGTCGCTCGACCAGATGATCTCGGGATTGATGAACGCGCGCAGCTCGTTCTTCTCCTCGGAGACGTCGATCACGATCACGCGCTCGTGCACGTCGACCTGCGTCGCCGCCAGGCCAATGCCCGGCGCGGCGTACATGGTTTCGGCCATGTCGGCGACGAGCTTGCGGATCCGGTCGTCGACCTTGTCGACGGGCTTGGCGACCTTGTGCAGCCGCTTGTCGGGGTAATGAAGAATGTTCAGCAAAGCCATGGTGTTCGGTATTCGGTGAAGCGGCGCGCCGCATCGGCCATCCGGCCGGCTGGCGCCGCCGCCGGGATGCAATGAAGATGAGGCGGACGCGCGGCATGTCAACGCCGCGGGTCTGCCTCCTGCAATTGGCCGGACGCTCGTGCGCGCGGCCCTGTCGAGTATTTCGGATGATGAAAATTTTATCATGGCGCCACGCTGTTCGCTGGCCGCCGCATTCGAGGGGAACCTCATGTCGCCGCAAGCGCTGACGACCTCCGCGTTGCGTGCGTGGCTGCAGCTCTCGCATGCGCCGGGGCTCTCGCCCGCCGTGCTGCGTGCGCTGCTCGATGCATTCGGCTCGCCGGCGGCGCTGCTGCGCGCGTCCGACCAGGCCATCGGTGCGGCGAGCAGCGCTGCGGCCGCGCGGGCGGTGCGCACCAGCCAGCGGAACGACCTCGATGCGCGTACCGACGCCACACTGGCATGGCTCGATACACCGGGCAACGCGATCGTCACGCTCAACGATCCCGTCTATCCGCCGCGGCTGCGCGACCTGCACGATCCGCCACCGCTGCTATATGTAAAGGGCAGGCTCGACTTGCTGCACGGGCGCGGACTCGCCGTGGTCGGCAGCCGCCATGCAACGCCGCAGGGGCTCGCAGACGCCACGCGCTTCTCGCATGCGCTGTCCGATGCGGGCCTCGTGATCGTCTCCGGTCTCGCGCTCGGCATCGACGGTGCCGCACATCGCGGCGGGCTCGACGGCCGCGCCGGCACGGTCGCGGTGATCGCGACGGGCGCCGATCTCGTCTATCCGGCTCGGCACCGCACCCTTGCGCACGAGATTGCCGCACGCGGCGCGATCGTTTCCGAATGGCCGCTCGGCACACCCGCGCGGGCGTCACATTTCCCGCAGCGCAACCGGCTGATCGCTGCACTGGCGCTGGGCGCGCTCGTCGTCGAAGCCGCGCCGCGCTCCGGCTCGCTGATCACCGCGCGGCTCGCCAACGAGCTGGGCCGCGACGTGTTCGCGATGCCGGGCTCGATCCACGCGCCGCTCGCGCAGGGCTGCCACGCGCTGATCCGCGACGGCGCGAAGCTCACCGCGACGCCGCTCGACGTGCTTGAGGAATACGGGTTGGGCGAACCGGCTGCTCACGCCGGCCGCGCGACGAATTCGCGTTCGCGCCCCGATAACGGAGGAACAACCGACACCGCCGCGCGGTGCGCGGACGAGCCCATCGGGAAAGCGGGTTCCGCCATTCCGGCCGCTGCGCCCGCCGAGATCGACGGCACGCCGACCGACGACCCGGCCGACCGATCCGTACTCGCCGCACTGGGATACGGCCCCGTTACTTACGAGTGGCTCGCCGAGCACACCGGCTTGTCCGACGACGCGCTGCACCGCTCGCTACTCGGGCTCGAACTGGCCGGCCGCGTTGCGAGCATGCCCGGCGGACGCTTCGCGCGGCTTGACGCGACGCCCACCCTGCCCGCGTCCGGCGTGCTACAGTCCCCCGCATAGAGGCGGCCGTGCCGCCGACGCTACTCAAGGAATTCCATGCCCGCGCTGAATCTCGACACCGATGCCGATCGGATCGCCGAGCGCCTCGCCGATCCCGACACGCTGCTGGTCGCCTGCCTGTGCGCCGAATGGTGCGGCACCTGCCGCGATTACCGAACGGCCTTCGACCAGCTCGCCGACGCCCATCCCGACGCCTGCTTCGCGTGGATCGACGTCGAAACCCATGCCGACCGGCTCGACGATCTCGACGTCGAGAATTTCCCGACGATCCTGATCGAGGACGCGAACACCGCGCGCTTCTTCGGCACGGTGCTGCCGCACGCGGCGATCGTCGAACGGATGCTGTCCGACCTGAGCGCCGTGCCCGGCGCGCCGCACGCACCGAAATTGCGCAACATCCTGAATGTCGAGGCGTAAGCCGCACGCCAGCCCGGCAGCTTTTCGCGCCGTCGCGCGTGCCGCCACGCCGGGCGCTTGCCGCCATTGCGGCCCCCCACTATGATGAGCCGCTTTTTGCACGCCGCGCCGCCGTCGCCACGGCGTGTGCTATAAAGCCGTCGTAAAAGGGACCCACGCCGGCGAACCCGGTCTACCAACACACATCTGTCATGTCCAAAGCACTGATCATTGCGGAAAAGCCTTCTGTCGCGAACGACATCGCGCGCGCTTTGGGCGGCTTTACAAAGCATGACGAATACTTCGAGAGCGACGAATTCGTCCTGTCGTCCGCGGTCGGCCACCTGCTCGAAATCGCCGCCCCGGAAGAGTACGAGGTCAAGCGGGGGAAATGGAGCTTCGCTCATCTGCCCGTCATCCCCCCGCATTTCGACCTGAACCCGATCGCAAAAAGCGAGTCGCGCCTGAAAGTCCTGACCAAGCTCATGAAGCGCAAGGACGTCGACCGCCTGATCAACGCATGTGACGCGGGGCGCGAGGGCGAGCTGATTTTCCGCCTGATCGTGCAGCACGCGAAGGCAAAGCAGCCGGTCCAGCGCCTTTGGCTGCAGTCGATGACGCCGCAGGCGATCCGCGACGGTTTCGCGCATCTGCGCAGCGACACGGACATGCAGCCGCTCGCCGACGCCGCACGCTGCCGCTCGGAAGCCGACTGGCTCGTCGGGATCAACGGCACGCGGGCGATGACCGCGTTCAACAGCAAGGGCGGCGGCTTCTTCTTGACGACCGTCGGCCGCGTTCAGACGCCAACGTTGTCGATCGTCGTCGAACGTGAAGAGAAAATCCGCCGTTTCGTCCCGCGCGACTATTGGGAAGTGAAGGCCGCGTTCGCGTGCGCGGGCGGGTTCTACGAAGGCAAGTGGTTCGACCCGAAATTCAAACGCGACGAATTCGATCCGGAAAGGCGCGACTCCCGCCTGTGGAGCTTGCCGGCCGCCGAAACGATCGTCGCCGCGTGCCGCGACCAGGTCGGCACGGTGTCCGAGGAATCGAAGCCGTCGACGCAACTGTCGCCGCTGCTGTTCGACCTGACGAGCCTGCAGCGCGAGGCGAACAGCCGCTTCGGCTTCTCCGCGAAGAACACGCTCGGTCTCGCGCAGGCGCTGTATGAAAAGCACAAGGTGCTGACGTACCCGCGTACCGACGCGCGCGCGCTGCCGGAAGACTACATCTCGACGGTGCAGTCCACGCTCGAGATGCTCAAGGAGAGCCACAACTACCTGCCGCACGCGAAGCAGGTGCTCGACAAGGGCTGGGTGAAGCCGAACAAGCGGATCTTCGACAACTCGAAGATCAGCGACCACTTTGCAATCATCCCGACGCTGCAGGCGCCGAAGTCGCTGTCCGAGCCGGAGCAGAAGCTGTACGACATGGTCGTGAAGCGCTTCCTCGCAGTGTTCTTCCCGGCGGCCGAATTCCGCGTCACGACGCGGATCACCGAAGTCGCCGGCCATCACTTCAAGACCGAAGGCAAGGTGCTCGTCGAGCCGGGCTGGCTGCAGGTGTACGGCCGCGACGCCGAAGGCGCGGACGCGAACCTCGTGCCGGTGCAGAAGGACGAGAAGGTGAAGACGGACGAGATCGCCGCCGTCGCGCTCGTGACGAAGCCGCCCGCACGCTACTCGGAAGCGACGCTGCTGTCGGCGATGGAAGGCGCGGGCAAGCTCGTCGAGGACGACGAGCTACGCGAGGCGATGGCCGCGAAGGGCCTCGGCACGCCGGCGACGCGCGCGGCGATCATCGAAGGCCTGCTCGGCGAGAAATATCTCGTGCGCGAAGGCCGCGAACTGATCCCGACCGCGAAGGCATTCCAGCTGATGACGCTGCTGCGCGGGCTCGGCGTGAAGGAACTGACCGCGCCCGAGCTCACCGGCGAATGGGAATACAAGCTGTCGCAGATGGAGCGCGGCAACCTCGGGCGTGACGCGTTCATGCAGGAAATCGCCCGCATGACGCAGCAGATCGTCAAGCGCGCGAAGGAATACGATTCCGACACGATCCCGGGCGATTACGCGACGCTCGAGACACCGTGCCCGAACTGCGGCGGCCAGGTGAAGGAAAACTACCGCCGCTTCGCATGCACGAAGTGCGAGTTCTCGATCTCGAAGATTCCGGGTAGCCGGCAGTTCGAGATCGCGGAAGTCGAGGAATTGCTGCAGCAGAAGACCATCGGTCCGCTGTCCGGCTTCCGCAGCAAGATGGGCCGCCCGTTCTCGGCGATCCTGAAGCTCTCGTTCGACGACGAGACGAAGAACTACAAGCTCGAGTTCGACTTCGGCCAGGACCAGGGCGGCGAGGAAGGCGAGGCGCCCGACTTCTCCGCGCAGGAACCGGTCGGCGCGTGCCCGAAGTGCAAGGGCCGCGTGTTCGAGCACGGGATGAGCTATGTGTGCGAGCACTCGGTCGCGAATCCGAAGACCTGCGACTTCCGTTCGGGCAAGGTGATCCTGCAACAGGAAATCACGCGAGAGCAGATGGCGAAGCTGCTGGCCGACGGCCGCACGGATCTGCTGCCGAACTTCAAGTCGTCGCGCACGGGCCGCAACTTCAAGGCCTTCCTCGTGAAGCAGCCGGACGGCAAGATCGGTTTCGAGTTCGAGAAGAAGGAGCCGAAGGCTGCCGCCGCGAAGAAGACGGCAAAATCGGCGACGAAGGACGCCGAAACCGTGACGGAAGGCGCCGAAGAGAAACCGGCACCGGCTCGCAAGACCGCCGCCCGCAAGACGACGGCGCGCAAGACGGGCTCGTAATGCTCAGGCTGCCGGGGGCTCCCCCGGCGCGGCGCGCGCCGGTCGAACGACCATGAAGGCGGCGATAAAAAAACGCGGATCGATCGCTCGATCCGCGTTTTTTCTTGATGCCGGCCGTTTCCGTGCGCGGCCGCCGCGACGTTACAGCGGCGACGGCACCGCGACCCGCGCGCGCGGCGAACGCGCGAGGCGCGGCTGCAGGTTCGGGTCGGTCGATTCGGCGGGCTCGGCACGCATCTCGACGCCGATCGGCGCAGGCGCAGCACCCTGTGCGGCCCACTGTTCGCCCATCGTCGCGTCGGTCGAGTGGCTGAAATACTCGACGAGGTGGTCGATGAACGTCCGCACCTTCGCAGGCAGATGGCGCCGGCTCGGATAGGCGATGTTGATCTCGACCTGCGGCAGCCGGAAATCCGGCAGCAGCCGCACCAGCGCACCGCGCGCGATGTCGCTGCCGATCAGGTAGCTCGGCAGGATCGCGACACCCATCCCGAGCAGCGCGAACTGGCGCAGCATCGCAGTGTTGTTCGCGACGATCACGTTGGTCGGGCGCACGCGCACTTCGCCGTCCGGCCCCGTGAACACGCGCTCGTCGCCCCAGTATTCGGTCGGCAAGCTCAGCGCCGGGTGCTCGGCGAGGTGTTCCGGGTGGGTCGGCACGCCGTGCTTTTCCAGGTAGCTCGGCGTCGCGCACACGGTCATGCAGCCCGTGGTCAGCCGCCGCGTGACGATGCTCGCGCTGCGCATCTGACGCGTGACGACGATCCCGACGTCGAAACCTTCCTCGACGAGATCGACTTGGCGGTCGACCAGCGTCAGATCCGGCACCACCTTCGGGAATTTCTCGGTGTACGACTGCAGGACGGGGGCAAGGTTGTGCAGGCCGAACACGACCGGCGCGACGATGCGCAACGTGCCGACCGGCTCGTGATTGCGCGCGACGACCATCTGTTCGACATCCTCGAGCTCATCGAGAATCTGGCGCGCCCGCTCCAGGTAGACCTGGCCCGACTCCGTCAGCGAAAGGCTGCGCGTGGTGCGGTTCAGCAGGCGCGTGCCGAGCCGACCTTCCAGATCGGCGACGTGACGCGTCGCGACCGCGTTGGAGATATCCATTGCACTCGCGGCCCGCGCGAAACTGCCGAGATCCGCAACCTTGACGAACACGCGCATCGACTGCAAATGATCCATAAACGACTCCTGCCGCTGTTACAACTTCAAAAAGTTGAAGCATATGCGTAATTCTCCTACGACAGCGGAAATGATGCAGAGTTGCTCAACAAGGCCCACGTTGACGATAAAAATAGTCAAAAATCCTCACTCATCGCGAATGGATGATCCAATTATTCTGATTGAAGCAACAATTGGGTGAACCTCATCCGGTAAGCGGCCGAATCAGGAAGGACGTGTCTGATGCGACACAACATCGCACCCCGCCACACCCGACGGGAGCGGCGCCGGGTCAGGCCGGCGCCGATTGCGGCGGAGCGTAACAACCTGTTAAAAAGACACCAAGACGTCCGCCGACGTAGCATCATGTCGGCCCCGGCCGGGCGGGACGGGCGCGCGACGTGCGCCGCCGCTACTGCCGCCTTCAACGCGCGACTCCCGCTGATCATGAAAATTGCCATCCTCGACGACTACCAGGACGCCGTCCGCAAGCTGAACTGCTTCGAGATGCTTGCCGAGCACGACGTGAAGGTCTTCAACAACACGGTTCGCGGCCTGGGGCAACTCGCGAGCCGCCTGGCGGAAGTCGAGGCGCTCGTGCTGATTCGCGAGCGCACGCCGATTTCGTCGCAATTGCTCGCCAAGCTGCCGAACCTGCGCATGATCAGCCAGACCGGCCGTATCTCGAGCCACATCGACCTCGAAGCATGTACCGACCGCGGCATCGCGGTGCTCGAAGGCACGGGTTCGCCGGTCGCGCCCGCCGAACTGACCTGGGCGCTCGTGATGGCCGCCCAGCGCCGCATTCCGCAATACGTCGCGAACCTGAAACAGGGTGCCTGGCAGCAGTCGGGCCTGAAGACGTCGGCGCTGCCGCCGAACTTCGGTCTCGGCCAGGTGCTGCGCGGCCAGACGCTCGGCATCTGGGGCTACGGCAAGATCGGCCGGCTGGTCGCCGGCTACGGCAAGGCGTTCGGGATGAACGTGCTGATCTGGGGCCGCGAGCATTCGCTCGAGGCCGCGCGCGCCGACGGCTACACGGCCGCCGAGAGCCGCGAAGCGCTGTTCGAGCAGAGCGACGTGCTGTCGCTGCACCTGCGCATGCACGACGACACGCGCGGGATCGTCAAGCAGGAAGACCTGATGCGGATGAAGCCGACGTCGCTGCTCGTCAACACGAGCCGCGCGGAGCTGCTCGAGGAAAACGCGCTCGTCAACGCGCTGTCGCACAACCGTCCGGGGATGGTCGCGATCGACGTGTTCGAGAGTGAGCCGATCCTGCAGGGCTACAGCCTGCTGCGGATGGAAAACGTGATCTGCACGCCGCACATCGGCTACGTCGAGCGCGAAAGCTACGAGCTCTACTTCAGCGCGGCGTTCCGGAACATCCTCGCGTTCGACCAGGGCGACATGTCGAGCGTCGTCAATCCGGAAGCGCTGACGCCGCGCCGCGTGCGCTGACCGGCGCGGGCCGCGCTCGCCGCGCGGCCCCGTTTCTCCGTTCCCGCCTTCAGGCGGCCACGCGGCCGCCCGTCATCGCGTCGACGCGCGTGAGGAAATGCTCGCCGTCGCGCCGCCCGAGGTCGTATGCATGCCGCATCTGCGACGGGCTCGTGTAATCCCAGCTCGAAATCGGCACCTTGCTCGACGGCTGTACATAGAGCCGCCTCTGGTCGCCGTGCGCGACCGTGAACATCTGCGGGCGCGGATACAGCCGCGTGACGAGCACCAGCACGCCGCCCGGCGATGCGTCGAGCGCGTCGACCGGCACGTTGTCGACCATCCCCCCGTCGAGCACGGGCCGGCCGCCGCGACGCAGCACCGGCGTGAACGGCGGCGTGCACGACGACTGCAGGATCAGGTCGGCGAGTTCTTCGACGCTCGCGCATGCCTGCGCGCGCACGAATTCGGGCCGGAAGCCGAGCATGCGCCCGAGCGTCGGGTGCAGCGTCTTGCGCACGTATTTCTCGATGTTGTACGCGACGAGGCCGGCGGCGACCGCACTGCGCGCGCCGAGCCAGCGCGGCACGTGCGACACGCCGATGCGGATCTCCGGCGCCGCGGCGAGCTTCGCGAACGGCTCGCCGTAGATGTCGAGCAATGCCTGACGGTAGATCCGGTAATGCGGAAACACCGGCTCGCGCCCGAACAGGTTGCCCCAGTACGCGTTCTTGCGGTTGTGGCGCAACGCCTCCTCGTAATAGCGCATCACCCACGCGGCATCGCGCGTATACAGCATGCAGGCGGTCGCCGCGCCGGCCGAGATGCCGGCGATCACGCGCGGGCGCAAGCCGAGCGCCGGCTGGGCAACGTCCCAGAAGCCGGCCTGCCACCAGCAGCGATTGCCGCCGCCCGCGAAAACGATCTGGTCGAACATCGCGCCGCTCAGCTGACGAGCGCGTAGGTCGACGTGGCGTGAACGGCCATCTTGCCGTCCTCGTCGAACAGCTCGACTTCGCCGAATACCAGGTTGCGGCCCATGCGCAGCACGCGCGCGGTGACGAGCACGTCGCCCTTGCGCACCGGACGCATGAAATTCGTGTTCAGCGAGACGGTGGTCATCGGCCGGAACTCGCCGAGCGCGGCCGAGATCGCGACCACCATCGCGGTGTCGGCGGCGGCCGTGAACACCTGCCCGCAGATGATGCCGCCCGAATGACGGAATTCGCCGGAAAACGGCAGGCGCATCGTGACGCTGTCGTCGCCGATCGATACGGGGACCAGACCGAGCGAGCGGACCCACGGGGCCAGCAGGCGATCCAGCAATTCGCGGACTGCGTTTTCGTCCATCTTCGAATGTCCAGAAAACGTTGCGCGACCGCCGCGCAACGGGTGTGGACGTCATCATACCGGGAGCACGCCAACTGCGATCGATCGTTGGCGCACCGGAAGCCGCCGGGGCCGTGACGAAATATTTTCAGGGAATTTGCAGAAAGGGCTTGCCAAGTCTGAAATACCCGTGCATAATCTTTCTTCTGTTGGGGGCGTTAGCTCAGTTGGTAGAGCAGCGGACTCTTAATCCGTAGGTCGAGTGTTCGAGTCACTCACGCCCCACCAGGAATTCCAAAGGCCGGTCAGCGCAAGCTGACCGGCCTTTTTCCATTCCGGCGACCGATTCAGGCGCCCGCCCAACTCCCCCGCATCACGGCATGCAATTACATACATGCCTCGCCCGTACACTTTCCGCTAGAATCGTCCGACAAAATATCACACGACCGGGGCGGCGATCGCCATATCGCCCCCGGCACTGAGAGAGCATGGGACGTCAGACATGGAATCATGTGAGCGAGACGCGACCATTCAGAGGGCACGGTCACGCCGACAGCGGCACGCACGTCGAGTCGCGCCATCCCCCCGATCGCATCCGGCCCCGTCGCACGACGCGCAACGCGGATCCGGCCATGCCACGTAAGGACGCGCTCGTCGCACTCGCGCTCGGCGTTGCGCTGCTCGTGGTCGCAGCGATGCTCGCCGTCACCGCGAGCCATGCGGTGGGTGATCTGGTCCGCACGCCGGGCACGGTCGTGCGCATCGTGCAGGACAGCGACGCGATGCGCGGATACCGTCCGATCGTCGCCTATCTCGCGAACGACGGCCACCGCCGTGAAGTCGCCGGCAATACCGCATCGGTGGTCCCGGCGTACGACATCGGCGAAAGCGTGGACGTCCTGGTCGATCCTGCCCATCCGAACCGTCCCGCGCTGATCGACGATTTCACGCAACGCTGGTTTCCCGTCGCGGTGCCGGCACTGCTCGCGGTCGCGTCGCTTGCGGTCGGCTGCCTGCTGTACGGGAGCGAGCGCCCCAGCCGGCGAGACGACGCGCTTGCCGCCGGCAAGACGGCCCGGCGCCGCTGGAACATCGCGATCGTGCTGATGCCGATCGCGATCGGCACCGGCTTCCTGGCCGGCGCCGGTGCTGCCGGGCTGCGCGAGTGGCAGATCGCCCGCCATTACGCGCACTCGACCGGCCACGTCGTCGAGATCACCGAATCGGCGCAATCGTCCCGCACACGCACGTCGCTCTATTCGGCGACCATCGCGTTCACGACCGACAGCGGCCGCCCGGTCACGTTCGCGCAAGGCTCGGCTTCATCGCGCCCCTGGCTGTACGAAGGCGAGGTGGTCAACGTGCTGTACGACCCCGTCATACCCGAGCGCGCGGTCATCGACCGGTTCTGGGACCGCTGGGGACTCACGGCGATCCTGTTCGCGATCGGCGCGCCGTTCCTCGTCACCGGATTGTTCGTCATCGGTGCGCTGTGGCCCGACCATCGGCCGCACGAACTCGCTGAATGATGAACGCGGAGCAGGCGAGTCGTCGGCGCCGCGGCCCTGGCCTCACCGTTCCCTGAACGCCTCCACCTTCGCGCGATTCCCGCAGGTGCGCATGTTGCACCAGCGGCGCCCGACGCCGCGGCCGTGGTCGACGAAGAACCACGTACAGCGGCCGCACTGCCGCACGCGCGCGAAGTCGTCGCCACGCAGCAGATGCTCGAACCCGAGCGCGGCCGCGTCGACCCAGCGCGACGCGGCACGCGCATCGGGCCGCCACGCGAAGCGGCCATCGACCGCGTCAAACGCGCTGCGCCCGATCGCATCGCGGATTGCCTCCGTGAGCCGGCCTGCCGCTCGCGCGCCGGCGCCGCCGCCGCCACCGCTCGTCAGATGCGCGAGTGCCGCGTACGCATCCTCGCGAAAACCATGCAGCGCGGCGAGTTCGTCCGCGCCGTCCTGCCGGGGATGACGCAGAAACCGTGTCAGGTCGGCCCGAGCCAGCAACCCCGATTTCCCCGCCCATGCGCGCACGGCCGCCCAGTCGACGAGTTTGTCCTCGTCGCGCGTCTTGCCCGTGTCGGCCACCGTGTTCAGGAAATCGAGCGCCGGATGGCCGCCGACGAAATCGGCCGCGCTCCATACATGCGCCTGTCGCCCAGGCTCGTGTCGAGTAACCATTTATTTCCACCTATCGGTTTCATATCCGGATGAACAGGCGTAACCTGTTATCAACCAAAACAGGTTATCACGGAGGCGCCGATGCTCGATCTCGCCTATCGCTTCGTTTTCGACGGTCACCGGATCGCATGGGGCACGCTCGGTGAAGGGCCGCCGCTCGTGCTCGTGCACGGAACGCCGTTTTCATCGCAGGTGTGGCGCCGGATCGCGCCATGGCTCGCGCGACGCCATCGCGTGTTCTTCTACGACCTGCTCGGCTACGGCCAGTCGGACATGCCCGACGCGGACGTCTCGCTCGGCCGGCAGAACGTGCTGTTCGGCGCGCTGCTCGACGAATGGAATATTGCGCGCCCGCGCGTGCTTGCACACGACTACGGCGGCGCGACCGTGCTGCGCGCGCACTTCCTCGACGGCATCGCGTATTCGGACCTGACGCTCGTGAACCCGGTTGCGATCGCGCCGCAAGGCTCGCCGTTCGTGCGGCATGTCGCGCAGCACGAAGCCGCGTTCACGGGGCTGCCGGCGTATGCGCACCACGCGCTCGTGTCGGCCTATATCGGCAATGCCGTCGCGCGACCGTTGAGCGACGACGTGCTGTCGATCTATCGCTCGCCATGGCTCACGCCGGCCGGCCAGGCGGCGTTCTATCGGCAGATCGCGCAGATGCGCCAGCGTTACATCGAGGAAGCCGAGGCACGCTATGCGCCGCCGGACTTTCCGGTGCGCATCGTGTGGGGCGAGGACGACGCGTGGATTCCGCTCGAACAGGGGCAGGCCCTCGCCGATCGCATCGCGGGCGGCAAGCTGATCCGCGTGCCGTGTGCAGGCCACCTCGTTCAGGAAGATGCGCCGGAAGCGATCGTCGCCGCCGTGCTCGACGGACACCGACAGGATTGATGCCTCCCGCAGCCGCGTGGCGTGGCGTGGCGTGGCGCGTCAGAAGGCCATTACGCCAAGCGCGAGCGTCGCGACGAATTTCGCGGTGCGGGGGGCGCGCGATCGCCCGAACAACTCGCGCGACGCGCCGGCCTCGACGACACGGTCATCCGCGAGAAACATCGCAGCGTGCGCACGCATCTCCGGCACTTCGAGCAGGTTCACGCAGCGCTGCAACGTGCGCTAGCATCCCAATCGGCGAACGACATGAGCCGATCGAATAGCGCCCGCACTGGCCACGAAGCCGGTGCGGGCGCGGGCACATTGCGTGCCGCTTACCACGGCAGCGAATAGGTCTTCGTGTTCGTAAAGCTCTTCATCGCTTCCTGCACGCCTTCCTTGTACCCAAGCCCCGAATCCTTCACGCCGCCGAATGGCGTCAGTTCGAGCCGGTAGCCCGGCACCTCGCGCACGTTCACGCTGCCGACTTCGAGCTCGGTGATGAAGCGCGTGATGTTGTCGAAGCGGTTCGTGCAGACCGACGACGACAACGCATAGTCGGTGCTGTTCGACATCCGGATTGCTTCGTCGATGTCGCGAAAGCGCATGATCGGCGACACCGGGCCGAACGTCTCGTATTTCACGAGCGGCATGTCGGGCGTCACGCGATCGATCACCGTCGGCGAATACAGCGCACCGTCGCGAACGTTGCCGACCAGCAACCGCGCACCGCGCGCGATCGCGTCGTTCACCTGCTGCTCGCAGAACTTCGCGGCTGCCTCGTCGATCACCGTGCCCATGTCCACCGACGGATCGGACGGATTGCCGTACGACCACGCGCGCGTTTTCTCGACCACCAGCTCGGTGAAGCGATCGGCCACCGCCTCGTGCACGAGCATGCGCTTGATCGCGGTGCAGCGCTGCCCCGAGTTCTTGTACGAGCCCGACACGGCGAGCGAGCTTGCTTCGTCGAGATCGGCATCGTCCATCACGATGATCGGATCGTTGCCGCCGAGTTCGAGCACCGCGCGCCGATAGCCCATTCGCGACGCGATCGACTTGCCGATCGATACGCCGCCGGTGAACGTGATGAGGTCGATCGCCGGGTTCGTGATCAGCTCGTCGGCAATTTCCTTCGGGTCGCCGGTGAGCACTTGCAGCATCTGCGGCGGCAGACCGGCTTCGTACAGGATGTCCGCAAAGAGGTAGCACGACAGCGGCACCTTCTCCGACGGCTTCACGACGATCCGGTTGTTGGTCGCGACCGACGGCACGACCTTGTGCGCGACCTGATTCATCGGATGGTTGAACGGCGTGATCGCGGAGATCACGCCGAGCAGCGGTTCGCGCTGCGTGTACACGCGGCGCTTCTTGCCGTGCGGCGTCAGATCGCACGAGAAGATCTGCCCGTCGTCCTTCAGCACTTCGCCCGCGCCGAACGTCAGCACGTCGGCAACGCGCCCGGCTTCGTACGTCGAATCCTTGATGCACAACCCGGCCTCGGCCGTGATCAGCGCCGCGATCTCGGCGGTGCGCTCACGCACGATGTCGGCCGCGCGGCGCAGGATCGCCGCACGCTCGTGGCGCGTGAGCGACGGCCGGTATGCACGCGCGGCGGCGAACGCGCGCCGAACGTCATCGAGCGTCGCCTTCGGCACGGTGCCGACGAGCGTTCCGTCGTACGGGTTGCGCACCTCGATCACCGCGTCGCGATGAATCCGCTCCCCATCGACTCGCAGTGCTTCACGATGAAACGCACGGGCCTCCGCCGATGCTGCAATGTCGTTCATGATGTCTTCCTGGCGGGTGCGTACGCGTCACTGCAGATGATTGAGCGCGATGTCGATGATGTCGAAGTTGCGCAGTCGCGCGCGGCCCGTGACGTCGGTCGCGACCGGTTTGCTGAAGATCAGCGGCACGATCTGCTCGGAGATCCCGCCGTGCGAGCGCAGCGGCACGTCGAGGCCCGACAGGTCGTGCTTGATGCGGCTCGTGCCGAGCACGACGTCCTGCTTCGAGATCACGATCAGGTCGCCCATCCGGTCGGGCGGCAGCTCGAAGCGCGCGCAGCCCTCGGCACCCGACAGCACGACCTCGATGCCGTCCACCGCGGCAAGCCGCGCGCGCAGCGCGTCGGCGTCGGCGGAATCCGGCACGTAGACGGTCGCGAACGAGCCGAGCGCGCCGTGGTGCACGACGTACGGATCGGTGATCGGCAGGATCACGCGCGCGGCATCGTGGCCGAGCCACTCGTCGAACAGCTCCTGCAGGTAGATGACGTTGGGTTCGCCGGTCTCGCCGTCGTGCTTCGCGTTCATCCCGTGGTCGGCCGTGATCGCGACGATCGCGCCGAGCTCGTCGAACCGCTTCAGGTACGCGTCCATCATCTGGTAGAACGCGTTCGCGCCGCCCGTGCCGGGCGCGCATTTGTGCTGCACGTAGTCGGTCGTCGACAGGTACATCAGGTCGATCGGGCGTGTTTCGAGCAGGCGCACGCCAGCCGCGAACACGAACTCGGACAGCTCCGCGCTGTACACGCTCGGCACCGGCTTGCCGACCAGTTCCAGCACGTTGTCGATGCCGTTTTCCTCGACGCTCGCCTCGTCGGCCTTCTCCGACGAGAAGCAGATGCCCTTGAGCCCCTTGCCGAGCAAGCGGCGCAGCTTGTCCTTCGCGGTGACGACCGCGACGCGCGCGCCGCGTTCGGCGAAGGCCGCGAGCACGGTGGGCGCGACGAGGTACCTCGGATCGTTCATCAGCACCTCGGCGCCGGTGTCGCGATCGTAGAAGTAGTTGCCGCTTATCCCGTGGATCGCCGGCGGCACGCCCGTCACGATCGACAGGTTGTTCGGGTTCGTGAAGCTCGGCACCACGCACTCGCCCTTGAGCGCCGTGCCCGGCTTGAGCAGCGTGCGCAGGAACGGCGCGACGCCGGCCTCGGCCGCCATCTCGAGGTATTCATAGGCGCAACCATCGACGCAGACCACCACCACGGGGCGGCTCATCCAGTTGTAGCGGCGGCCGTTCACTTCCACGGATACAGGCGTTTCAGACATGACGTTCAGTCCTTTCGGTTCGAAGGGGTTGCGCTGTCGGCGCCCGCACCGCGCCGAGAAGGATGTTTTCCATGCTTGACATTAAAATCGATGATTTGTAGATTGTCAACAATATGGAGAAAACAGAAAGCAAAAGGCGAAAGCACGGCGGACTCGCCGCACGCGGCGGCCGCTGCCAGCGCAGTTGCCGCGCGTTGGTCGACGGCTTCCGGCCGTTCGTCGATCCGGCAATCCCGGTGCCGATCATCGTCACGTTCCATGCGCCGGACGATCCAAACCACGATTTCAAGCGGTTTTATCAGGAGGTCAAAATGCGCGGCTACGTTCTGTATCGGGGCAAGCTGACGGAAGTCGATACGGTCCACGTCGGCTGCATCGGCCGCTTCGGCGAAGCCGGCATTCCGGGCGCGGTCGCCGCAATCGCCGACACGCTGACGGGGATGGGCAGGCGCCGCACGTCTGCCGAAGCCGCGGCCTGACGCGATGTACCCGCCGCACGACGACACGCATCGCCGTGCGGCGGTTTCGTTTTCTTTTCCCGCCGTGCGCGGCACGGCGCCCGACCCTTACCGGCACGACAACCGATGCGACCCTTCTGGATCGAACAAGCACTGTTCAACGACGGCGATCTCGCCCCCGCCTTGCAGGGCGCGACGCAGGCCGACGTCTGTATCGTCGGCGGCGGCTTCACCGGGCTCTGGACCGCGATCCAGGCGAAACAGCAGAACCCGGCGCTCGACATCGCGATACTCGAAGCCGACCTGTGCGGCGCCGGCGCGAGCGGGCGCAACGGCGGGTGTCTGCTCACGTGGTCCGCGAAATTCCTGACGCTGCGCCGCCTGTTCGGCGAAGCGGAGGCGATCCGGCTCGTGAAGGCGTCGGAGGCGGCCGTCCAGCACATCGCCGACTTCTGCCGCGCGCATCGCATCGATGCGGAGCTGCGGCTCGACGGCACGCTGTACACCGCGACGTCGCGCGCGCAGGTCGGCACGCTCGCGCCGGTGCTCGACGCGCTCGCCGCGTGCGGCATCCACAGCTACGAGCCTCTGCCGGCCGCCGAGGTCGCGCGCCGCTCGGGCTCCGCACGCAATCTCGACGGCGTGTACTCGCCGATCGCCGCGACCGTGCATCCCGGCAAGCTCGTGCGCGGGCTGCGCCGCGTCGCGCTCGACACGGGAATCCGGATCTACGAGCGCACGCCGCTCGTCGACTTCACGCCGGGACAACCGGCCGTCGTGCGCACGCCGTCCGGCAGCGTGCGCGCGAGCAAGCTGGTGTTCGCGATCAACGCGTGGATGGCGAGTCGCTTCCCGCAGTTCGAACGCACGATCGCGGTCGTGTCGAGCGACATGGTCATCACGGAGAAATGCCCGGAACTGCTCGAGCAGACCGGACTCGTGGACGGTGTGTCGGTGCTCGATTCGCGGATCTTCGTGTATTACTACCGCACGACGGCCGACGGGCGGCTGATGCTCGGCAAGGGCGGCAACACGTTCTCGTGGCACAGCCGCATCGCGCCGGTGTTCGACCGGCGCTCGCCGTACGAGGCGCAGCTCACGCAGAGCCTGCGCGAATTCTTCCCGTCGCTCGCGGGCGTGCCGGTCATCGCGAGCTGGAACGGCCCGTCGGACCGCTCGGTGACGGGCTTCCCGTTTTTCGGCCGCCTCGACGACGCGCCGAACGTGTTCTACGGCTTCGGCTATTCGGGCAACGGCGTCGGGCCGACCTACATGGGCGGGCAGATCCTGTCGTCGCTGGTGCTCGGCCTCGACAACGTCTGGACGCGCAGTCCGATCGTGCGAGGCCCGCTCGGCCATTTCCCG
Source organism: Burkholderia sp. FL-7-2-10-S1-D7 (assembly GCF_001524185.1). NCBI lineage: Bacteria > Pseudomonadati > Pseudomonadota > Betaproteobacteria > Burkholderiales > Burkholderiaceae > Burkholderia > Burkholderia sp. FL-7-2-10-S1-D7. Next base: position 36,599 of record NZ_LOWY01000010.1, on the reverse strand, counting down.
CCGGAGCCGATCCGCTATGTCGGCGCGCACGTCGTGCGCAATGCGATCCGCCGCAAGGAGCGCGCGGAAGACGAGAGCCGACGGCCGGCGAGGGTTGACACATGGCTCGCGAAATTCGCGAGCGCGGCCGGCAAGGCCGACAAGGCGTGACGATGCGATGACGTCACGTGCAACGAAGCGCAATGAAAAAGGGACGCTGCGAAGCGTCCCTTTGAATTGGGTACGACCGCCCGTGCGGCCGCGTCACGCGCGCGCGGTTTTCTCACGCGCCACGTTGCCCACCGAGGGCAGCGCCTGCTCATGCGTGCGGCGCATCCGCGCAAGGCCGTGCGCGACGTGCTCGCGCACGAGCGCGACGGTCTTCTCCTCGTCGCCGCTCGCGAGCGCCTGCACGATCTTGTCGTGCTCGGCCGCCGACACTGCAATCGCGTCCTCCTCGGCCTCGATCGCGGCCTGGCGCAGCAGCCCGAGCTGGCGCACGAGCCGGCGATAGGTGTCGGTGAGGTGCGTATTGCCGACACCGACCACCATCGCGTCGTGAAACTGCACGTTCAACTCGGTGTAGCGCGTGACGTCGTGCGTCTTCGCCGCATCCTTCATCGACTGGATGATGCCCTTCAGCACCTTCAGCGTGTCGGGCGAAATGCGTTTCGCGAGCGCGCGCGCGACCGACTCGTCGAGCATCGCGCGCACTTCGTAGATCTCCTCGGCCTCGCGCAGCGGCACGACGCGCACGGTCACGCCGCGGTTCTTCTCGTTGCGCAGCAGCCCGGCCTGCTCGAGCGCACGAAACGCCTCGCGCACGGGGCCGCGCGACACGTTCAACTTGGTCGCGATATCGACTTCGTTGAGTTTCTCGCCAGGCGCATATTCGCCGGACACGATCGCGCGCTCCAGCATGTCCTGGACAATCATCGCGAGCGACTGGCTTTGCAGGAGTTCGATGGCGTTGAGCGCGTTCGGGACAGTCATGATCGGGCAGGCAGCGAAGCTGCGGATGAGAACGAGGGCGCCATGTCGGCGAATGATCGCTATATACCCTCAGCCCGATATATTGTCAACAGTTTTCAGTTTCCAAAAGCGCATGCCTCGTGCCGGAATGCGATGCGCGTGCGGCCGGCGCGAGCACGCCGAACCGCGCGACGCAGGCCAGCCGTCAGGCCGTCTGCTTGACCGGCCCCGGATCGCTCTGGCTCGGCCGGCCCGTCTCGACGTGGCCCGCGAAGCGGCGCACGACCTTGTCGTCGCCGCCGCGCAGCGTCGTCGCGGTGATCGTCAGATCGTACCAACCGTGGCTCGACGACAGCTCGAAGTGATCCTCGATGCGCTCACCCGGCTCCAGCGTGTAGGTGCGCGCATGCGCGTGGCTGTACGCGTTGTCGACGACCACGCGGCATGTCGCACGGCCGCTGTTGCGCAGTTGCAGGTACACGTGGCGGTTGCGCACGTCGTAGCCGATCTTCGCTTCCGGGTTCGCGTGGCGGCCGTCCGCCGCCAGCCGCGTGTTGCCCTGGAATTCGCACAGATAGCCGTTCGGGCCATAGGCGGCGAGATGGTAGTCGCCGCGCGCGGCCGACGTGCTCCAGGTATCGGCGAAACGATCGTGCGAGGACACCGCGTAGCGGCGCGGCGGCGTCGCCGGATTGCGGCGGTCGTACACGTAGAACGCGGCGCCCGCGTCACCCGAGTTCGCGAAGTCGAGCGACACGCTGTCGTCGCGCCCGTTCACGCGGGCATGCACGAACAGTTCGTACGGCAGCGCGCGCGCCGGACGCGTGCCGGGCTCCTGCGCCGGCATCGACTGCTGCGCGGGCACCTGGTACGCCTGGCCGGCGGTGGCGATGTGCTGCGGCACCGTGAAGCTCACCGTGCGCGTATCGGGCCGCGCGGAGAAGTCGAATGCCGACGTGAGGTCGCCGCAGACCGACCGGCGCCACGCGCTGATGTTCGGCTCCTGCACACCGAAGCGCGCTTCGAGAAAACGCAGCACCGACGTGTGGTCGAACGTTTCCGAGCAGACCCAGCCGCCCTTCGTCCACGGCGAAATGATGATCAGCGGCACGCGCGGCCCGAGGCCGATCGGCTGGAGGCCGCCCGGGTCCGCGCCCGGCACCAGCGGGCTCATCTCGCCCGGGTACTTGTTCAGGTCGAGCAGTTCGTCGCCGAGGTTCGACAGCAGGTTCGACGACACGATGCCCTGGCCGCCTACCCCGCTCGTGACCGGCGGCACCGGCGGCACGACGTGGTCGAACAGCCCGTCGTTCTCGTCGTAGTTGAGGATGAACACCGTCTTCGCCCACACCTCGGGGTTCGACGTCAGCGCCTCGAGCACCATGTTGATGTAGAACGCGCCGTCCGTCGGCGACGCCTGCGGGTGCTCGCTGTACTTGTACGGCGCGACGATCCACGACACCTGCGGCAGCCGGTTCGCCTGCACGTCGGCCTTCAGCTCGGCGAGCGTGTGGTCCGACGCGCCCTTGTCGACCAGCGGGCCGCTCGCGCCTTCCTTCACCTGGAACTTCTTGAAGAACATCAGCGAATTGTCGGTGTAGTTGTCGGTCGGGTCGCCCGGGATGCCCGTGCCGCCCTGGTACACCTTCCAGCTGATCTTCGCGTTCTCGAGACGTTCCGCGTAGGTCGTCCACGTGTAGCCGTTCGTGTTGTTGCGCTCGCCGATGCCGGGGCCGTTCGGCTGCGTGCCGTACACGTTGCGCGAGTCGATCGTGCCGGTCCACAGGTAGATGCGGTTCGGTGCCGTGTCGGCGTGCGCGGAGCAGAAGTACGCGTCGCAGATCGTGAACGCGTCGGCCAATGCGTAGTGGTACGTGAGATCCTGGCGCTTCAGGTAGCCCATCGTCAGCACGTCCTGCTTCTGGTTCACCCACTGGTCCCACTGGCCGTTGTTCCAGGACAGGTGGCCGCTGCTCCAGCCGTGGTTGGTGCCCGGCTGGAATTCGGTCGTCTGCTTCGGGTCGAGATAGAACGGCAGCACGTACGGCGCGGACGGGTCGAGCCCGCGCGAATGGTAGTTCTTCGTGAACACCGACGCCGGCGGCTGCTGCCACACCGGCGCACCGCTCGGCAGCAGGTGCGGGCGCGGGTCGTTGAAGCCGCGCACGCCGCGCAGCCCGCCGAAGTAATGGTCGAACGAGCGGTTTTCCTGCATGAAGATGACGACGTGTTCGACGTCGCGGATCGTGCCGGTGCGATAGGCGGCCGGCATGGCCAGTGCCTTGCGGATCGCGGGCGGGAAGCCGGCGTAGGCGGCCATCGCGCCGGCCGACTGGGCGGCAAGGCGCAGGAAATCGCGTCGATTGGTGGCGGACATGAAGAGGATCCTGTGGGTCGGTAAGGGTGGCGCCGGTCGAGCGGGGCCGGCGGTCGGTGCGTTGCCGTTATTACTCCGCACCGGCGTGTCCCGGCCGTGACCGGTTCCAGCAGGTTTCTTGCGCTCACCCCCAGCTTTTTTTCGAAGCAGCGCCCGGCGCGCCTTTCATCCGGCCGACACATGCCTGCGCTACGCTGACGCGCGATGAAGAGGGGGGAGAAGCCGAGCCGTGTTCGATCAGCTGAAGGCGTTCCACGCGACCGTCCGGCAGGGCAGCATCACGCGCGCCGCGCGCCACCTGGGCGTCAGCCAGCCGACCATCGCCGCGCAGATCCGGCAGGTCGAGCAGTTGTACGGCGTCGAGCTGTTCTATCGCAGCGGCCGCAGGCTCGAAGTCACTGAAACCGGTATCGAGCTCCTGCCGCTCGTCGAGAAGATGATCTCGCTCGAGGCGCAGGTCGACATCATGCTGCGCAACGTCGGCGGCCTGTTCGAAGGACACCTGCGGATCGGTGCGACCGGGCCGTACTACATCATGGACGCGGTCGGCCGCTTCTCGCATGCGCATCCGTCGATCGCACTCACGTGCCGGATCGGCAATTCCGAGGAAATCCTGCAGGCGCTGCAGGAATTCCGCATCGACCTCGCCGTGTCGTCGCAGCGCAATGACGCGGACGGCCTCGAACGCAAGGTGATCTCCACCGATCCGCTCGTGCTCGTCGTGCATCGCGACCATCCGCTCGCGCGCTTCGACGCGATCGACGCCGCGCAGCTCGCGGACGTGCGGCTGCTGATTCGCGAGGAAGGGTCGGTCACGCGCCGCTGCACGGAGACGATCCTCGCGGCGGCCGGGGTCGCGCCCACGTCGGTCGCCGAAATCGGCAGCCGCGAAGCGATCCGCGAGGCGATCCTGCATGGCGTGGGCGGCAGCCTGTTTCCGCGCGGCGAGGCCGAGCGTCATCCGGACCTGCGCGTCGTCGCGCTGCGCGGTGTCGACACGACGATCGACGAATACGTGTACTACCTGAAGGCGCGCCGCCAGAGCCCCGCGATCGACGCGTTCCTCGCGTGCATCCTGCCGGTGCGGACCGCGACGCACGAGCCAACGCACGCGACGCGGCCGGTGAACGCGCGCTGAGCCGCCGCGCGTTCACCGGGTTCGCGCATTTCCGTGCACATTCCTGGTCATGTCCGGCGCTGGTCCCGCGCCTTCCCTCGTTGTTTTCCTCGTGCCTTCCCTCTTGCTTCCCGCCGTGTGTTACTTCGGCAGCGCCGGAATCATCCACGTGAACACGTGCTGCTGCAGGAACACGAGCACGCCGAGCAGCAGCGTGAGAATCACGCTGTGCCAGAACGTGCGCGCGAACACGACGCCTTCCTGTCCCTTCAGGTCGGTCGTCGACACGCCCGTGGCGATGTTCTGCGGCGAGATCATCTTGCCCATCACGCCGCCCGACGAGTTGGTCGCGGCCATCAGTACCGGATCGAAGCCGAGCTGCCGCGCCGCGACCACCTGCAGGTTGCCGAACAGCGCATTGCCGGACGTGTCGCTGCCGGACAGGAACACCGCGATCCAGCCGAGCGACGCCGACACGAGCGGAAACAGCGCGCCGGTCGACGCGACGCCGGTGCCGAGCGTGTAGCTGATGCCCGAGTAGTTCAGCAAATACGCCAGCCCGACGATCATCATCACCGTGATGATCGCGATCCACGTCTGCCGCCAGGTCTTGACCACGCATTCGAAGAACGCGCCGACGCCGGTGCGCGTCAGCACGGCCGTGATGATCGCCGAGAGCAGGATCGCGGTGCCCGTGCCGAGCGGCTGGAAGTCCCAGATCGCCGCATACGGCTTGTGATACAGCGACACGAACACCGTGTTGTGCAGGCCCGGCCACTTGATCTTCACGTCGCCGATCGCCGCGACGTTCGCATGCACCCAGACTATCACGACCACCGACACGACGATCCACGGCAGCCAGCCGCCGAAGCCCGCGCGCGCGGCGCCGGCCGCGGCAGGTGCGCTGCGTGCGAGCGCGTATTGCGGATCGGGCTGCGGCTTCCACACCTGCAGGAAGCCGATCGTGACGATCAGCGACGTGAGCGACGACAGCACGTCGGTGAGCTGGTAGCCGAGGAAGTTCGACGTGACGAACTGCGCGATCGCGAAGCTGCCGCCCGACACGAGCAGCGCGGGCCACAGCTTCGAGATCGAGCGCAGGCCGCCGTATGCGCCGACCACGTAGAACGGCAGCAGCAGCGCGAAGAACGGCAGTTGCCGGCCGACCATCGCGCCGAGCGTCGCGGGCGGCAGCGACGTGACCGCGCCGAGCACGGTGATCGGCACGCCGAGCGCGCCGAACGCGACCGGTGCCGTATTGAACAGCAGCGTGTAGGTGAGCGCTTCGAGCGCGGGGAAGCCGAGCGCGATCAGGAGCGCGCTGGTGATCGCGACCGGCGTGCCGAACCCGGAGATCCCTTCGAGCAAACAGCCGAACGAGAACGCGACGACGAGCAGCACGAGGCGGCGGTCGTCGGGCAGGTTGTCGAGCATCCACTGCCGGAACTGGTCGAAGCGGCCCGACTTCACCGCGATGTTGTAGAGCAGCAGGGCGTTGAACACGATCCACATCACCGGCACGACCGCGAGCGCCATGCCGGCGCCGACCGCGTCGAACGCGAGGCCGGCCGGCATGCCCCAAGCACCGATCGCGACCGCGAGGCCCGCGACGAGGCCGGCGAGCGACGCCTGCCACGCTGGCCGGCGCAGCACGCCGAGCGCGATCAGCGCGACTGCGATCGGGATCACGGCGACGAGGAAAGACAGGAACAGCGAGTTGGCGACGGGCGTCAACGGCTGCGCGAACAGGATGCCGGGCGGCAGGGCTGCGGTGGGATTCATCGTGTCTCCGTTGTCGACCGGAGTTGGCGCTTTAGCGCTTACTCCGGTCCCATGCTTCGCGGTCGACCGGAGTTGACGCTTCAGCACTTACCCCGGTCCCATGCTTCGCGGTCGACCGAGGCTTGCGCATCAGCGCCTGCGCACACCTCGATCCCGTTCAAACGTCTGTTCCACGGCCGCAACGATCATCCGACGCTTGCGCACGCAACCATGCCGCAGCGCCGACCGATCGGTCGCTTAAAAGAGGTTAGGAGGCGCATCGCGCTTCCACAAGGAGGGCAAGCCCGATGCGCGCGGTGCCGATACACGGCATCCGCCGCAGGTTGAACGGCGGCTGGCGACCCGCTGACGCGCGCGCCAGCAATCCGCCGGCGCAATGTTGCTCAACCGGAAAAGGTGACTGACGAGACGCGGGGTGTTTCGTCTGGCATCCGAAGCCTAGACTCGCTGCATCGATTCCGCCCGCGCCGACGAGGGCGCGGCTCCGGAACGCACACGGAGCAAACACGATGAAAACCATGAAACTTGCGGCGTACGCGTTGGTGCTGATCGGCTCGGCCGTCGCCGCCCAGGCGCAGGCTGAGTCGACGCTGACGCGCGCGCAAGTTCGCCAGGAACTCGCGGAACTGCAGGCCGCCGGCTATCGGCCGAGCCTCGCCAGCGGCCCCGACTTTCCGCAAAACATGCAGGCGGTCATGCAGCGCGCCGCGCAGGCGCGCGGCGATGCGGCCGGCCACGGCAGCGACGGCCACGCGAATGTGGAATCAGGGAAGCCGGCGCTGCCGCGCGTGGCCGATCGCGACACATACGCGCATCACTGACGCGGCTGAAACCCGGCCGGGCGCGTGACCGCACCACCATCCGGCCCGCGGCCGGCCTGCCCGCCGCGCGACGCGCAGCGGGCGGTGGCCGTCAAACGCTGAAGCGGTTCAGCGTATACGCACGATAGGCCGCGACGAACGCATCGAACGATCCGGCCTCCTTCGCTTCCAGTTCGGCCTGCTCGGCCAGCGACTTCGCCGCGAGCGCCTGCTCGGTGCGCATCGTCTCCGCCGACGGCGGGTTCGCGCGGAAATGCGCGGCGTGCGCTTCGCTGTGCGCGAGCGCGAACGCGAGGAACGACTGACCGTTCTCGCGCATCGTGCGCAGCACGCGCGCCGACGGCGTGCGCTCCGGATCGGCGAGCTTCTCGCGCTGCGCGGCAATCGCGCGCGCATGCTCGTCGCCGCCGCGGATCTCGTCCAGACGGCGCCCGACGGTCTCGATATCGGCCATCAGGTCGTCCGCCCACGCCTGCAGCGTGACCGGCTCACCGTCGCGCACCAGCGTGAGCCCCGGCTTGCGCCCTTCCATCGTCACGCTGCCAAAGTTCGCATTCGCTTCCTTGTACGCGTCGCAGTCGAGCGCAGGGCTGTCGTCGAGCGCGCACGCAAGCAGGAACGCGTCGATGAAGCGTGCGGTTTCCAGCGCGATGCCGGTCGGCTCGAACGGATCGATGTCGAGGCAGCGCACTTCGATGTATTGCACGCCGCGCGACGCGAGCGCATGCAGCGGACGCTCGCCCGAATACGTGATGCGCTTCGGCCGGATCGTCGAGTAGAACTCGTTCTCGATCTGCAGCACGTTCGTGTTGATCTGGATCCACTCGCCGTCGCGATGCGTGCCGATCGCCTCGTACGGCGGATACGGCTCGCTCACGGCCTTCGACAGCGCATCGAGATAGCCAGGCAGCGTGTTGTAGTCGACGTGCAGCGCGGCCTGCGCGGTCGTGTTCGAGTAACCGAGGTCGCTCATCCGCAGGCTCGTCGCGTACGGCCGGTACAGCGTATCGGCATCGAACGTGTCGAGCTTGTGCGGCTTGCCGCGCAGGAATTTCGTGTCGAGCGCGGGCGATGCGCCGAACAGGTACATCAAGAGCCAGCTGCGGCGGCGGAAGTTGCGGATCTGCGCGAGATAGCGCTCCGACTGGTAGTCGACGAGCGTGGCCGTCGAGCCCTCTTCCGCATGCAGGCGCCGCCACACTTCCTCGTGCAGCGAGTAGTTGTAGTGGATGCCGGCGATGCACTGCATCGTGCGGCCGTAGCGATACGCGAGGCCGCGGCGGTACACCGTCTTCAGGCGGCCGATGTTCGACGTGCCGTAGTCGGCGATCGGAATTTCATCGTCGGCCGGCAGCAGGCCCGGCATCGAGTTGTTCCACAGCATCTCGTCGCCGAGCGACGCATACACGTAGCGGTGCAGATCGTCGAGACGTTCGAGCGTGATCGACGCGTCGCCTTCCGCCGGCGTGATCAGTTCGATCAGCGCTTCGGAATAGTCGGTCGTCAATGACGGATGCGTAAGTGCTGAACCGAGCGCGCGCGGATGCGGCGTGAACGCGATCATCCCGTCGCGCGTCACGCGCAGGCTTTCCTTTTCGATGCCGCGCAGGCCGTCGGGCAGATGCTGCCGCGTCGGGCCCGAGCTCAGCGCTTCGAGACGATTCAGCAGCAGTTCGGACTGGCGGTGAGTCATGGTGTTCGACATGGAGACGCAAGTGCGTGACGGCCGCGCGCGAAACGCCGCGCGCGGCCGGCTGGATTATTGGTCGCTTCGTTGGTAGCGGGCACTTTAACATCTCGCCGTAACACGCGCTTGAGGTGGCGCCGGGCGGTGCGCACCGGCCGCGGCGGGCCGTCGGGCGGGCCGATGACAACGAACGCCGCACGCATAGCCGACCGTCGGCGATACCGGCGGACGCAGCAATCACGCGACATTCATCGGAGGGAACGTCAGCGACGAACACGGCCGCGCCGTCAGGTGCAACCCGTTCAGCCGAAGCCGCGATGCGTCGTCGTCACCGCCGGGCCAAACGTACGCGCCGGGGCGTCAGACACCGGAGCGGGTTGATCACCGTCAAACGTCGCAACCGTGAGGATCACCGACCGATCGCTGCCGGGGCGATGCCCCTTGCGGGTTGCGTCGCGGCCCTGCCCGGTCGCACCCGCCGGCCTGCGGCCGGGACCGTCATCCGCCGCGCGCGCCGCCGGCCCGGTCCGCCACGTCGTTCCACAAATGAAGCGCCGCATACGCGCGCCACGGCCGCCAGCCTTCGGTCCGGCTTTTCTGGCTCGCGAGCCGGTCGAGCGACGGATCGCGCGCCGCGATCGACTGCATCAGCACCAGATCGGACGCCGGCCACGCGTCCGGGTCGCGCCACGCGCGCATCGCGATGTATTCGACGGTCCACGGGCCGATGCCGGGCAGGTCGAGCCACGCGCGACGCAGCGTCGCGAGATCGGCCTGCGCGGGGTCGAGCGGCACGTGGCCAGCCGCCACCGCGCGCGCCATGCCCGTCAGCGCCGCGGCCCGCTTGCCCGGCATCCCGATCTTCTCCAGATCGCATGCGGCGAGCGCGTCCGGCGTCGGAAAACGCCAAGCGGGGGCGCCGTCCGGCGCCGCCATGCCGTCGTCGTGCACGACGCGCTCGCCGGCCCGCTGGACGAGCCGGCCGACGATCGTCGTCGCCGCCTTCACGCTCACCTGCTGGCCGACGATCGCGCGCACCGCGAGCTCGAATCCCGACCAGGCGCCCGGCACGCGCAGCCCCGGCGCGGCCTCGACGAGCGGCGCGAACCACGGGTCGCGCGCGAGTCCGCCGCCGATCGCGGCCGGGTCGGCGGCGAGGTCGAACATCGATGCGACGCGCTGCGCGAATGCATCGTCGACATGCCGCGCAGCCGCCCCTTCGAGCGTCGCGATCAGGCAATGCCGGCGCGGATGCTTCGTGACGACGAGCCTGCCCGCGTCGCCGTTCAGATCGACGATCCGGCGATACATGCCGTCGACGACCTGTTCGACACCCGGAATCGCCCGTCCGCTGAAGAAGCGCAGTACGCGCTCCCAGTCGTACGGCGCCTTGAAGCGCAGCGCCATCTGCGCAGACGGCGGCACGTGGCCGCCGTTCGCGATCGATATCGTGGTTTTGTCGATGCTCAAACTGCGTTGCCCTCCGCAACGGCTTCGGTTTCATCGTCGCGCACATGGCGCGCCTCGGACGCGAGCAGCGTCGCCTTGCGGCGCACGCCCCAACGATATCCGGCGAGCGCGCCGCCCTTCTGCACGACACGGTGGCACGGGATCGCGAGCGCGACCGGGTTCGACGCGCAGGCCGATGCGACGGCCCGCACCGCGCGGGGCGAGCCCAGCGCCTCCGCAATCTCCGAATAGCTGCGCGTTTCCCCGTACGGGATGTGCGTCAACGCTTCCCACACGCGCTGCTGGAACGCGGTCGGCGCGATGTCGAGCGGCAGGTCGAACGCGTGCCGCGTGCCGTCCAGATACGCGCGAATCTGCGCGACGAACGGCGCAAGCCGCGACGGCGATTCGACCAGCTCGGCACGCGCGAACGCGTCCTTCAGTTCGCCGACGAGCGACGCCGGTTCGTCGCCGAACGCGATCCGGCAGATGCCCTGTTCGGTCGCGGCGACGAGCACCGTGCCGAGCGGCGTCGACGCGGTCGCATAATCGATTCTCGAGCCGGCGCCCTGACGACGGAACGCGGACGGCGCCATCCCCAGCTCGCGCGGCACCGATGCGTAGAGCCGCGACGGCGAATTGAACCCCGCGTCGACGGCCGCCTGCGTGACCGGCTGCCCGCTTTGCAGCGCCTCGCGCAAGGCGGCGCCGCGCTGCGCGGCCTGATACTGCCGCGGCGACACGCCGACCACGCGCTTGAACAGCCGCTGCAGGTGGAACGGGCTCACGTGCACGGCGTCGCTCAGCTGCTGCAGCGTGAGCCGCTCCGGATGCGCATCGAGCACCGCGCACGCGCGGTTGACGATCTCGAGCTCGCGCGGCAACCCTTCCGGCTGGCAGCGCTTGCATGGGCGGAAGCCGGCCGCGCGCGCGGCGGCCGGATCGGCAAAGAAGGACACGTGCTCGCGCCGCGGCAGCCGCGACGCGCAGCTCGGGCGGCAGAACACGCCGGTCGTGCGCACGGCATAGAAGAACGCGCCGTCCGCATGCGGATCGCGCGCGGTCACGGCGCCCCAGCGGGCATCGTCGGTCGAATAGGCGGCTGTCATCTGAACCTCGCACTCTCCAGTGTAGATGGTGCCTACTCTAGACATCGGCATGGGCCGTCGCGCCCTGAATCTTGCTCTGTGATTCGCGCCGGTGAAACCGGGGACACAATCGGGGGCACATCGAACCCGTTCAATCGGACGAAAAGCCGCGCAAGCGCTGCGTCCACGCCGCCTTCATCATCATCGCGTCACCATTTTGCTGCAATGCGGATGCGACAAATCGCCGTCCTCACCATTTTTTACACTCGGAATATTGCAACGCACCATCGCCGTGTGTATAGTTGGAACTGTCTCCTCCATGTCTCCTCCTGATATGGATTAAGCCCGTTCCGCTCTGCGTGAACGGGCTTTTTTTCGTCCGTCGATCGTGCCGCGTTCCGGCATTCGTCGCCGGCGCGATCTACACTCGGTGCACGCCATCCGCGAAGGAGTGCCCGCTCATGAAACCGACCATCCGCGCGATCGATCACGTCGTGCTGCGCGTGACCGACATGGCTGCGATGACACGCTTTTACTGCGATGCCGTCGGCTGCCACGTGGAGAAGGAACAACCCGACCTGGGCCTTGTACAGTTGCGCGCCGGCGACGCGCTGATCGACCTGCTGTCGGTTGGCGGCCCGATCGACCGTCCCGACAGCGGCCCGCCCGGCACCGGCCGCAATCTCGACCATCTGTGCCTGCGCGTCGAGCCATTCGACCCCGATGCACTGATCGCGCATTTCGCCGCGCATGGCGCGCGCCCTGGCGCCCCCGCCGAACGCTACGGTGCAGGCGGCTACGGGCCGTCGATCTATCTGTTCGATCCCGAAGGGAACATGCTCGAATTCAAGGGGCCGCCCGCGGCGCTCGGCTGAGCGCCGGCCGTCACGCGTCGGCGCGCGCCTTCAGGACCGTCCATTCGACCGCGACGGGATCGTGATCGGCGCTCGAGATCCAGGCGGCGCCGTCCTGGACCGTGCACTGCAGGCGCATCGTACGCTCGGCGAGACGCCCGAGCGCGGCCGCGACGCCGTCGGCCAACGACAGCACCTGGACGTTGCGCAGTCGCTCCACCTTGCTGCGCACGCCCTGCCACCAGATGTCCGAGGTCTTGCCGCCATACGCGATCACCGTGACCTGCCCGGCGCGGCCGGCCGCCTTCGAGATGCGCCGTTCGTCGGGCTGGCCAGCCTCGATCCACACGTCGATCGCGCCCGTCAGATCCTTCTGCCACAGATCGGGTTCGTCGACGTCCGACAGCCCCTTGCAGAACTCGAGACGCTCGTGCGCGAACAGCGCGAACGCGACGATGCGCACCATCATCCGGTCGTCGGTTTCCGACGGGTGACGGGCGACCGTCAATGCGTGATCGGCGTAGTAGTGCCGATCCATGTCGGCAATTTGCAGCTCGGCTTTGTAGATCGTGGATTTCAGCGCCATGCGGATAGGGCCCGGGCGGGCATTCGGTTCGGTCGGGCCGTGATGATACCGAATGCGCGCCGCCCGGCGCGTGACGGGCGCTCCACAGCACGACGGCCCGGCATCGGCCGGGCCGCGTTCGTGCCGCGCCGCCGGCGGTTGCGGCCGGCGCGCGGGTGCGAGAGGTGCGCGTGCGGGTTACTGCTTGACGAAGCGCGAATCGGTCCAGAGACCCTGCTGGTCGCTGTTGTCGGCGCTGACGAACTGGACGTCGCCCTGATCGACCGACACCACGCGGAAGCGCTGGCCTTCCGGCACCGACAGGCAACGGTAGTCGTCGAAGTACTGCTGCTTCGCCTGCGACTTGCCGTCACGCTCGTGACTCAGTACGGAGTCCAGATTGTCTTTCGACAGACAGCCCCATGCATTCTTCGTCAGCTGGATTTCCTGCTTCGGCTGGACAGCCGCATCGCCGCCCGCCTGGGCGATCGAAACCACGGAAAATGCGCCGACAAGGGCGAAAAGGACACCGGTACGCTTCATCATGTTCTGTCTCCAGGCTTGCGGGCACCAGGCTCGGTTAGCTATGTGTTTAAAGGTGATCGTGAACCCGCGTTTGTCAATTTAGAAGACTGGCAAGCGATAGCAAGCACATTTGTTGTGCGACCGCAATAGCGGCGAATTGTCGCACCATGCGCACCTCCGATTTTTTGCTTGCCGCGCACACGCGGCGGCGGCGGCCATCGGGCGAATTCGCCCGCGCCGCCGGGCGCAAAGCATTGCCCTGCAAGACCGTCAGCGAAATTGCGACACGCCGGTTGAACGGTTTGGATAATTCATTTCAATATCGAGACCATTTTGATGCGTTGCACACAAAGTCATCCGAAACGATATGAATTTACCGCAGTGCGGAACCGGATTTACCTGATACAAGAAAAATGCCAGGTATAAGCGCACGCGTATTTACCCGTATTTTCCCGAATGCGCCGTGCGCCCGCAGCGCGTGGCCGCAGGGCGTCTTCACCCATGTTTTACCCGGCATTATTCAGACCGATTGCGGCTGCTCGAAATAATCGCGCTGGAAGATGCACATGCGATAAGCGTTGTGATACGCGCCGTTTCCGAAAAATTCCTCCTTCAATTCCGCCTCGTGCTGGAATCCGCATTTCTCGTACACGTGGATTGCCGCCGCATTCGACGTATCGACGATCAGGTACAGCTTGCGCATGTTCAGCACCTTGAACGCATATTCGATCGCGAGGCGCGTCGCCTGGCCTGCATAGCCGCGCCCCTGGCATTGGGGCGCGATGATGATCTGGAACTCGCCGCGACGGTGAATGTAGTCGAGCTCGATCAGCTCGACGAGGCCGACCAGTTCGTCCTGCGGATTGACCGCGACGAAGCGGCGCTCGCGCTGGTCGTGCACGTGGCGGTCATACAGTTGCGACAGCTCGGAGAATGTTTCGTACGGCTCCTCGAACCAGTAGCGCATGATCTTCGCGTCGTTGTTCAGCTCGTGAACGAAGCGCAGGTCCTGACGCTCCAGCGGCCGCAGTGCAAGCGTGTGCTTGTCGTTCTGGAGTTGCATGGTCGTGTCCTTTTTGATGCCCGCGTGCGCGCGCAGCGTCCGTGCCGCGGCACTGCGAACGAGGCGCGTTTCGCGCTGTAAGAAGTTGAACGCGGGCGAAGTTCAGAGCCTAGAATGGGAGCAAGGGTTCCTGCCACCGCAAGGAGGCTATCGTGATCGAGCAAGTCATACTCGGCATCTTCCTCGTGTTGCCACTCGTGATCGTGGCTGCGCTGTTCTCCGACGAACTGTGGCAGGAACATCGGCGCCAGCACCCGCGCGACGAAAACGCCCCCCATATCGACTGGAAACATCCGTGGCGCCGCGCGCGGCGCGGGCACTGAGTCGATCGCCATCCCCGCAGGCACGCCGTTCGCGCCGGTCGCCCCGAGCCGAACGGTGCCCTTTCCGCTGCGAACCGATTCCCGCTCAACCAGCGAGACGCCGACGTGAACGATAAACCCGCCCTCCCTCCGCACGATATCCCCGGCGAAGCGATCGATCTGCAGATCGCCGACGTGCTCGCCGCCGTCCGCTACCCGGCGAACAAGGATGCGATCGTCGACGCCGCACGCGACGCCGGCGCGAGCAACGAAGTGCTGTCGATGCTCGACGGCCTGCCCGAACAGGACTATGCGGACGTCGATGCCGTCACGCGCTGGGTCGCCGGCAACTTCGGCCCTGGCCTTGGGATTTGAGCGCGCGCGAATAACGCGATAGGATCGGGCCGCACCGGTCGCATCGCGGCCGGATGCATGCCGCCCGGCGCCAAGACCGGGCGTGACCGCACGAGCGCCCGGGGGAATCCATGGAAGGCATTCTGATCCAGCACACGACGCGTCGTCAGCTCTGGTTCGGCGCACTGACGGCGCTCGTCATCGTGCTCGCGCTCGGGATCGCCGTGCCTCACGCGAACGTCGCGCTGCCGGCCGTCGAGCCGTTCATGCCGATGTGCGCGCTGACCGTGTTCACCACCGCGAGCATCGCCGCCTTCTTCCTCGGCGCGCAGTTCACCATCACCCGCCAGCCCGTGCTCGGTGCGCTCGGCGGCGCCTATGCGTTCACCGCACTCGCCGTCGCGCTGCAACTGCTCACCTTTCCCGGCGTGTTCGCGCCGCACGGCTTGCTCGGCGCGCGCCCGCAAAGCGCCGCGTGGATGTGGGTCTTCTGGCATGCCGGCTTTCCGTGCTTCGTGATGGCCGCGCTACTCGCGCGCGAGCGGCTCACGCGTGCGCCGATCGGCGCGGCGCAGACGCGCCTGTGGACGTTCGCGCTGGTCGGCGGCCCCGCCATCGCGGCCGCGCTGCTGTGCGTGCTCGCGCTGAACGTGGCACTGCCGCCCGCGTTCCATCCGCCGGCCGACGCGGCCGCGCTGCCCGTCAACGGGATCGCGCTGGTCGTATGGATCCTCAATGCGCTCGCGCTCGTCGCCGTGCTGGCCGCCGGCCGGCTGCGCACGACGCTCGACCTGTGGCTCGCGATCGCGGTGCTCGCCTGCCTCACCGACACGACCCTGAACCTGCTGACCACGAATCGCTTCACGGTCGGCTGGTATCTCGCGCGCGTGTTCAGCATGTTCACGCCCGGCGTACTGGTGTGCGTGCTCGCATGGGAAGTGACGAAGCTGTATCAGCAGCTGTTCGAAGCACATGCGACGCTGGTTCTTTCGTCCGCGCGCGACGGGCTGACCGGCGCGTTCAACCGCAGCCACTTCAACGATCACTTCCACACGTTGTTCCTGCAGGCGCGGCGGCAAAGCGAGCCGTTGTCGCTGCTGATGATCGACGTCGATCACTTCAAGGCCTACAACGACGCGTTCGGTCACGTGAAGGGCGATGCCTGCCTGATCGCCGTCGCGAATGCGCTCACCGGTGTGGTGCGGCGTCCCGCGGATTTCGTCGCGCGCTACGGCGGCGAGGAGTTTGCGATCGTGCTGCCGAATACCGGTGCGCGCGGTGCCCGGATCGTTGCCGAGGAAGCGCGCGAAGCGGTGCTGCGGCTCGATCTCGCGATGCCGTCGTCGCCGGCGGGGCGCGTGAGCGTCAGCGTCGGTTGCGCGACGGTGTCGGCCGAGGATCTGACAACGCCCGATGCATTGATCGAAGCTGCCGATGCCGCGCTGTACCACGCGAAGGATGCCGGGCGAAACCGCGTCGTCGTGGCGTGAAAAGGTCTGCGGATTGGCGATTTGTTACGGTCATTGTGACCGGAATAATCCGCCGTTACGGATTGCGGCACCGGGAAACGATCGCTTACAGCCGCTATTGATCGCGCTCGCTATGCTGGATTCATGTCGAATCCGAGCAGGTGAACGCGATGAAAAAAACCCTTTTGCTGATTGCCGGCGTGGCCGTGTTGTTGAGCGGCTGTATCGTGGTGCCTGACGGCGGCGGGTATTACGGTGATGGCGGGTATTACCATCATCATCGGCATTGGGATTGATGCGTTCCGCCCCGGCCGCCGCGATGATGACGCGATGACGCCGTCCGGATCGGATCAGCCGATTGATCCGGACTGCGGGGAGCGGCAGTTGCGTCTTTCCTCATGAACCGCGGGAAAGTCTTCGCAAGACTTCGGCGCGTATTCCTGAATTCTGACTACATCACATCTGGCCTCGAACTCGAAGCCGATCTCGGCAAGCTTTCCCGACATCACCGTTGAATGGTCCGCCGCTCGATGCGTGGCACGGCGTCCGCCATCGGCAAGGCGCTCACCTCCAAACGGGACCGATGCGCCAAAGGGAAACAGCGGGACGTGAAGTGCCCGCTCACTTCCCGATACAAAACCTGCTGAAAATCACCCCCAGCAGATCATCCGAAGTGAACTCACCGGTAATCGCATTGAGCTGCTCCTGCGCGAGCCGCAGTTCCTCGGCAAACAGATCGAGCGATTGCGCCCGCTGCTCCGCATGCTCGGCCGCCTGCGTGAGATGCGCCTGCGCAGCCCGCAGCGCAATCAAATGCCGTTCGCGCGCCAGATAAACACCTTCGGCCCCGGCCTGCCACCCCGCGATTCGCAGTAGCTCCGCGCGCAGCATGTCGATCCCGTCACCGCGCTTCGCCGACAGATGCACCTCCGTCAGGTCGCCTTCGGCCGCCGGATGCTCGACGCACGCCGGCACGCCGGTCAGATCCGTCTTGTTCAGCACCCGCACCACCGGCACGCCAACCGGGAACCGCGCCGCGATCGCCTCGTCGTCCGCCGTCATCCCCGTGCGCGAATCGAGCAGGTGCAGCACGACGTCCGCGCGCTCGATCTCGCTCCATGTCCTCGCGATCCCGATCCGCTCGACTTCGTCCTCCGTCTCGCGCAACCCGGCCGTATCGATGATGTGCAGCGGAATCCCTTCGACCTGGATCGTCTGCGCGACCTTGTCGCGGGTCGTGCCCGCGATCGGCGTGACGATCGCCAACTCCGCGCCGGCCAGCGCATTCAGCAGCGACGACTTGCCGACGTTCGGCTGCCCCGCGAGCACGACCGACAGCCCCTCGCGCAGCAGCGCGCCCTGCCGCGCATCGCCGAGCACGTGCGCCAGTTGCTCGCGGATCTTCGCGAGCTTGCCGCGCGCATCGGCCGCTTCCAGGAAGTCGATTTCCTCTTCCGGGAAATCGAGCGTCGCCTCGACCAGCATCCGCAGCGTGATCACATCCTCGACGAGCGCGTGGATCTGCCGCGAGAACGCGCCGTCGAGCGAGCGCCCGGCCGAACGCGCCGCCGCTTCGGTACTCGCCTCGATCAGGTCGGCGACCGCCTCGGCCTGCGCCAGGTCCAGCTTGTCGTTCAGAAACGCACGCCGCGTGAACTCGCCCGGTTCCGCGAGCCGCAGCCCGAAGCCGCGCCCCGCATCCAGGCAGCGCTGCAGCAGCAGCTGCATCACGATTGGCCCGCCATGACCCTGCAGTTCCAGCACGTGCTCGCCGGTGTACGAATGCGGCGCGGTGAAATACAGCGCGATCCCGCGGTCGAGCGGCGCGCCGTGCTCGTCGAGAAACGGAACGTAGCTCGCATGGCGCGGTGCAAGCCGCTGCCCGCACAACGCGTCGATCAGCGGCAGCGCGGCCGCCTCGCCGCCGCGCCCGAACGAAACGCGGACGACGCCGATGCCACCCCGGCCGGCAGCAGTGGCAATGGCGACGATCGGATCGGAATCGGTAGCAAGCATGGGAATCGGATGAATCGGGTGAACAGAGGGTCAATGATGCGCCCGCGCAACGGTTTGGGCATCGGGACGCCGGCATTGTAGCGTGCCGGCCCGCACGCCACCGGACGCCGCGTCGGTTTCGGAATCGCCCGAATTTATCCCGACGGAGCTAAGGCGAGTATCGATTCCACGCCGACACGTACTGTCCATTTCGGACGAGTATGCCTGCCGGATTGACCGGACTCCCAATTCCTGGATACGCTCCGCGGCAAGTTGGGATTCGTCCAAATGAGCTATGTTTAGCCTGCGCGGTTGTCTGAAAGGCGTCGGTGGAATTGCACAATCACCCCATGCCGACACCCGAAGAAAAATCAGCGTTTTCGGAACGCCTGAAATTCGCCTTGAGGCGCAGCCCGGAGAAGGTCACCGGCGCGACCGAACTCGCGAACCGGTTCAATCTGCGTCACCATGGTGCGCAGCCGGTTTCACCGCAGACCGCGCACAAATGGCTGACCGGTCGGACGATTCCGACGCCGGACAAACTCGAAACGCTCGCCGACTGGTTGCGCGTCGAACTGCATTGGCTGCATTACGGCCCATCGCCGAGCGCGACCGAACATCTGACGCCGCAACCGCTGCCGCGCGACGAGCGCTATCCGCCAACGCCCGAGACGATCGAACTCGCGTCGAAGATCGAGGCGCTGCCGCCGCACCAACGTTACCTCGTTCAGGAACTGATCGAGCAGTTCTACGGCAGCGACGCGAAAATCGAAGCGAAGAAGGCCTGAACGGCAGGCAGCGCTGGACCTCCGCACACGCCGCCGCGCCGCCATCCGCCGGAAACAAAAAAGCCGCATGGATGAAACCATGCGGCTCTTTCACGCGCATCGCGGGCGGCTGGCCGCCCACGTGTGCGACATGCGTCAGGCCTTCTTGCCGCCGCCGAGCTTGCGCGTGATGTAGTACTGCTGCGCGATCGACAGCACGTTGTTCACGACGTAGTACAGCACCAGACCGGCCGGGAAGAAGAAGAACATCACCGAGAACGCGATCGGCATGAACTTCATCATCTTCGCCTGGACCGGGTCCGGCGGCGTCGGGTTCAGGCTCGTCTGCACGAACATCGAGACGGCCATCAGCACCGGCAGGATGAAGAACGGATCGCGCTGCGACAGGTCGTGAATCCACAGAATCCACGGCGCACCGCGCATTTCGACCGAGGCGAGCAGCACCCAGTAGAGCGAGATGAACACCGGGATCTGGATCACGACCGGCAGGCAGCCGCCGAACGGATTGACCTTCTCGGTCTTGTACAGCTCCATCAGCGCGGCATTCATCTTCTGCGGATCGCTCTTGAAGCGTTCGCGCAGCGCCTGCATGCGCGGCGTGATTTCCTTCATGCGCGCCATCGACTTGTAGCTCGCGGCCGACAGCGGGAAGAACACGGCCTTGATCAGGACCGTCAGCAGCACGATCGCCCAGCCCCAGTTGCCGACGAAGCCGTGGATCTTCTCGAGCAGCCAGAACAGCGGCTTCGCGATGATCGTTACCCAGCCGTAGTCCTTCACGAGCTCCAGGCCCGGCGCGATGCCTTCGAGCATGCGCTCTTCTTCCGGACCGGCGAACAGGCGTGCCTGCACGTCGGCCGACTGGCCCGGCGCGATCGCGGCCACCGGCTGCTTCACGCCCACGCGGTACAGCGTCGGATCGATCTTTTCAGCGTAGATGTCGCGCTTCACGCCCTGCTGCGGAATCCAGGCCGACGCGAAGTAGTGCTGCACCATCGCGACCCAGCCGTTGTCGGCGGAGTTCACGAAGTCGGCCTTGTTCTTGTCGAGGTCGCTGAAGTTGATCTTCTGGAAGTGCTTCGAATCCGTGTAGACCGCCGGCCCGAGGAACGTGTGCGAGAACATCGGCGTTTCGACGGCCGTGTTGTCGCGCACCAGTTCCATGTAGACCGTCGGCGTGACCGGTGCCGTGCCGACGTTGTCGATCTTGGTATCGACGCCGATCACGTAGCTGCCGCGCGTGAACGTGTAGGTCTTCACGACCTTCACGCCGCCCTTCACCGGCGATTCGAACGACAGCTTCAGCGTGTTCTGGTCGCCCGTCAGCGACGTCGGGCCCGCATTGACCTGCGTGTAGACGTCGTTGTGGTTCGGGAAGTCGCCGCCGAGCAGGCCCGTACGTGCGAGGTACGTGTGGCCGGCCGTGTGGTCGAACAGCGTGATGTACAGGTCGGGCTGCTTGCCGTCGCCCTGCTTCTTCAGCGTCAGCTTCGCGAGCGTGCCGCCGCGCGTGTCGATTTCGCCGTCGTACACGTCGGTCGAGAACTTCACGAGCTGCGCCTGCGCGGCCGGCGCCGTCGTCGACGGTGCGGCGCCGGCCGCGGCGGCCGGTGCGTCACCTGCGGTCGTCGTCGCGCCCGTGCCCGAAGCGCCGCCTGCCGCGGCCGCGGGGGCCGTCTGCGTGGCGCTCGGGAAGAACATCGACGGGCGTCCATGGTCGCGCTGCCAGTTGTCGTACAGCATGACAGCTGACATGAAGAAGATCACCCATAGGACGGTGCGTTTGATATCCATGCGTTGTCTCAGAGTCGATGGGACCGCGCGTCGGCTTCGCCGCGAGCGCGAGTGTCGGAGTTGGGCGGCGGGACGAGGTCGATGCCGCCCGCGGAAAACGGATGGCATCGGCACACGCGCCTGACGGCGAGATACGTGCCGCGCGCGGCGCCATGATACTGGATTGCCTCGCGCGCGTAATCCGAACAGGAAGGATAAAAACGGCAACGGTTGCCGAGCATCGGGCTCACGGCAACCTTGTAGAAGCGCAGCAAGGCGATCAATACCGTTTCCATACCTTGGGCGGCGCCATTCGACGCCGCGTCAAAACCGGCCGGGCGGGCGCGAACGCCGCACCGCGAACGGATGCGTCACTCGGACGCGGGCTTCGACGCACGGCGCGCGATCTCCCGAACCGCCCTGTCGAGCAGCTCGCGGATTTCGGCCGCGCACATCGCCGCGAGCGGGGCGGAAGCCGCGCTCGGCAGCGCTTTCTTGTCGAAGCGCGTGTGCTGCCGCAGCAGCAGGTCGTAACCGGCGAATTCGGCGCGGCGCAGGCGAAACGCGTCGCGCGCCAGCCGCTTCACGAGATTACGCGTGACTGCACGCGGCGCATACTTCTTGCCGATGACGAGCCCCAGGCGGGCAGGCTGGCCGGTCGGCTTGCCGTAAATCACGAAGTGCGCGGAACGCCGCCAGGGGCGCAAACGAAAAACGGATGAAAATTCATCCGTTTTCAGAAGTCGCGCAGCTTTCGGGAAGGCGGCTTTCGTCTGCGACGGATTCGCACCCGGCTCGACGGCACCTTCCGCAGGACTGCGGACGGCGGACACAGCGCGCAACCTGCCTTAGATGGCGAGGCGCTTGCGGCCCTTCGCGCGGCGAGCGTTGATGACCTTGCGGCCACCTGCCGTCTTCATGCGGACACGGAAGCCATGGGTGCGCTTGCGGCGCGTCACGGACGGTTGGTAAGTACGTTTCATGATGTTCTCACTTGTTCGAGAATGTCGAAATTCAGGGGACCGCGTGCCCTTAACCGGAGGCATTCGGGCGAACGCAATCGCCGGGAATACAGGATTGGTTTTCGCGGAACCCGCTATTTAAACCGTTTTTCTCTTGACGGTCAATACTTTAGGAGTCGCTCGCCTGTGCCGGCCCGCGCCGATCCGGCCCCGCGACCCACAACCGCAGCCTGTGGATAAGTCCCGCTGTGGCCGCGTTTGGCGTTAGAATCTCGCCTTATCTCCAAGAATCCCGCACGCCGCTTCGGCCCGCGCCTGCCCCTCCAAGACTGTGACGCAGGCGTCCGAGGCACGCTCGCACGACCGCTTCGGGCCTTGTTGCGCAACCGCGACAAGGGCGCCGGCGAGCCGCGCTGTGCACGCAAAAAACGACAGCTACTTGATGAACGATTTCTGGCAACACTGTTCCGCACTGCTGGAGCGCGAGCTGACGCCCCAGCAGTACGTGACGTGGATCAAACCCTTGGCCCCGGTGGCCTTCGATGCGTCGGCGAACACGCTGTCCATCGCCGCGCCGAACCGCTTCAAGCTGGACTGGGTCAAGAGCCAGTTTTCGGGCCGGATCTCCGATCTGGCCCGTGAATTCTGGAACACGCCGATCGAAGTCCAGTTCGTCCTCGATCCGAAAGCCGGCATGCGCAGCGCCCCCGCAGGCGGCGCGACGGCCGCCCCGCGTGCGCCGCTGGCCCCGACCGGCCCCGCCGCGACGGTCGCCGCGATCGCCGCCAACCTGAGCGCGAATGCCGCCGCTGCCCCGAGCGCGCCGGCCGACGTGCCGATGACGCCGTCGGCGGCCGCCGCGCACCACCTGAACGCCGACGACGCCGACATCGACCTGCCGAGCCTGCCCGCGCACGAAGCGGCCGCCGGCCGCCGCACGTGGCGCCCGGGCCCCGGCGCCGCACCCGCGAACGGCGGCGAAGCCGATTCGATGTACGAACGTTCGAAGCTGAACCCCGTGCTCACGTTCGACAACTTCGTGACCGGCAAGGCCAACCAGCTCGCGCGCGCCGCCGCGATCCAGGTCGCGGACAACCCCGGCATCTCGTACAACCCGCTGTTTCTGTACGGCGGCGTCGGCCTCGGCAAGACCCACCTGATCCACGCGATCGGCAACCAGCTGCTGCTCGACAAGGCCGGCGCGCGGATCCGCTACATCCATGCCGAGCAATACGTGTCGGACGTGGTGAAGGCATACCAGCGCAAGGCATTCGACGACTTCAAGCGCTACTACCACTCGCTCGACCTGCTGCTGATCGACGATATCCAGTTCTTCTCCGGCAAGTCGCGCACACAAGAGGAATTCTTCTACGCGTTCGAGGCGCTCGTCGCGAACAAGGCGCAGGTGATCATCACCAGCGACACGTATCCGAAGGAGATCTCGGGCATCGACGATCGCCTG
The DNA here is from genome assembly GCF_001524185.1 of Burkholderia sp. FL-7-2-10-S1-D7. NCBI lineage: Bacteria > Pseudomonadati > Pseudomonadota > Betaproteobacteria > Burkholderiales > Burkholderiaceae > Burkholderia > Burkholderia sp. FL-7-2-10-S1-D7. The sequence continues at coordinate 13,215 of NZ_LOWY01000010.1, read as the reverse complement.
ATCTCGCGCTTCGACTCGGGCCTCACCGTCGCGATCGAGCCGCCCGAGCTGGAAATGCGCGTCGCGATCCTGATGCGCAAGGCGCAGTCGGAAGGCGTGAACCTGTCGGAAGACGTTGCGTTCTTCGTCGCGAAGCACCTGCGCTCGAACGTGCGCGAGCTCGAAGGCGCGCTGCGCAAGATCCTCGCGTATTCGAAGTTCCACGGCCGCGAGATCTCGATCGAGCTGACCAAGGAAGCGCTGAAGGACCTGCTGACCGTGCAGAACCGGCAGATTTCGGTCGAGAACATCCAGAAGACCGTCGCCGACTTCTACAACATCAAGGTCGCGGACATGTACTCGAAGAAACGTCCGGCGAACATCGCGCGGCCGCGGCAGATCGCGATGTATCTGGCGAAGGAACTGACGCAGAAAAGCCTGCCGGAGATCGGCGAGCTGTTCGGCGGGCGTGACCACACCACCGTGCTGCACGCCGTGCGCAAGATCGCCGATGAGCGCAGCAAGGACGCGCAGCTCAACCACGAGCTGCACGTGCTGGAACAGACGCTGAAGGGCTGAGCGCGCGCACCGCGCTTGATAATTCGGCCTCCGCCCCAATTTAAGGGGGGCGGTTCGGTTTTGAGGCACAATACTGGTTTGACCGCCCCGGTGGTGGCGGGCCAAGAGCCCGGCCGGCGGGGCGCTGCGAGGCTGCTGCGCTGCAGGCCGTTACTCAACGAAGGAACTCTATGCAACTGGTCAAGACCGAACGAGACACACTCCTCAGGCCGCTGCAAACGGTCAGCGGCATCGTCGAACGCCGCCATACGTTGCCGATCCTCGCCAACCTGCTGATCACCAAGAACGGCCCGGACGTTTCATTCCTGTCGACCGACCTGGAGCTGCAGATCACCACGCGCGCCGATTTCGGCGTCGGCGGCGACCAGGTGGCCACCACCGTCGCGGCCCGCAAGCTGCTCGACATCCTGCGCGCGATGCCTGACGGCCAGGTCACGCTGTCGCTCGCCGACAAGCGCCTCACCGTTCAGTCCGGCAAGAGCCGCTTCGCACTGCAGACGCTCGCGGCCGACGAGTTCCCGACCGTCGCGCAGGCAAAGGATTTCGGCGCGACCCTGACCGTCCCGCAGAAGTCGTTCCGCCAGTTGCTCGGCATGGTGCACTTCGCGATGGCGCAGCAGGACATCCGCTACTACCTGAACGGCATGCTGCTCGTCGTCGACGGCGACCAGCTGATGGCCGTGGCCACCGACGGCCACCGCCTCGCGTTCTCGTCGATGAAGATCGAAGGCGGCACGTTCGGCCGTCAGGAAGTCATCGTGCCGCGCAAGACGATTCTCGAGCTGCAGCGCCTGCTCGAGGACATCGACGACACCGTCACCATCGACATCGCGCAGACCCAGGCCAAGTTCACGTTCGGCCAGGTCGAGCTCGTGTCGAAACTCGTCGAGGGCAAGTTCCCCGACTTCCAGCGCGTGATCCCGAAGGCGCACAAGAACACGTTCGAGATCGGCCGTGAAGAGCTGCAGCGTTCGCTGCAGCGCGCGGCGATCCTGACCTCGGACAAGTTCAAGGGCGTGCGCTGCATCATCGCGCCGGGCCAGCTGAAGATCATGTCGACCAACGCCGATCAGGAAGAGGCGCAGGAAGAACTCGAAATCGCCTACCAGGGGGATACCGTCGACATCGGCTTCAACGTCACGTATCTGCTCGACGTGCTCGCGAACCTGAAGGTCGACACCGTGCAGGTGAGCCTTGGCGACGCCAGCTCGAGCGCGCTGATCACCGTGCCCGAGAACGACGAATTCAAGTATGTCGTGATGCCGATGCGCATCTGACGCGCTCGACATCAAGATACACACCAGGGGGCGGCAAGCCCCTTTGGCGTTTTTATGGCGAACCGACAACCCGTCCCTTTGGTGCCTTTTGGGCGCCTTGGGCGGGCCAGGAAACTGGAGCGGCCCGGCGATTTCTCTCGCTGAAACGCACCGCGCCGCCACGAGAGTGGCCTCGCAGAACCGGAAGATATCCATGAGTGAACAGCACAATTCGCAACCCGATAACAGCAGCTACGGTGCCTCGTCGATCCAGATCCTCGAAGGTCTGGAAGCGGTGCGCAAGCGCCCCGGGATGTACATCGGCGACACGTCGGACGGCACCGGTCTGCACCACCTCGTGTTCGAGGTGCTCGACAACTCGATCGACGAAGCGCTGGCCGGGTACTGCAACGACATCCACGTGACGATTCACGCCGACAACTCGATTTCCGTGACCGACAACGGCCGCGGGATTCCGACCGACGTGAAGATGAACGACAAGCACGAGCCGAAGCGGAGTGCCGCGGAAATCGTGATGACCGAGCTGCATGCCGGCGGCAAGTTCGACCAGAACAGCTACAAGGTTTCCGGTGGTCTGCACGGCGTGGGCGTGTCGTGCGTGAACGCGCTGTCGAGCTGGCTGCGCCTCACCGTGCGCCGCAACGGCAAGAAGCATTTCATGGAGTTCCATCGCGGCATCGCGCAGGATCGCGTGCTCGAGGTGGTCGATGGTGTCGAAGTGTCGCCGATGCTGGTGACGGGCGACACCGAGAACCGCGGCACCGAAGTGCACTTCATGGCCGATCCGACCATTTTCGGCACCGTCGAGTATCACTACGACATCCTCGCGAAGCGGATGCGTGAGCTTTCGTTCCTGAACAACGGTGTGCGGATTCGCCTCACGGACCTGCGCTCGGGCAAGGAAGACGATTTCGCGTTCGCCGGCGGTGTGAAGGGCTTCGTCGAGTACATCAACAAGACCAAGACCAACCTGCACCCGACGGTTTTCTTCGCCAACGGCGAGAAGGATGGCGTGGGCGTTGAAGTCGCGATGCAGTGGAACGACAGCTACAACGAGAACGTGCTGTGCTTCACGAACAACATTCCGCAGCGCGACGGCGGCACGCACCTGACCGGCCTGCGGGCCGCGATGACGCGCGTCATCAACAAGTACATCACCGATAACGAAATCGCGAAGAAGGCGAAGGTCGAGACGACCGGCGACGACATGCGCGAAGGGCTGTCGTGCGTGCTGTCCGTGAAGGTGCCGGAGCCCAAGTTCAGCTCGCAGACGAAGGACAAGCTGGTGTCGTCCGAAGTGCGCGCGCCGGTTGAAGAAGTCGTCGCGAAGGCGCTGGAAGAGTTCCTGCTCGAAACGCCGATCGATGCGAAGATCATCTGCGGGAAGATCGTTGAGGCTGCTCGGGCACGTGATGCGGCGCGCAAGGCGCGTGAAATGACGCGCCGCAAGGGCGTGCTCGACGGCGTCGGCCTGCCGGGCAAGCTCGCGGACTGCCAGGAGAAAGACCCGGCGAAGTGCGAAATCTACATCGTCGAGGGTGACTCGGCAGGCGGCTCGGCGAAGCAAGGTCGTGACCGGAAGTTCCAGGCGATCCTGCCGCTGCGCGGCAAGGTGCTGAACGTCGAGAAGGCGCGCTACGACAAGCTGCTGTCGTCGGAACAGATCGTCACGCTCGTGACCGCGCTCGGCTGCGGGATCGGCAAGGACGATTACAACCTCGACAAGCTGCGCTATCACCGCATCATCATCATGACCGACGCGGACGTCGACGGTGCGCACATCCGGACGCTGCTGCTCACGTTCCTGTATCGCCAGATGCCGGACATGATCGAGCGCGGGTACGTGTATATCGCGCAGCCGCCGCTTTACAAGATCAAGGCGGGCAAGGACGAGCGGTATCTGAAGGATGACGTGGAGCTGAACGCGCACATGTTGCGGTTGGCGCTGCAAGGGTCGGAGCTGGTGCCGGGTGAGAATGCGGCGGCGATTTCGGGCGATGCGCTTGGCGAGCTGGCACGGTCGTATCTGCTGTCGCAGAGCGTCATTGACCGGTTGAGCCGGTTGTATGACCCGGCCGCGCTGGAAGCGGTCATGGATGGCGTGGTGATCGATCTTTCCAATGAGGCTTCGACCGAGGCTTCGGCTAAGGCACTGCACGCTGCGTTGCATGACGAAGCGCTGAAGAACGAAGTGCGGGTTGTGCCTGCGTATGACGCGGTTCGCGAACAGCGGTCGCTGCATGTCGAACGCACGCATCACGGCAACGTGCGGGTTTCGGTCATCGACCAAGAATTCCAGCACACGGCGGATTATCAGCAGCTCGTGACCACCGCGAATACGTTCAAGGGGCTCATTGGCGAAGGGGCGGTCATCAAGCGCGGTGAGCGCAGCATGGCTGTGAGCGACTTCAAGAGCGCGATGAAGTGGCTGCTGGCGGATGCTGAGCGGAACGTCTCCAAACAACGCTATAAGGGGCTCGGCGAGATGAACCCCGAGCAGCTGTGGGAAACGACGATGGATCCGGCTGTGCGGCGACTGCTGCGTGTGCAGATCGAAGACGCGATTGCAGCGGATGGGATCTTTACTACCCTCATGGGGGACGATGTCGAGCCGCGGCGGGCGTTTATCGAGTCGAATGCGTTGCGGGCGGGGAATATTGACGTTTGAGGTCAAGCGTAGATAACCATATAGCTTGAAAGCCCAAAGACCCATAATCCGAGAGGCTTGTGGGTTTTTTAATTTCCGATTTAGAGGGCCTACAACGCTGCGAAGCACGTCAGTTTGGTCATTCTGACGGACTTGCTATAAGGCCCATCGATACTGCATCTCGGCGCCCCCTCCCGCTTCAGTCATTTGTCCTTCTTGCTCAAGTCCGCGCCCCAAGGTAGCAGCTTCAATTGCGAGACCGTCAAGATCAACAGCGGACGACTGTCGTCTACAGTCACCAAGACGACATGCATCTAAGAGGCATTGGCATGGGCTCGCGGCAAATGGTGGACGGAGCGCGAGATCACCCGCTCGGCGAGGCCGTCCCGATCTTGGACGATGCCATTGCTTCGGCTGCATGCGCCCCGGTAACGCTTTCTGACTATCGGAAGTGCGTTGCATCAGCGGGTTGAATCCGCAAACAAGCACGTCCCCAGTTCCTGCCCGCGTTGGGAGAGGTGTCACTCGGCCCCTGCGATGCTTGCAGATTAAGGCATCAGCCAGCGCTCGTCAGGCAAAAATTGATCAGACCCCTAAAAATCGATCGACAAGAACCAGGGGGCCAAGATAGAATGCGGCAGATATTGAACCCCGAGTACCAGTGGAGAATTTATGCCTCGTCCTATCGGGATTGACCTGTTCGCGGGGGCGGGCGGGTTGTCGCTAGGTTTTGAACAAGCAGGCTTTGACATCGCGGCAGCGGTCGAGATCGATCCGATCCATTGCGCAACGCACGAGTACAACTTCCCTAAAACGAAAACGATTTGCGCAAGTGTCGTCGATCTGACCGGGGACGAAATCCGCCGTCTTAGCGGAATCGACGATGCCGAAGTTGATGTGGTGTTTGGCGGTGCGCCGTGCCAAGGCTTTTCAATGATCGGAAAGCGCGCCCTGGACGACCATCGCAATCAGTTGGTCTTCCACTACGTTCGGCTGGTGAGCGAGCTTCAACCCAAATATTGCGTTTTCGAGAACGTCAAAGGCTTAACTCTGGGCAAACACGCGCAGTTTCTGGTTGAACTGATCGAAGCCTTGAGTGAAGCAGGCTATAACGTCGTCGATCCCTATCGGGTGTTAAACGCCTCTGACTACGGAGTTCCGCAGTCGAGGGAACGGCTTTTTTTGATCGCCGCCCGAAACGACCAAACGATGCCCGAGTATCCCGACCAGCTGGAAGATAGGGTAACGGTGCGCCAAGCCATCGCCGATTTGCCCGATGCGGACCAATTTGATGAGCTTCGGTCAACCGATTCGGTTCGCGTCGACTGGCTTACGGAGTCGACCTACGCACGCCGCTTACGCGGCATGGAAGTCGATAACACCGACTTCAGCTACACGCGCACATTTGATCCGAATGTCCTCACGTGCAGTCTAACCACCGAACACACCGAACTATCGAAGGCTCGTTTTTTGGCAACGCCACCCGGTCGGACGGAGAAGATTAGCAGGTTCCTGCGACTCGATCCGGAGGGACTTTGCAACACGTTGAGAGCAGGGACCGACAGCGCGCGTGGTGCCCATACATCGCCAAGACCAATTCATCCTGTGTATGCGCGCGTACTGACCGTAAGAGAAGCGGCGCGACTTCACTCGTACCCAGATTGGTTTCGCATGCATGTGACGAAGTGGCATGGCTTTCGACAGATCGGTAATAGTGTCCCGCCGCTTCTCGGGAGAGCTGTCGCATCAACCATAATGGCCGCGTTGGGCGAAATAGCGGCGAAGCCGGAAGAGGCTATTGAGCTAGGGGCCGAGTCGTTGCTGTCCATGAATATGGGAGAGGCTGCTGCGTACTTTTCGGTCTCCCGGCACGTGATTGCGCAACGCAACAGAAAGCCGGCTGACAAGAAGTCGACGGAACCCACACCCACGCCTGAGACTGCGAACGAAGACCTCGGCGTACCGTTCGAGCTAACGCCCTCGTGACTTCGACCGAGCCAGTCGTCAACCAGGCATGGTTGACGACTCAAATACCCTTGACGGTTGGTGAAAGCACGTACATCGCCTCGCGGTGAAATTGAGGGGATTCGAATGTATCGCTCTCGGCACGGTGAACTGCGCGAAACTCGACTACGTAAATGCCCTTATCTTTGATTGCAGCAATCGCAATCGGAATGACCACATCGTTGTCGGTGGATTCGAAGGCCGCTTTTACCTGTCTAGCGATTTGCTCTCTCAGGATTCTTTGGTTGCCTTGCTTCGCTTCCACCGTGATTAGAACTCGGCCAGAAGGATCGTCGGGGCACGGCTCGCGCAATGCGAGAAACAATGCATCGATTTGAACGCGCCTGAGTTTGATGTCCATCTGCAGATGATTGACCTCGAGCGGTTCGATCTGGCGATTATCACCAATTGCGAAGTGACTCTCCACAATACGCAGATTCACGGCCACCTGCAAAAGCCACGACTCATCGGTCCGACCTAATGCCTTCGACGCACTTGGGAGACTAAGACTTTGAACCGGAACTACTGGCGTGCCGCTTGTCGGTCGGAAGTCGACCGCAAACCCTTCGGACTCCCCCGGCACCACTGGCACGAACTCGAAAACCTTTCCGTCGCCGGTGACTTGCTCACCGACGTAACCCAGTTGCCGCACTCGGTCGGGCCAGATTCTTGCCGCACCCTTACCTCGAACGATGTCCTTCATAAAATTGAAGGGGTTACTGTCAGGTTTAAAAGTTGTGCCATGATGCTCGTTGCAGAATCGCTTTGCCTCCTGCACGTCAGTGGCGGTTACGACTGTTCGTGACAGCGCCCCCGAAGCAGAGTCGTAAAGTTGGTCAAATATATGTTCGATGACAATCGTTTTTTGACTTTTGGCCATGCTCTTGTCGCGTAGTATTCTTCTGAAGGTGCTCAGCATACCAAAGTCCCGAGGCGCCTAGGAGCCGCATTGACTACCGAACGCGAAATCTCTTGATGGAAACGTCGCAGAGCAGGTGCAATGGATAGACTATCGCCCGAGAAACGCAGCTGGCTGATGTCGAGGGTAACATCCAAGAACACGAGTCCGGAACTCGTCGTTCGTGTACTGCTACACCGGTTGGGTTACAGATTCCGGTTGCACGACCAACGACTGCGCGGGAAACCCGACATAGTTTTCTCCAAGAAGAAGAAGGTGATCTTCGTTCACGGATGCTTTTGGCACGGCCACGTCGGATGCCGGCTAGGCCGCCTACCCCAAAGCAATCTGGACTTCTGGATTCCCAAAATCGAACGGACACGAATACGCGACCAAGAAGTGATCTCTGCGCTGGAAGCTGACGGTTGGCAATCTTTGGTAATCTGGCAATGCGAGTTAAAAGACCTCGACGCGTTGACTAGCCGCCTCACATCGTTTTTGGGTGCCCCTCGGTAGTAATACATGGCGGGATGTCACGACGCTCGCTGAGGTTCCTTCGGTTTTTCACCTTCCAACGGTCCCGAGTTATGCTGTGGCATCTTTAGTTTGAGTAGTATTTTTCCTGCCCCGCAGATACCGTTCTGGAAAAATTAAATCGGGCGGCTAGTGACAAAGATTTCAGTTGTAAAATACTTCGCTGCATTCGAACAGATCGATCTCCGCATTCCAATGCTCTCCAAGCAACAGAGGAATGAAAGCGTGAAAGCGTCTTTGGACAAACAATTAAAACCGATCCTCAAGAAATACGCAACCCATTCCGAATTCTTGGGGCTTAACCCGACCGATCCGAATCAGAAAGGAGCCCTGGACGACACCGTTTTGCATCTTGCCACACGCAAGGGCGCCGTTGACGATATGGAAGCACTCTGTAGTGGTCTAATGAATCCGGACACTGATTTAGGCGAGAATGGTCGCCATGAAGAGGTGTCTGATGAGCAAGCAACGACGTACGTTTTCCCCGGAGTTCAAACAGCAAGCCGCCTGTCTGGTGCTCGACCAGGGCTATAGCCATATGGAAGCAAGCCGCTCGGTCGGCGTCGGCGAGACGGTGCTGCGCCGCTGGGTGCAGCAACTTCAGATGGAACGCCAGGGCGTCACGCCGCAGGGCAAGGCAATCACGCCGGATCAACAGCGTATTCAGGAACTCGAGGCGCGTATCGATCGCCTCGAGCGTGAGAAGGCCATTTTAAAAAAGGCTACCGCGCTCTTGATGTCGGAAGGCATCGAACGTACGAAGTAATTGATCAGATTGGTGCAAGCGAATCGGTCGAGCTGATCTGCGCGGTATTCGACGTGTCGCGGTCCTGCCTGTATGCCCACCGAGGGCGAGCCCGACGCGTTGATGCCGAGCGCATGGCACTGCGTAGCCGGGTACACGAGCTGTTCATCGAGAGTCGAAGCTCTGCTGGCAGTCGCAGCATCATGGGCATGATGCGCGAGGAAGGTACGGCGATTGGCCGCTTCAAGGTCAGCCGCTTGATGGAAGAACTCGGGTTGATCTGCAAGCAGCCGGGCCGCCATGCCTACAAGCAGGCCACGGTCGAGCGGATCGATATCCCGCCATCTCAATCGCGAATTCGAGGTTGGTACGCCGAATCAGGTGTGGTGTGGTGACATCACGTATGTCTGGGCGCAGGGCCGTTGGCATTATCTGGCCGCAGTACTCGACCTGTTCACGCGTCGGGTTGTTGGCTGGGCGTTCTCGACACGCCATGATGCCGATCTGGTCGTGCAGGCGTTGGAGATGGCCTATGAGCAACGTGGTCGACCGCAAGGCTTGCTGTTTCACTCGGATCAAGGCGGCCAATATGCAAGCCGGAAATTCCGTCAGCGCCTCTGGCGCTATCGGATACAGCAGAGCATGAGCCGTCGAGGAAATTGTTGGGATAACTCCCCGATGGAGAGGCTGTTCCGCAGCTTCAAGACCGAATGGCTACCGTAAGTGGGCTACATGTCGGCGCAGGAGGCACACCGGGACATCAGCCACTACCTGATGCACCGGTACAACTGGATACGGCCGCATCAGTTCAATGACGGACTGGCGCCGGCGGTTGCGGAAGAAAAACTTAACGCAGTGTCCGGGATTAGTTGAGCACTACAACATGCCATGGATGCGCGCCATCGACGCGCATTTCGAGATGTTCGGATTCAAGCCAGGTGATCGCGTCTATCTTCGGTTCGGCTTTGATTCCCGAAGAGTCGTCACCACGCCCGACTACAGCGCGCTGAACTGGCGAGAGCAGCCCTATGGTGCAGCTACGCAAGAAGAGGAGAAGGACGAGGAATACGCGGCGCTGGCGCCCTTGCGCCGCTCTGTTGTCTGGTGATGGCTCGGCGTGAAGCACTTTGGCACGCGCCCCTTGATGCAAATGGTCCACGGCGGCGCTGCAAGTAACATCAACAACCGTCACAACAGACGAAAAGTTGCGTTCCGTCTTCTCCGCATCCGGCGGCATCGAGGGCATCGAGGGCATCGAGGGCATCAGTGCGTGCAGCACTACATACGGCTATGCCGAATACTCCGCGCACATTTCCGCCGCTCAAATGCAAAAACCCCCGCCTTTCGGGCGGGGGTTTCTGGCTTAGGGAGCCTGACGATTACCTACTTTCACACGGGAATCCGCACTATCATCGGCGTAGAGTCGTTTCACGGTCCTGTTCGGGATGGGAAGGGGTGGGACCGACTCGCTATGGTCATCAGGCAAAGAGGGTTGTTGTGCTGGCTTCGCAGCACAACCAATCTTGGAAGAAGCAGTAATTTAGGTTGTGTGTATCACACACGAGAATCAACCAGTCCGACGCGCTCTGTAGCGCGAGACAGACTTGTTATAGGATCAAGCCTTACGGGCAATTAGTATCAGTTAGCTGAACGCATTACTGCGCTTACACACCTGACCTATCAACGTCCTGGTCTCGAACGACCCTTCAAGGGGATCTAGTCCCCAGGGATATCTCATCTTAAGGCGAGTTTCCCGCTTAGATGCTTTCAGCGGTTATCTCTTCCGAACATAGCTACCCGGCGATGCCACTGGCGTGACAACCGGTACACCAGAGGTTCGTCCACTCCGGTCCTCTCGTACTAGGAGCAGCCCCCTTCAAATATCCAACGCCCACGGCAGATAGGGACCAAACTGTCTCACGACGTTTTAAACCCAGCTCACGTACCTCTTTAAATGGCGAACAGCCATACCCTTGGGACCGGCTACAGCCCCAGGATGAGATGAGCCGACATCGAGGTGCCAAACACCGCCGTCGATATGAACTCTTGGGCGGTATCAGCCTGTTATCCCCAGAGTACCTTTTATCCGTTGAGCGATGGCCCTTCCATACAGAACCACCGGATCACTATGACCTGCTTTCGCACCTGCTCGACTTGTCGGTCTCGCAGTTAAGCACGCTTATGCCATTGCACTATCAGCACGATTTCCGACCGTACCTAGCGTACCTTCGTACTCCTCCGTTACGCTTTGGGAGGAGACCGCCCCAGTCAAACTGCCTACCATGCACTGTCCCCGACCCGGATCACGGGCCAAGGTTAGAACCTCAAACAAACCAGGGTGGTATTTCAAGGACGGCTCCACCGAAACTAGCGTTCCGGTTTCATAGCCTCCCACCTATCCTACACAGATCGGTTCAAAGTCCAATGCAAAGCTACAGTAAAGGTTCATGGGGTCTTTCCGTCTAGCCGCGGGTAGATTGCATCATCACAAACACTTCAACTTCGCTGAGTCTCGGGAGGAGACAGTGTGGCCATCGTTACGCCATTCGTGCAGGTCGGAACTTACCCGACAAGGAATTTCGCTACCTTAGGACCGTTATAGTTACGGCCGCCGTTTACCGGGACTTCAATCAAGAGCTTGCACCCCATCATTTAATCTTCCGGCACCGGGCAGGCGTCACACCCTATACGTCCACTTTCGTGTTTGCAGAGTGCTGTGTTTTTATTAAACAGTCGCAGCCACCAGTTTATTGCAACCCCTTCACCCTCCTGGCGCAGGCCAGTCAAGCTACAAGGGCGTACCTTATCCCGAAGTTACGGTACCAATTTGCCGAGTTCCTTCTCCCGAGTTCTCTCAAGCGCCTTAGAATACTCATCTCGCCCACCTGTGTCGGTTTGCGGTACGGTCATCGTTAGACTGAAGCTTAGAGGCTTTTCTTGGAACCACTTCCAATTGCTTCGCTTCCGAAGAAGCTCGCGCCACACCCTTGAATCCTGCGCCCGGATTTGCCTAAGCGCCTTCTCCAATGCAGCGACCGGGACTTCCAACACCCGGACAACCTTCCGCGATCCGTCCCCCCATCGCATCTAACAATGGTGCAGGAATATTGACCTGCTTCCCATCAGCTACGCATTTCTGCCTCGCCTTAGGGGCCGACTCACCCTACGCCGATGAACGTTGCGTAGGAAACCTTGGGCTTACGGCGAGGGGGCCTTTCACCCCCTTTATCGCTACTCATGTCAGCATTCGCACTTCCGATACCTCCAGCACCCTTTACAAGGCACCTTCGCAGGCTTACGGAACGCTCTCCTACCATGCGTGCAAAGCACGCATCCGCAGCTTCGGTATATAGCTTAGCCCCGTTACATCTTCCGCGCAGGACGACTCGATCAGTGAGCTATTACGCTTTCTTTAAAGGGTGGCTGCTTCTAAGCCAACCTCCTGACTGTTTTAGCCTTCCCACTTCGTTTCCCACTTAGCTATATTTGGGGACCTTAGCTGGCGGTCTGGGTTGTTTCCCTCTTGACACCGGACGTTAGCACCCGATGTCTGTCTCCCGTGATTGCACTCTTCGGTATTCGGAGTTTGCTATGGCGGGGTAATCTGCAATAGACCCCCCAACCATGACAGTGCTCTACCCCCGAAGGTGAGACACGAGGCACTACCTAAATAGTTTTCGGAGAGAACCAGCTATTTCCAAGTTTGTTTAGCCTTTCACCCCTATCCACAGCTCATCCCCTAACTTTTCAACGTTAGTGGGTTCGGACCTCCAGTACGTGTTACCGCACCTTCATCCTGGCCATGGATAGATCACTTGGTTTCGGGTCTACGCCCAGCAACTGAACGCCCTATTCGGACTCGCTTTCGCTACGCCTGCCCTATACGGTTAAGCTTGCTACTGAACGTAAGTCGCTGACCCATTATACAAAAGGTACGCCGTCACCCCTTACGAGGCTCCGACTGTTTGTATGCATGCGGTTTCAGGATCTATTTCACTCCCCTCCCGGGGTTCTTTTCGCCTTTCCCTCACGGTACTGGTTCACTATCGGTCGATCACGAGTATTTAGCCTTGGAGGATGGTCCCCCCATCTTCAGACAGGATTTCACGTGTCCCGCCCTACTTGTCGCACACCTAGTTCTTTCATACTGTTTTCGCCTACAGGGCTATCACCTGCTATGGCCGCACTTTCCAGAGCGTTCGGCTAACAATACAAATAAAGAGTGCAAGGCTCATCCCATTTCGCTCGCCACTACTTTGGGAATCTCGGTTGATTTCTTTTCCTGCGGTTACTTAGATGTTTCAGTTCACCGCGTTCGCTTCGCATGGCCTATGTATTCAGCCATGGATACTCCAAAAGGAGTGGGTTTCCCCATTCGGACATCTACGGATCAAAGCTCGTTTGCCAGCTCCCCGTAGCTTTTCGCAGGCTACCGCGTCCTTCATCGCCTGTGATCGCCAAGGCATCCACCACATGCACTTGTTCGCTTGACCCTATAACGAGTCTGTCTCGTTACAGGTTGAGTTCTCGCGTTGTGCCGTATTCCAATTGA
>NZ_LOWY01000009.1:0-4446 GCF_001524185.1 Burkholderia sp. FL-7-2-10-S1-D7 | reverse complement strand
GTTCCTAAAACTCGGTTGCTGCCTGATCTGCTGGAATACCCTCCGGCGCGCCGAACAGCCTTTATGAAACCGTCTCTTAGGCTCGCACCGTCACGAAATATATTATGAAATCATGGCGACCAGAGTGTCATATCGCCCATTCGTGGGTCACGCATCACGCGATGCAGAACGTTCAGTATCTGATACCGGCTGATTCTGTCGTGCGACAGGAATTCGCCCCAGAAAAAGGTTGGTGTCAGCTGTCGCGCTCTCGCCGAATTTCCGCTTCGTCGCGACGGCTGCTGGGCAACAGCTCAACTCATCGTGAGCTTGCGGGAATTATAGTTGCTGCGGAACACCAGTTGCGCGACGGGTTGCGGCGGAGCAAGCGCAGCATCGCGCGCCTTTAGGATGATGTAGTGATGCGGAGATTTGCTGCATACCGGATCAGCATTGCTCGCATCTCCCGTCATCATGTAAGCCTGGCAACGGCATCCACCGAAGTCCTTGTCCTTTTCGTCGCATGACCGGCACGGCTGGTTCATCCAGCTGTCGCCGCGAAAGCGATTGAAGCCGGACGACTCGTACCAGATGTGCCGCAGGTCATGGTCGCTCACGTTAGGGAATTCGATCGGCAACTGTCGAGCGCCGTGGCAGGGCAGCGCAGTACCGTCCGGTGTGACGATCAGGAACAGACTGCCCCAGCCGTTCATGCACGCCTTCGGTCGCTCCTCGTAATAGTCCGGCGTCACGAAGATCAATTTGCACGGGTGGTCTTGCGCGGCAAGCCTGGCGCGGTATTCGTCGGTGATGCGTTCCGCACGCACGAGCTGCTCGCGGGTCGGCAGCAGCGCATTGCGATTCAGGTAGGCCCAACCATAGTACTGGCACGTCGCCAGCTCGACGTAGTCCGCCTCGAGCGCGAGACACAATTCGATGATCCGGTCGATGTCGTCGATGTTGTGCCGGTGCGTGACGAAGTTCAGCACCATCGGATAGCCGTGCCTCTTCACCGCGCGCGCCATCTCGAGTTTATGGGCGAACGCCTTCCTCGAGCCGGCCAGCATGTTGTTGACTTCCGCGTCGCTCGCCTGGAAGCTGATCTGTATGTGATCGAGGCCGGCCTCCCGGAAGCGGACGATCTTCTCCTCGGTCAGGCCGATGCCCGAGGTGATCAGGTTGGTGTAGTAGCCGAGCCTTCGCGCTTCGGTGATCAACCTGACGAGATCGGGGCGCACGAGCGGCTCGCCGCCGGAAAAGCCGATTTGCGCGGCACCCATCCGACGCGCTTCGGCCATTACCTTGAACCATTGCTCCGTATTGAGCTCCGTTTCCTGGCGAGCGAAATCGAGCGGGTTCGAGCAGTACGGGCACTGCAGCGGGCAGCGATAAGTCAGTTCGGCAAGCAGCCAGAGTGGCAGCCCGACCTCGGGACGGGCTGCGGCCGAGGCCGGCTCACGCAAGTTCGATCCAGTGTTTGGCACGAGCCGTCTCCATGAAATCCTCGACGTCCGCCGCGAGTTCGGGGACGCCAGGAAATTGGTCTTCAAGATGCGCGATGATGTCGGCGACGCTGCGCTCGCCGTCGATCAGCTCGCCGATCGCGCTTGCGCTTCCATTGAACTTGACCATCCCTTCGGGATACAGCAATACGTGCGCGTTTTGCGCGGGTTCGAACTGAAAGCGGAAACCCTGTCGCCAGCGCGGCACCAGGTTTCGATCGAATCTCATCAGGCGATTCCCTTGTGCCAGACACGCTCGTCGGTGACGGTGTGATAGGGCGGACGATGCAGTTCGTAGGCCATTGACATCGCATCGAGCATCGTCCACAGAATGTCGAGCTTGAACTGCAGGATTTCCAGCATGCGTTGCTGGCTTTCGACGGTCGTATAGTGCTGCAGCGTGATGGCGAGCCCGTGCTCGACATCGCGACGTGCCTGGCCGAGCCGTGTGCGGAAATATGCGTAACCTGCGGAATCGATCCACGGATAGTGGTGCGGCCATGAGTCGAGGCGCGACTGATGAATCTGGGGGGCGAACAATTCGGTTAGCGAACTGCTCGCCGCTTCCTGCCACGTCGCACGGCGCGCGAAATTCACGTACGCGTCGACGGCGAAGCGTACGCCAGGCAGCACCAGTTCCTGCGAGCGCAACTGCCCGGCGCTCAACCCGACTGCTTCGCCGAGCATCAGCCAGGCCTCGATGCCGCCATCTTCGCCGGAGACGCCGTCGTGATCGATGAGGCGCTGCACCCATTGCCGCCGTACCTCGCGGTCGGGGCAGTTGGCGAGTATCGCCGCGTCCTTCATCGGGATGTTGACCTGATAGTAGAAGCGGTTTGCCACCCAGCCCTGGATCTGTTCCCGGGTTGCGCGGCCTTCGTACATCGCGACATGATAGGGATGGTGAATGTGATAGAAGGTACCCTTGGCGCGTAGCGCCTGCTCGAACTGACCGGGAGTGAGGGGCAATTGGCCCGTCTGTGGTTTCATGACGTCTGGAAATGGTGGGGCGCGGCAAAACGGCCCGCTGTTTCGTGATCGATGCGCGACGAGTTCACATGATGGTAGGGAGTGCTTCTCATAGCACGATCTGCATGCCGTCGAACGCGATCTCGATGTCGCGGCGCCGCAGTTCCGAGCGCTGGACGGAACGTTCGTCGAGGATCGGATTGGTATTGTTGATATGGATCAGCACCTTGCGGGGTTTGGAAACGCGCCCAAGCATTTCCATCATGCCGCGCTGGCCGCTTAGCGCGAGATGGCCCATTTCGCGGCCCGTGCGGGTGCCGACGCCGAGTCGCCGCATTTCGTCATCGTCCCATAGCGTGCCATCGACGAGCAGGCAGTCCGAGGCGTTCATACGTTTCAGAAGCATGTCGTCTACAATGCCGATCCCCGGTGCGTAGAGCAACATGCCGCCCGTGCGCGTGTCCTCGACGATCAGGCCGATGTTGTCGCCGACGTGGGGGGCATGACGATGCGGCGAATAGGGCGGCGCCGAGCTGCGCAGAGGAAACGGCGTGAATTTCAGGTTCGGGCAGACCGGTACGACGAAGCAGCTGTCCGGCTCGATGCGGTTCCAGATGAGCCCGCCGTTCCAGTGCTTCAACATGTCGAACAGCGGAAAGCCGGTCGTCAAGTCATCGTGGACCATATCCGTACACCAAATCTGAAGCGGGCAGCCTTCACGCAAGCCAAGCAAGCCGGCGGTGTGGTCGATCTGGCTGTCCATCAGGACGATCGCGCCGATGCCGGTATCGCGTGGCGCGTGGCCGGGCTGCATCGGTGCGAAGCTTTGCAACTGCGCACGTATGTCGGGCGACGCGTTACACAGGATCCAGTTCACACCGTCGTCGGACAGCGCGATCGATGATTGGGTGCGTGCGTGTGCCTCTACGGTGTTGTTGCGATACCCCGCGCAGTTCGCGCAGTTGCAGTTCCATTGCGGAAAGCCGCCGCCTGCGGCCGATCCGAGGATGTGTATGAGCATGGCCGATCTTCGATGGGTGGGCTTCATCAAGCAAAAAGCCTCGGCAAGCCGAGGCTTTTTGCTTGATCCTGCATTTTCGAATCAACGGTTCGAAACGTACATGGTGATTTCGAAACCGAGACGCAGATCTATGTAGGCGGGTTTGGTCCACATGAGACAGGTTCCTTTGGAAGGGTGAAGTAGACGGGCAAGCACTTGTCAGAATCGCGCGCTCGTGAACCTGCGAACAATGCCATCGTCGGTTGCGTGGTCTCGGCGTCATTGCATTATTGCAGCGAACAACGGGTGGCATCCGCGGAGATGCTTGCCGGTTGAATGCTACATCAGTCTATGCCGCCGTCAATGTAAGAAATAGAATCGATGAGTTTTCAATTTTTCGTTGTTGGCAGATTTTCATTTCCTTACTATATTAAAAATTAAGGGCATGGCGAGCATCATTATCGGTCGATATGCCGCTCTGGTTCCGGACACGCTTGTCTAGCGTGGGTTCGATGGTTGAACGTACGCCTTTCGCTCCAGGTCGTCTTGAGTCTCGCGCATTTTGAGTGGATTGCGGAGTGTTTGGAGTTAATCGAGTGATGTTTTCCGTATTGTATCCATCTTGGTTGTTATTGATTGAATAATCAATTGCCGGTGCTTAATGCGGTCGGTTTGGTTTATTGTTCGTCATTTTTGTGAGGAATTCGCCGGCGACAAGAAAAATTCATTTTGCATAAGAGAACGGCTGGGGGGCCGAGGGATTGCTTGAGCTCCGCTCAGCAGATCTCGGGTGATTGTTGATCGGTCGCGGACGGTCGAGCGTACGCAGGCTGGCGATCGTCGGCGATCGAGACTAAAAAGGGGCGGGACGTTGTCACTCAAACATTTCGCATGGCTGATCGTGGCCGCCACGCCGGCGGCCGCGTTCGCACAGACAAGCGTGACGCTGTACGGCCGGATCGACGGCGGCGTCGAATACCTGAACCACATCGCGAC
>NZ_LOWY01000008.1:0-205931 GCF_001524185.1 Burkholderia sp. FL-7-2-10-S1-D7 | reverse complement strand
ATCACGCCAAAAGTTAACATCTCAGCGCAGCGTTTACAACCAATCCTTCCCTAAAATAAAAAATGCCGTTCAGCTGCTTAACTGAACGGCATTACCGCCTTCGGGCGGTTTTTTTATTGATCGTGTCCCGACACCTCGTCCTGCTTCGGTCATTCGATATCCAAAGCGTTCGCCGCGTAATGAAATGGAAAGAACTGACGGTTGTTTGTCAGCCACGCGTGACGTTTCGTTACACGCTGTCAAAGATCGTCAATTCGACGCGGGTGCGGTGCACGGCGCATCGGTGGCCGGCGTTAAGGGGATAACAGCCGGAGCGCCGGCTGCCTTACCCAGGAGAATGTCATGACCCGCATCGCGAAGATCCTGACCGTGACGGCCGTCGCCTGCGCCGCGCTCGTGCCGGCGCTGGCCGAAGCCCATTCGCACCGAGTGTGCCATTTCGATCACCACCATCACCGCGTGTGCCGCTGGGTTCGTTGACCCGCGGCGCGGTATTCCCCGCATCGCGTCGGGGTGTTTTTCCCATTCAGGCAAATCAGGAGAGGACTATGAAAAAGACGATGTTGATCGCCGCGCTCGTCGCGGGCATGGGCATGTCGATCGGTGCGTTCGCACAGGTTCCGGCCAGCGCGCCGGCCGGCACGACCGGGCTGTGCAAGGACGGTTCGTTCTACTCGGGCGCGTCGAAGAAGGGCGCATGCGCCGGTCACAAGGGCGTGAAGACGTGGTACGGCGCCTCGTCGGCAGCCGCGGCCAGCGCACCGGCCGCAACCCCCGCGACCGCGGCTTCCGCTTCCGCCGCATCGGGCGCGGCACCGGCGAAGAGCGCGCCCGCGACGACCGCGGCAGCGGCGCCCGGCGGCGGCGCGGGCAAGGTGTGGGCCAACGACAGCACGAAGGTCTACCACTGCTCGACCGACAAGTACTACGGCAAGACGAAGCACGGCAGCTACATGTCGGAAGCCGATGCGAAGACGAAGGGCTACCACGCATCGCACGGCAAGGCCTGTTCGTAATATCGACGGCATGCGCGAGCGTTGCCGCTCGCGCACTGACCGGCATCGCGCCCCGCCATCCGTGCGGGGCGATTCGTTTGTAGCGCCGATGTGCCGCGCGGAGCGCTGCCGTACCGCGCGGGTTCAGTGCACGCGATCGGATTGCGTCGCGGCCGCCGCCGTATCGTGACCGGCCGCGCGCGCGTCGAGCAATGACCGCAGCGTCACGTAGTGCACGCCGCTCGCTCCGCCGTCCGTATCGGCGCTGCGATCGTAAGGTTCGTTGTCGTGGATCGTCGCACGTACGATCGGATAGATCTGCGTTTCCCAACGGCTGCCGTTGAACACGCCATAGTGACCCACGCCCGTCTGCACGTGGTGCGTTTTCAGGTAAGGCGGCAATCCCGAACACAGCTCCTGCGCGGCCACCGTCTGGCCCACGGCGCAGATGTCGTCCTTCTCGCCCTCGATCGTCAGCAGCGCGGTGCGGTGGATCGCCGCCGGTTCCACCAACCGGTCGCCGACCATCAGCTCGCCGCGCGCGAGCGCGTATTGCTGGAATACTTTCTCGA
Organism: Burkholderia sp. FL-7-2-10-S1-D7; assembly: GCF_001524185.1. Taxonomy (NCBI): domain Bacteria; kingdom Pseudomonadati; phylum Pseudomonadota; class Betaproteobacteria; order Burkholderiales; family Burkholderiaceae; genus Burkholderia; species Burkholderia sp. FL-7-2-10-S1-D7. Next base: position 204,364 of record NZ_LOWY01000008.1, on the reverse strand, counting down.
CCGTTTCCAGATAGAACTCCGCGGTGAGATCGGCCGTCGCGAAGTATTCATCGTAGAAATGGCGCAGCGTGTCGGCTTTCGCCACGTCGCCTTTCGCACGCTCGTAGTAGAGGTCGGCAAACGAAGCGGCATGGCGGTCGGGATTCATCGACATGAACGCGCCGACCTGCACGAAGCCCGGATACACGCAACGCTGCGCGCCGACGAAGCCGGCCGGCACGACACTGATCAGGTTGCGCGCGAACCATTCGATCGGCCTGCTCGTGGCGAGTGCGTTGACTTTCGTCGGATTCACGCGGCAGTCGATCGGCCCCGCCATCAGCGTCAGGCTCGCGGGTTGGGTCGGATCTCCGCCGGCGGCCATCAGCGCGACTGCCGACAGCGCGGCGACGGTCGGCTGGCAGATCGCGAGCACGTGTGCGTCCGGGCCGATATGGTGAATGAAATCGATGACGTGCCCGACGTATTCGTCGAAGCCGAAACGCCCGGCCGAAAGCGGGATGTCTCGCGGGTTGTGCCAGTCGGTGATGTACACGTCGTGATCGGCGAGCATCGTGCCGACGGTGCCGCGCAGCAGCGTCGCGAAATGCCCGGACATCGGCGCGACGATCAGCACGCGCGGCTGGCGCGCAACCGGCCGCGCCTTGCGGAAATGCAGCAGCGTGCCGAACGGCGTGGCCGCCGCGGCTTCCTCGACGATCGGCACCGATTCGCCGTCGACGACGACCGACGCGATGCCGAACGGCGGGCGCCGGTGCGAGAACGCGCAGCATTCGAGCAGTTCGCACAGCGCGTCGACCGTGCGGCCCGTCGGCGTCGACGTGGCGGGCGGCCACATCGACATCGTCGCGCGTGTGGCGGCCGCCCATGCACGCGCCGGGCGCAGGCATTCGGCAGACCATTGGTAGAACGGATAGGCAAGCAGGTTCATGGTCTTCGCTCGTTGCGTCACGTTGCATGGAACGAGGCAAGCCGTATGCCAGCATGCGGCTGGCACGCGCGTTGCACGCGGTTTGCGAATACGGCGACGGACACGGCGACACATGTGGCTCGCTGCAGCCGGACGGCCGAACGCCACGCGCAACTGCAGCGGTTCGGGGTAACGGCCGTGTCGCCCCACTGTGCGGCAATGCGCCAGTTCGGCGAACGCGCCGCACCGGCGTGGTGCGGTTCGCGTGGCGCGGCGCGCTTTCGGTGCAGGGGCACGAACGGCAATCAGCGGGAGAGTGACATGGGATCTACCGGACCGACGACGTTGACCATCAGCAGCCGCAACTACTCGTCGTGGTCGATGCGCGGCTGGCTGCTCGCAAGATTGAGCGGGCTCGCGTTCGAGACCGTCAGCGCGCCGATCGACGCGGCATCGCGCGCGGAACTGCTGCTGCTGTCGCCGTCGATCCTCGTGCCGTGCCTGACGCACGACGGCAACAGGGTGTGGGACACGCTCGCGATCGCCGAATATCTGAACGAGATCCAGCCGCAGGCGCAGTTGTTGCCCGACGACCGGCATGCGCGCGCGCATTGCCGGTCGATCTGCGGCGAGATGCATTCCGGTTTCAGCGCGCTGCGCTCCGCGCTGCCGATGAACCTGCGCGCGCATTTTCCCGGTTTCCGGATCTGGTCGCGTGCGCAGCACGACATCGAACGCATCGTGACGATCTGGCGCGATTGTCTGGCCGCATACGGCGGCCCGTGGCTGTTCGGCGAGCGGATCGGTGTCGCCGATGCGATGTACGCGCCGGTCGTCACGCGATTCCTGACCTACGACGTGAAACTCGAACCCGATATCGCCGAGTACTGCATGCGCATCCTCGCGCATCCGTTCGTCGCGGAGTGGATCGATGCCGCGAAAGCAGAGCAGGAAGACATCGACGAACTGGACATGGAGTTCTGACGCGCGGCGCACTTTCGTGCCCCGAGCCAGGCGCGGCAGGATCGTCAGGGCGTCGTTGCGGCGGGCCCGGATGCGGGCGGCCTGGGCGTGCCGGTGACGAGTGCTCGGGTGAGATTGTCCGACACATAGTGCGGACCGTCGAACAGATAGACCTGATAGCCCCGGTAAGCCGCCAGCTGCTTGCCCAGTTCCTCGGCGGTGGCCGGCCTGAATCCACCGTGCTCGCCGGGCCGGAAGGCCTCCGCGATCATCCGTACATGTCGTTTCCCCAGGCGCGAGGCCAGCTCGTCGGCGTAGGTGCGCGCGACGTACGGTTCGCGCGCATAGACGCCGCAACCGTCCTGGAAGAATACGCCGACGTCCGGAGGAAGCCAGGATGAGAGCCAGTCGGCCAGCGCTTTCCCGCCGATATTGGTCTGGTCGTACACGCTCACCCACAGCGGCCGCGGCAGCCGCTTCAGGATCTCGACGAGCCTGGGCGCATCCTGCCAGGTCGGATCGATTTCGACCGGGAAGTAGTAGCCGGTGACATGCAGCGGAACGTGCGCGCGTGCCACTTGCGCTGACTGGTCCGCCAGCGTCGACAGATGGGTGCGCGCACGCTTTTCGTCCTGATAGCCGGCCAGGCCCAGAATGACGTTTTCGGCCCACGGCTCGCGGCCGATGCGGGCCCAGTCCGGAAGCTGCGCCGCGGAGCGGATGCCGGTGCCGGGTACGTACGCGGTGTCGTCGACGACGCTCCACTGGATCAACAGATCGTGTACGCCGAGCATCTGCCAGTTCCCGACCGGACGGGTCGTCGCATTGTCCACCTGCCAGACGATGCCGTCGGCCTGCACGTCGTGCGGCGTCCAGCTACACGCGGCCATGACGAGCGACGCGCCGATGGTCACGAGCGTCGCCGTTCGCGACGAATGCGGCGCGGGCGAGCGCCGGGGAGCCCGGCTTGTGCGCCGGAACCGGCCCATACGCTGTCGAATGCCGCGCAAGGTCCGGATGGCGTACGTGATCATCGCTGCCTCCCCCGGAAGCGTTCCCGCGCGTCATCGTAGCCGACCCCATGCAAATGTGCGACCCGCATTCCCGCAGCGGGTCGCACGAGGCTTTCGCCGGCGCGTGTCACTTGGCCGTCGTGCCGTCCGCCCACGTATAGCCGAGATTCGTGATGCCGGTGATCAGACTCTGGAAGTCCTTGAAGGCCGGCAATTTGAGATCGGGCTCCAGCCAGTACGGGTGGAAGAAGAACGACGCGAAGCCGTCCCGCACCGCCAGACCGTATTGTGCGTTGGTGACGAGTTGCTGCCATGTGTACGAGATGCACGAGAACTGGTCGATATTGCAGATGTTGTACTGGATGCTGCCCAGGTTCTCCGGAATGATCCGCTCTCCGTAGTAATCGGAATTGATGATGTACGGGAAGAACTGCCCGGCAGAAAAGTCCTGGTTGGCTGCTCCCGTTCCGAGTTGCGGATTGGTCGACGTGTAGTAGACGGCCCGCTGGAACGTGGTCGGGAACGTGACGGCGGTGGCCGCCGCTGCATTCGGCGACATCTGGTACTGCGGCGCGGCCCAGCCGACGATCTTGTAGCCGTTGTTCGTGAACTCGGCGATGCCGTCGGCCATTCTGCCTTCCGCCCATTGCACGGAGTCCTCGTCGACCGGACGATTCTGCACCGCGAACCAGAACTCGTAGTCGCTGCCGCTGACCGCGTTCTGAACGTTCGGCGTCGAATCGTACTGGTGCGTATAGCCGTGCATCACGATCGAGCCGCCGCGCGCGATCGCATAGTTCAACGCACTCTTCAGGCCCGTTGCTTGCGCAAGATGGATCGTTTCCGGGACGCCGCCGTTGTAATACCCGTTCGGATCGGTATACAGCGGGATGGTCGCCATCGTGAACTTGATCTTCTTCGAGTACAGGTAATCCGTCAGCTGTTTCATCGAAGCCGTCGTCGTGAACGCGTCGAGATCCTCGAGACGGACGAGTGCACGATGATTCACCGGTGCATTGGTCTGCAAGATGTCGTGCAGGATGTCGCAGATCACCAGGTAGCGATCCGTCGGGCCGATGTACGAGAACGGCACGTCCGCGAAGTACCAGAGCTTGCCCGAGCGAACGACGTACGGCGTGGTGGCGCCGCTCGTGCTGTTCTTGATGGTGACGAGCGTCTGCGCCTTCGTGGTGTCGAGCACCTGGGTCAGGCCGACATCCGGGTCCGCGCTGATGACGCCGGTCGATGCGTTATACGCGTAGTACTTGACCATCGACAGGTTCTTGTACGTGACCGTGTCGTAGAAGCCGGGGTTCGGATTGCTCGACGAAGGCGTCGCGTTCATCCCGGCAAGGCCCAGGAAGCTGAACCCGTAGGTCTGGTTGAACGTGTAGGCCGTGTTCCAGGCGAGCTGCCACAGGTTGTACTTGAACCAGACGACGGTCTTCGTGGCGGTCATCACGTCGCTCATGAACGCCGCCGGAATCGGATTGTTGTAGTAGTCGCCGACGTAGAACGTCGCATCGTGGCTGCCGATCATGCCGGCCGTGTAGTTCTGTATCGGCACCATGTCGACCGTCGTATTGAAGTGGCCGAGCAGGTTCCTCAACATGATGCTGTACATCAGGCCGAGCTTCGAATACGGGTCGTTCGGCGGGTTGTCGTACAGCACAAGCGTATGGGCGGTGGTGGCCTGCGCGTGCGCCGTGCCCGGCAATGTCATTTGCGCGAGTCCGGCAAGCAGTGCTATGACGATCAAGATCTTCTTCATGGCCGTTTCTCCCTAGTCACGTTCAACGTTGCCGTTGTTCTTCTTGACGAGCTTCCTGTTGAACTTGGGGCGCCCCGTCTCTTTGTATGCCTTGTCCCAATCCTCGTCGGACATGCCGGCCTTCAGATTGACCTGGGCGGAGCCGATCGGCAGCGGCGGCGGCTTGATCTTGCCGGTCGACGACTGGTTCGTCTGCTGCGCACTCGCTTCCTGCGTCGCGCCGATGACGACGAGCGCGGAGGCCAACGCGACGATTAGCCCGACGGCGCTCAACCCGTTTCGAAAAGATTGATGGCGATGCGAAGGCATGATGTTCATCCTTTGATATGCAAATTAAGTTCATCTCGTTTACGAAACGAGCCTGGCGAAGTGCCATTCAGCATTCAAAATCGGGGCGTTATGTCGTTTCTTTTGCGCGCTTGATACCGGATGAAAATACGCAACCGGATAGTCCTGCCTTCAAGCTAAATCCGTACCATCCGCCGCAAATGAGCACCAGGCCGACACGCCGAAATCGGCACGTCGAGACAGTCTGAGATTTGTTTCGATAAACGTTTCACGCATGCAACGCGGCCGCCTTCGCGTATTCCATCCAGCGCATTCGTCGAGCTTGTTCGGACGATTCAGGGAAAACCAGTTGCGCGCCGCGCGCCGCATACTGCAACGCGGAAATCGGGCCGGTCGTCTTGCACATGCAACAGAGATTCGGACACCGGATCGTTTCGTCAGACGACGCTCATTGCAGTCACTGGCTGCCGCACAGCGCGATGCCGCGCCGATCTCGGCAACCGGAGCGCGGTGTTCGACCGGCCATGTTGCGTTCATCGGGTGGCTCGACAGCGTGTTTCAGCACTGAAACGTTTGGACCGGATTCGATTCGGCAATCGCGCGACGCCCGCGCCAGGCCTCCGAAGGCCAAGGGTGGCGCGACGATGGCGCACGACTTGCTTGAAGAGCTGTGCGTGGAGAAGGCGGCGCACGGGACGCACTGCGCGGCGCCGGATCGGAAACGGCTGCAAGCGTCGGCGAATGCAGGGGCGCAGGCAAGCAAGCGAGGGAAACCGGCTGTCAAAAGTCATCCACTGAACACGTTGCATGTTTACTGATGGTACGTGGTCGTATCAATAACGCTCGATGCGTCATCGAGTCTTTTGGGGGCGAAAGGAATCGACGTGGCGCTGGCCACGAAGTGGACGTGATGGGGTCGACGGGGACGGGCGCGATTCCGTCTTACGTTGGTGCGGCGGAGAAGAAGCACGAACAAGAGACGAGCGCGGAAAAGTGATGGATAATATGATATGGAGTGCGTATTTATATGCGCTCAACATTGTCGCCATTGTGACCGCCATCGTCATCCTGGTCAGCACGCTGGATGACCTCACGCTGGATGCCTGCTACTGGTCGTTTGAACTCGGGCGAATCTTGCGACGCGAGAAATCGCAGACTGTCGATATCGGCATGCTGCGCGCGCTGGACGAGCGCCATCTGGCACTCATGGTGCCGGCGTGGAAAGAGTATGACGTGATCGCCAAGATGATCGAAAACACGCTGGCGACCCTCGAGTACGAGCGCTACGTCATCTTCGTCGGCACCTACCACAACGACGCTGAAACCACGGCGGAAGTCGAACGGATGGTGCGCCGGTATCCGGGCAGGGTGACGCGCGCAACGGTCATGAACGATGGGCCGACCTGCAAGGCCGATTGCCTGAACTGGATCATCGAAACCATCCTGCGCTACGAAGAAGTCCATCACGTCCGGTTCGCGGGCGTCGTCATGCACGACTGCGAAGACGTCATTCATCCGGTCGAACTCAAGTACCTCAATCATGCGGTAGCGGAAAGCGATCTGGTCCAGCTCCCGGTTCTGTCCTTGCCGCGAAAATGGAACGAGTTCGTCGCCGGCTGCTACCTCGACGATTTCAGTGAAACGCACCAGAAGGACGTGCCGGTGCGCGCCCGCCTGACCGGCGTGGTGCCGGGCGCGGGCGTGGCATCGTGCTATAGCCGGCGTTCGATCGAAGCGGCGATGAAGGAGCGCGACGGTTGCCCGTTCAACACGAGTTCGCTGACCGAGGACTACGACTTCAGCTTCCGGTTGAGAGATCTCGGCATGAAGGAAGTGTTTGCCTGCTTTCCGCTCTCGGGCCTCGTGCGCGATGATGGCGGTGAGCGCGCGGGGTCCGACGCGGACAATCGAAACCTGCTGGCCACGCGCGAGTATTTCCCGAAGACGTTTCGCACCGCCTACCGGCAGCGAGCGCGCTGGATCCTCGGCATCGCCTTCCAGGGCTGGGAGCAGCTCGGCTGGAAGGGCGACCTCCTCACCCGCTACATGTTCTTCCACGATCGCAAAGGCATCTTGACGTCGCTGTTTTCAGTGGTTGCCTACGGCGTGCTGCTCAATTTCGTGTTGCTTGCCGTCCTTCAGAAAAGCGGCCACATCATTCCGGCCGGCACCCACGTGTTGATGGCCGGTGCATGGGTGACGCCGCTGCTTTGGATCAACACCGTCATGCTGTTCGCCCGCGCCGGTCAGCGCTTCCACTTCGTCAGCAAGCTGAACGGGCCGCTCCAGGGGCTGCTGTCGATCCCCAGGATGTTCGTCAACAACCTGATCAATTTCTGCGCGGTGAGTCGCGCGTGGCGCATCTATGTCGGCCACCTCGTGAGCGGCAGGCCGATCGCGTGGGACAAGACCAGTCATACCTATCTGTCGAACGAAGAACTCGGGAAGGCGCGGCGCAAGATCGGCGAGATCCTGGTCGGCTGGGGCGTGGTTTCTCTGGAGCAGTTGCAAGCAGGGCTCGAGAAACAACTGACATGCGGCAAGCGGCTGGGCGAACTGTTGCTCGAATGCGGCGCGCTTTCCACCGAATCGCTGGCCGACGCGATCGCCGAGCAGGCGGACCTGCCGCGCGTGAGCCTGGGCAACGTCGCGGTAGGCCATTTCGCGGATTCGCTGGCCTTCGAGCTGCAGTATGCGTATCGCGCCGTCCCGTTTTCGACCGCGGACGACGGGACACTCAATGTTGCGGTCGGTCGCCCGCTCACGCAGGACGAACAGGACGTCGTGCGGCGCGGTGCCAGATCGAACGTTGCCTATTTCATCGCTTGCGATGCCGAGATTGCCGCCGAACTCGCGCGGCACTCGCGCTTCGTCGACATCGCCCGGCTGCGCGACGGCGACGACGCGACGCCGCCGGCATCTCCGGCAAAAAGGCCGTCGGGAGAACAGGCATGAAGCGCTCGACACGTCCGATCCCGGCCGGCCTCACGCGCTGCGCACGGTTGAGTGCCCTGGCCCTCGCCATATCGCTCGCCTGGCAGGTGCCGGCATCCGCCGCCCAGCACCTTACCGCCAAGGCCTACCGGCTCGCCGACGGCGCCTACAAGGCGATCAATGCCGGCGACCTGCCGCGCGCGGAAGCGTATGCGTCGCGCGCCGTCAAGATTCAGCCGGGGAGCGAGCAGCTCGGGCTGCTGCTCGCGGATGTGTACCGGCGCGAAGGAAAAGTCGACGAAGCGGACGCGATGCTGGAATCGCTGAGCGTCCGTTTTCCGAAGAGCCCGGAGGTGCTGGCGCAGCATGGCTACCTGGCGCAGCGGCAGATGCGCTACGACGTTGCGTGCCGCGATTTCTCGGCCGCCGTCGCGACCGGAAAATGGAGCCTCGAGCAGCAGCGCAACTTGCGTCTCGCATGGTCGGACAGCGCGCTCGCGGCCAATCGCCCGCATGAAGCGGGCGTTGCACTGGCGCCGCTGGCCGATGAAAAATCGGCCGTGATCCAGGTGCGCATCGCGCAACTGAGCCTGCAGGCCGGCGATCGCGAAAGCGCCATCCGCATGGCGGAGCTGGCGGCGAGCGATGCATCGACGGATGCGGAGCGCAACATGGCTGCGTCGATCGCGGCGCAGGCGCGGCAAGTCGATCCGCCGCCGCAGACGCCGGTCGACGATAGCGCCCAGCAGGAACTGCAGCACGCCTATGACCTCGTGCGCGAACACAAGGATCGTGAGGCGCTCGACGCATTCCAGGCGGGTTTCGCCGGCGGCGCCGGCAACGCGATGAACTACGCGGACGCCGGCTATACCGCCAAGCGGATCGGATTGAATGAGCAATCCGTCCAGCTGTTTGAACGCAGTCTCGATGCCGATGAAAACGAACACGCGTTCGACACGCAGCGCAAGTTCGGCTATCGGCGGGAAGTCGAACAGCTGGAGCGCACCTGGGGCTTCGTGCTGAGTGCGCCATACCAGTCGGCCGCATTCGGCCCGCAAGGCACCGTCAACGTGCTCCAGCCGGGTGTGGAGGTGTACTGGCAGCCGCCGAAGATCGGCTATCAGAACGGCCGTATTTTCCAGTTCTTCGTGCGCGGATATGGCACGGCCTACGACGGCAGCGGCAACGTGACCGGCATGCCGACCGTGCAAGGGTCGGTGGGTGCGCGCTACAAGCCGATACCTGACCAGAACGTGGTGGTGACCGCCGAGCGGCTGTTCCATGTCGGCAGCCTGTCGATGACGGACTGGCTGATGCGCCTGGGCTATTCGTCGGAGGCGGGCACCGATCTGCGGGTGACCGAACCGAGCTGGCGGAGCTGGCAGGCTTATGTCGAGGGGGCGTATTTCATCAAGGCGGGCCGCTACATCATCTATTCGGAGCTGCGCTACGGGCATACGTGGCGTCTGCCGGCGCTCAGCGACCGGCTGACCGTCTACCCGCACGTCGCGGTGGCAGGCGATCACGACAATCGTCAGCCGGACGAGACGGCGATCGGTGCGGGGCCCGGCGTCCAGTTCAGGTACTGGTTTCGCGAAGGCAGGTATACCGCGCCGGCGAGCTATCTCGACGTGACGGTGCAATATCGTTTTCCATTGACGTCAGCGGCACGCGCACGTGGTCTCGTGGTACGCGCGACATTGTGGTTCTGAGCGGCTACGCTGACGCAGGAACGACTCGCGGATGAGCCCGATCAGTTGGGCGACTTCAGCGTGATGATGGTTTGACGCAACAGCTGGAAGTACGAGCTCGTGGAATACGGGACCATCTGCTCGGCGTAGTTCCACCAGAAGAATCCACCGATGAAACGCGGATCGTTCATGCTGTTGACCATCGGGTAATAGGTTTTGATCAGATTCTGCTGCACGGACGCCGGCGCGGAAGTTTCCGATGTGCCAATTTCGCCGAAACCGACCTTCGCGTTCGGGAAGATGCTTTCCAGTGCCGCGAAATCGCTATTCCACGACGGATTGAGCCCCGGGCAATCCTGATACGGGTAGTAGCTGAACAGCGCGTAGTCGGCCTGCTGGCGCACCGTGGCCGGCAGGAAAGCCGTCGGCCAGGTCTTCCAGTAATCCTGCGGCTTCTCCCAGCAGTTGTTGCCCTTGCTGTCGTCGTTGTAGTACAGCGTGATCGCGGTCTTGCCGCCGTTCGATTTGACGATCGTGTTGGCCGCGGCGACCATCTGGCCGATCTGCTGCTCCTCCGAATTGACCGTGGTATTCGTGCCGCTCGGATCGGGGCGCAGCCATTCGCCGTTGATTTCGTTTGCGATCTCCCACACGTCGACCGTGTTCTTCAACTGCGACACGAGTTCCTGCGTTCGCGCCTTGTACGTCGCGAGATTCGTCGGGAAATAGTAAGAATCGTAGACCTCGCCCATCACGTACGCGACGGCGTGCAGACGTAGCAGCGGCGCGTAGTAGTCGGCGGCCGACGTGCCCGGATCGAACACGACGCGCACGGTTGGCCGGTACGGCAGGTTCTGCAGCGACGCGACGATCGCATCCAGCTTCGTCAGGTCGTCGAGCGTAACGCCGTAGACCGGATTCTTCAGCGGTTCGACCTGGGCGCTGGCGGATTGGGACAGGGGCATCAGCCCGGCATAAGCAACGCATGCGGCAATGGCCGTGCGCGAGATAGTTTTCGTCAGTTTAATCAAAACTTCATTCCATCCTAAAGTAAGAAGAAGCGTGATTTTAGACGAAAATAAAAGGTAATTATCGGACGATATAGGTGTAAAGGGGCCGGATAATGCGCAGGGAAAGTCGCGCCCGCGGCGCTTCCGCAAGATAAAGACAGCATCCCGAAACGAATGCCGGCGACATCGGTCCGGCCGGTTTGGCCGACTGAACGGGAAACGCCGTCGCTGCGCTGTTGCGCTTTGCGCGCCTCGCGCGCCGCACGCCCATCGTCGAGCTGTCGATCGGCGGCGCACGCTTGCGGAAGCATCGAATGGATACTTGCGACGACGCGTGTCCGCTCGCAAACGTTTCACCGTGATTTTCGATGAAAACGCGCACGAATTCCCTAAAGGATGGCGATGCCGATGACGTTAAGCGGGCACGGGGATGACTGTCGATCGCATGCATGCGAGATGCGACGCGCAGTCCGCAACAACCAGCGCAGCAGGGGAACCAACTTGAACCGTCAGCAATCTTGGACGCGTACGGCCGCGCCCGGCGAGATCATCTACTCGGAGGGCTTCGCCGGCGAGCCCGTCATCTTTCTGATCGCCGACGGCAAGGTCGAGCTGTCGACGCGCTGCGAGGACAAGCGTGTCGTCGTCGCGACGCTCGGGCGCGGCGAGTTCTTCGGCGAATCCGCGCTGCTCTCATCCGAGCCGCGCGCGCATACGGCGAAGGCGCTGTCGTTCTGTCAGCTCACGGTCGTGCCGGCCGCGCTGCTCGACGAGGAAATCGAGCACGTGTCCGCGCTGCTCCGTCATGTCGTGCGCACGATGATCCGGCGCGTGAAGCGCAAGGACGACCAGCTCGCGACCTATACGCACGCGGACTTCATGCCGGGCGTGCTGTCGTATGCGCATGTGCTGTCGCTGATGGCGAGTGCCGACACGCGCGGATCGGACGACGCGTGGTCGCGGCGGCCGATGCAGGCGCAAGCGGCCGAGGCATCGGTGCCGCTCGCGGACGTGATTCGCCGCTGTCGCGCGATCGCCGGCCATTCGCGCCCGCACGTGCTTGCGATGCTGCGCCGCATGGAGAAGCTCAATCTCGTCACGATCGAAGCCGCGCAGCCCGACCATGCCGGCGGCGCGGTCGATTACTCGGCGTCGTCGGATGCGCGCCAGGTCGTCACGTTCGATGCCGCGCGCGTGGTCGATCGCGCGCAGCAGGTCGCCGATCACGATCTCGACCTGTCCATCAACAGCGAGCTTGAACTGATCGAACTGGCCGATCTCGAAGCGCTGATCGGCGTCGACCGGAAGTTGCTGCTCAACAAGCTGTCGCACGGCGAGATCGCCGACGAGGTGTTCGCGTTCCGCAAGTCGAAAGTGCTCGGTTACGTCGAGCAGAAAGGCGTCGCGTATTTCTCGCGGCGCAGCCCGCGCGCCGGCGGCGACGTGCGTGCGCTCGAGGATGTCGTGTGGGTCGATCAGCGAACGCTGTTCGACGTGATCAGCGCATTCGATACGTACGATCTCGCAAAGCTGATCGCGAGCCTCGACGATCGCGCGGTGGCCGACAAGTTGTTCTCCGTGATGACGGAAGCGCGGCGCAACGAGGTGTCGTGGGTGATGCGCCGTGAGCTGAAGCTCGACCCGATCGAGGTCGAGGAGATCGAACGACGCGTGCTCGATGCCGTGCGCGCGGCCAAGGCGCCTGCGGCACCGGTGCCGCTGGCTTCATCCGACGCGTGACGCGCAACCCGACGGAGACATCTATGGACTTGTTGACCCTGGCCGGCGTGCTGCTCGGCGGCGCGGCGATCGTATTCGGCTTCGCACAGGAAGGCGGACATTTTTCGACGCTGTTCCAGTTCGAGGCGCTCGTGATCGTGCTCGGCGGTACGCTCGGCGCGGTGATGATCCAGAACACGTGGGCGCGGTTTTTCGATGCGGTGAAACAGTTGCGACTCGCGTTCGTGCGTGCGCAGGAAGTCGACCGCAAGCACCTGACCGACCTGCTGGAGTGGGGCGATCGCGCGAAGCTCGACGGGTTGCTCGCCTTCGAATCGATGGACGTGAGCGGCATCCATCCGTTCGCGCGGCGCGGGCTTGAACTGCTCGCGAACGGCGTGTCGACCGCCGTGCTCGAGGACGCGCTGCACCGCGAACTCGACGCATACGAGCGCAGCCGGCTCGCGGCCGCGCGCGTGTGGCAGCAGGCCGGCGGCTATGCGCCGACATTCGGCATTCTCGGCTCGGTGCTCGGGCTGGTCCAGGTGACAAGCCACATTCTCGAACCGGCGCAGCTCGGGCCGGGCATCGCGGTCGCGTTCATCGCGACGCTCTACGGCCTCGCGTTTGCGAACCTCGTGTTTCTGCCGCTCTACGGCAAGCTGCGCGCGCAGATCGACAGCGAGTTGCGTTTCCGCAAGCTCTATCTCGACGGGCTGCTTGCGATCTCGCGCAAGGAGTCGCCGCATACGATCGAGACGCGGCTGACCGGCGACGTGCGCGGCCGCGCGGCTGAGTCCCTCGCATGACGCTCCGGGAGTTTCGACATGACCGCTCGAACTGACGGCGCACGGGCGGCCTCGGCCGCCGCCGATCGCGACGACGAAGCCGAAGGCACGCAGTCCGGACGCTGGCTGCTTTCCTACGCGGATCTCATCACGACGCTGATGGTGCTGTTTCTCGCGCTGTACGTGCTGCAGCTCGCGAAATACAACGCGCTCGACGCGCGCTATCAGACGCTCGCGCGGCAGGACAGCGGGACCGCGAGCGCGCCGGACGCAGCGACGCCCGGGCGTGCCCCCGCATGGCTGACATCGCTCGACGCGCTGAAGTCGAACGGCCGCATCTCGCTTCTGCGCGCGCCGCACGGCATCGAGATCGGCATCGACGCGAAGGTCCTGTTCAACGTCGGCGATGCACGTTTGCTGCCCGATGCGACGCCGGTGCTGAGCCAGATCGCGCAGGCGCTGACCGAGCATGCGACCGGCGACATTCTCGTCGAGGGGCACACCGACAGCGTGCCGATCGCGAATGCGAAATACGAATCGAACTGGGAGCTGTCCTCCGCACGGGCAGGCAGCGTGGTGCGCTATCTGGCCGATCGCGGCGTTGCACCTCACCGGCTCGCCGCAATCGGGCGGGCCGATACGCAGCCGCTCGTCGCGGGCGACGATGCGGCCGCGCGGGCGCGCAACCGGCGCGTGACGATCTTCGTCGCGTATTGAGCGTGCGAGCCTCGACCGGCGCGACGGTCATCCGTCAACGACATATCGGATCCCGCATGGCAAACATCTGAACCCGGCGATGCGATTCCGCGCGCGCCTGCCGATAACCCAAGCTGGCTCAGACCGAGCGGTTATCGAGGGTTCCCCATGCATTTCTGGCGCACGCTGTCCATTCAGAACAAGCTGATTCTCAGCATGACGAGCTGCCTGCTCGTGTTCGTCGCGATCTCGAGCGGGTTGAGTGTCCGCCTGATCGGCAACGCCGTGCGCGATCGCGTCGTCCGCGAAGCGCTGCCGACGGCCGTGAGCGGCATCCGCGCCGACGTGCAGCGTCAGATGGCCGGGCCGATCGCCGCATCGCGTGTCCTCGCGCGCGATGCGTTCCTGCTGCAATGGGAAGCCGACGGCGAGCCCGACGCCGGCACGCGCAGCTGGACCGAGCTGGCGAGGAACGTGAAGGACGAGCAGAAGGCGGCGTCCGTGCAGTGGGCGTCGAAGAAGAGCGGCAACTACTACAACGAGGCCGGCCTGCAGCGGAAGGTCACCGACGAGGATCGTTGGCTCGCGACCTTCCTCGCGTCGGGCAAGCCCTACGAAGTGAACCTGGATCGCGAGGTCACGGCCGGCGGCTACATGCTGTTCATCAACAGCCGTGTGGAACTCGGCGGCACGCCCGTCGGCGCGACCGGCATGAGCCTGTCCGTCGATGCGCTCGCGAAGGGGATCGCCGCGTACCGGATCGGCGATACCGGGTTCGCGTTCCTCGTGCGCCCCGACGGCGCGATCATGATGCATCGCGATACGTCGCTGATCGACGGCAAGCACTTCCTGAAGGACGAACCGGGGCTGCCCGGTGATGCGTCGTCGACGCTGCTGGCCGGCAAGCCGTATGCGTACCTGAGCTACGACGGCGACAGCGGTGCGCGCTTCATCGCGACGTCGTTCATTCCGGAGCTGAATGCGTATGTGGTCGTCGAAGTGCCGCAGGCCGAACTGCTCGGCCCGGTGACGCGTGCGATTCGCAGCGCGGCGCTGGTCGCCGCGGTCGCGGGCCTCGGCGTCGCGCTGGTCGTGATCTGGCTGGTCGGACGCGCGATCGCCGCGCCGATCCGCCGCGCGGCGACGCTGCTGTCGGAGATCGCGAGCGGCCAGGGCGACCTGACGCGCCGGATGACGGTCGAGAGCGAGGACGAGATCGGCCAGCTGTCGGACGCGTTCAACCGCTTCGTGTCGTCGTTGTCGACGCTCGTTCACCGGATTCGCGCTGCGTCCGCGTCGATCGCGACCGGATCCGCGCAGATCGCGTCGGGCAATGCGGACCTCAGCGAGCGGACCGAAGGGCAGTCGAGCAACCTCGAGCGGACGGCTTCGTCGATGGAGGAAATCACGGCGGTCGTGCGCAACAACACCGAAACCGCGACGACGGCCGCGAAGCTGATCACCGGCGCATCCGATACGGCGACGCGCGGCGGGCACGTCGTGGGTGAAGTCGTGACGACGATGGAGCAGATCAGCGATGCGTCGCAGCGCATCTCCGAGATCATCGTGATGATCGACAGTATCTCGTTCCAGACGAACATCCTCGCGCTGAATGCGGCGGTCGAGGCCGCGCGCGCCGGCGAGCAGGGACGCGGGTTCGCGGTCGTTGCGTCGGAAGTGCGCAACCTCGCGCAGCGCAGCGCGCAGGCGGCGAAGGAGATCAAGGCGCTGATCGAGCACAGCGCGGGGACCGTGAACACCGGGTCGCGGCTCGTCAGCGAGGCCGGGAAGGTGATGAGCGACGTCGTATCGCAGGTGCAGGGCGTCAGCGCGATGATGCGCGAGATCGCCGAGGCGAGCCTTGAACAGAGCGCCGGCATCGACCAGATCGGCGACGCGGTGCAGTCGCTCGATCAGATGACGCAGCAGAATGCGGCGCTGGTGGAGCAAAGCGCCGCGGCGGCGGAAAGCCTGAAGCAGCAGGCGGCGGAACTGACGCGGCTGGTATCGGCATTCAAGGTTGATGAATGAAGCGCGCGCGACGTTAGAATGATGCGCTTCTCAGGGACGTCGGCCGCGGGATCTCGGCGGACGTTTTCGCTGTTGGCGCGGGATTCGGTACGTCATAAAAATGAAGCGCATTTCAAGACTGAAGGTCGGGGTAGGGGCGGTGGTGGTCGCGGCGGCGCTCGCCGCAGTCGGGGCGAAGGTGATTGCGTCGCCGGCGGATTCGTATCTTGCTTATCGGAAGAAGGCTGCGGCGGCCGTGGTGGCGGCACGAACGGAAGATCGGCCGAGTGTCGACCGGCAGTACACGGCCGACGTGAATGCACGGCTCGCCCGGCTCATCGGCACGGTCCGGGCGAAAGGGTTTGCCGCGACGGCGGCGGGCACGGTGCAGAGCGTCGGCCCCGTCGACGGGGTGCCGCCGGGGCCGGACGGGCTGGCCTTCAAGTCGGCCGACGGCAAGACGAATCTCGTCGTGACGACGGTTCCGTTGCTGAAGGCGTGGGCGAGCACGGCGGATGCGGGCATCAAGCCGACGGACGACGTGGCCGCGATTCTCGACAATGAAACGCTTTACACGGACATATTCAGCGACGACGCCGCTGCGTTTCGCTTCGCCGAGTTGCCCGTCAAGCGGCAGCCGGCCGACGGCGTGGTGAAGGCGTGGCTGCTGGGTGAAAGCCAGGACGGCGTGCCGGACGGGCCGAACACGCTGGCCGTGTCGGTCCGGCAGGGCGAACGGGTTTATATCCAGTGGAAGAGCGTGACGCTGCGCCCGATCGTGGCGTGCAGCGCGGGGCGCGTGCCCGAGGACGCGCGGCAGGCATGTTTCGCCAGGCAGGTGGTGTCACAGCGGATCTACCTGCGGCTCGTCGCGCAGGCGCAATCGATGGCCGATGCCGTGGTCCGGTAGCGGACGCCGGCGGTCTGTGTTCGCACGGCGCGATTCGACGACGAGGGACGGCGGTTCGCATCCGACCAACGACGGGCGGCGACATCGCGCGTCGCCGCCCGTCGGCATATCGCCCGATGACCGCATTCAAGGCGACCGCAACGCCTGCAACCCCAGCGCGAGCGCGTTGAACGGCATCTCGGCGGCCCCCAGCGAAAAGCTCGTCGCATTCGCACTCGCCCCCGGCGAATGCATCAGCGCGTGAACGATCCGCTCGCTCGCATGGCCGTCGCCATACGGATTGCTCGCGCGCGCCATTTCCTCGTATGCGCTTTCGCTGTCGAACAGCCGCGACGCCTCCCAGACGATTCGGTCCTGGTCCGTGCCGACGAGCCGCGCGGTACCGGCCTGGATCGCTTCGGGCCGCTCGGTCGTCTCGCGCGTGACGAGCACCGGCTTGCCGAGCGCGGGCCCTTCCTCCTGGATGCCGCCTGAATCGGTGATGATGAAATGCGAGCGCGACATCAGGAATACGAACGAAAGATATTCCTGCGGCTCGATCAGGTAAATGTTCGGCACGCTGCCGAGCAGCGCACGCGCCGGCTCGCGCACGTGCGGATTCAGGTGCATCGGATAGACGAACTGCGCATCGCGATAGCGGTTCGCGAGCGTGCAGAGTGCCTCGCAGAAATGCCGGAACGGCTCGCCGAAGCTCTCGCGGCGATGGCCGGTGATCAGCACGACGCGGCGGGACGGATCGAGAAAGGGAAAGTGCGCGGCGACCTTGTCGTTGAGCACCGTGTCGTGGTCGAGCATGCGTTTGACGTCGTGCAGCGCATCGATCACGGTGTTGCCCGTCATTACGACCGCGCCGACCGGCACACCTTCGCTGAACAGGTTGTCGCGCGCCCGGCCGGTCGGCGCGAAATGCCATGACGACACCGCATCGGTCACGCGGCGATTCAATTCCTCCGGCCACGGCGACCAGATGTCGCCGCTGCGCAGGCCCGCTTCCACGTGTCCGATCGGCAGATAACGGTAGAACGCCGCGAGACTGACGGCCAGGGTCGTGGTCGTGTCGCCATGCACCAGGACAACGTCGGGGCGCGAGTCGTCGAAGACGATTCCGATCGCCTGAAGAATGCCCGTCGTCACGTCGGTCAGCGTCTGGCTCTGGCGCATCAGATTGAGATCGTAGTCTGGCTTGATGTCGAACAAGGTGAGCACCTGATCCAGCATTTCCCGATGCTGGGCGGTGACGCATACCCTGGCGTCTACATCCCTTCGCGCCTTCAGCGCGCGGACGAGCGGCGCCATCTTGATGGCTTCCGGTCGAGTCCCGAACACAAGCAAGATCTTTTTCATCGTTGTCCTCGTTGAGCTTCTTCGCGCCGGAAGTCCCGGCACATGGCACCAAGCATCGATGCAGGCGACCCGTCCCGCCCCCCGCATGCGGCCGCACCGGCCGGCGCCGGCCGCGCGACATGCAGCGGTGTTGCCGGACGAGCGCGCCGCTTTTTGTCCGCGCGGTCTCCGCCACGCAATCGTCGGACTACGGCCGTCCGTTGTTCGGTCAATCACGTCATGTGTGTTCCTCGCTGCGCAGATCGCCACGTCTGTCCGTCAGGTTGCGCACATCATCGCGTCGCGGCGCACTTGTACCTGTTGCTGCTACCGATAGAGCAATATTCAAACCAGCGGCCCGGTGAGCGGGCCAGAGTCGCTTCGCACACGTGGATCGCCGCGGAACGTTTCACAATTGCTACGCGAGCAGTCGCGGCGCTCTGCCACGACGCGGACAAACATCTGACCGTTCGCTGCATCGCTCCGGTCATGCGATTCGAAGCATGGCGACTTGCGTCGCGCAGCAGCTGCCGATAGAACCGCACGCGCCGTTCCAGGCGCCTTGAATCATTTCGATATGCGAATCTTGTATGGAAAATATGCGGGACGTCTGCGGATTTCCGGCACTGTCTCTGTGCGAATGCTTCTCCCGGCGCATCGGGTCGCGCGCATCGCCCGACCCGGCCGGCGAGAAACGTTGCGCATCTGTAACGCAAGCCCGGGACGGGTCGTCTCGACCCGCACGATGACAGATCGACGAGCAGGTACTTGCCGAACAGAGGCCATGCAACGACTTCCCGCAGCGGTGGGTTTACCGAAATGGTGTCGCGCAAGGCATTCGTGTTCGGCAGGCGGAAGATTCCCGCTTGCGAAGGACGCGAACGCTGATTCGCCGGTGAATCAAAAACTCACGATCCGTGTCTGGTGTGTGTCGATCGAGTATGCGCAGGCCCTTGCACCACGCGGCGGGGCGATTCATGGCTCACCGCTTGCTTGTTTCAAGAGGACGGGCGTGCCCCCAACGCGTTCGAGCGGCGACGAAAGGACGGGAAGATCAATACGACGAATTCTGCGGGCAAGGCGGCATGCGCCGAGCTGGTCGGCGTGCATGTCGCGCTTGATCGCACATCGCGGCCGGTAGCCGACGCGCTCGGGTCTGCCGAACGAGGGTTCGCGACGGCGGGCATTGCGGTGACCGGATCGCACTGACACCACGGCGCACGGTCCTTGAACGGGAAAAGGGAGGAAGGCGTGTCATGTGTGGGATCGTCGGCGCGGCCGCGCAACGGGACATCGTTCCGATTCTGACTCGGGTTCACCGGCGCCAGGGTGAGCGGAGCCACACCGTCGACACATTCGCCGGGCGCGACGCGGCCAACGTCGCGTTCGGCGACGATTGCGCAGGACTGCCGCGCAGGAGCCCCCGATCATGAAATGGCCCGCGCTTTTTCCGGCTGCACGCGTGTGCCTGGCGGCCGCCGTCAGGCTGTGCCGCGCGTGGCACGTTGCCTGTTGCGTCGCCGCGTGTTGCGCCGTGCTGCACGCGGGCGCTGCCGAACTCCAGCTCGACGGGCTGTATCAACGCCCGGACGGCGCGATCACCGTGCGCCTGAACGGCGCCGGCATCGATCCTTATTTCGCGGCCAAGGCACTGCTTGCCGCTGCCGACACCCGCATGGATGCCCGTCAGGCGGCGCTCGCATGGATCGCATGGGTGTTGCCGCGCCAGCGTCTGGACGGCGGCTTCGATCGCTATTGCGTGAAGGCCGGACAGGTCAGCCGGTGCGCGGAAGCCGACGCGGACGACGCGATGATGGCGACATGGATCGAGCTGCTCGCGCGCTTTGCGCCTCCCGACGGGATGCCGGCCGCGTGGGAGCTCAGCCTGAGCCGGGCCGGCGTGCATCTCGATACGCTGCTCGACAAGACGAGCGGCGTCTACGAGATCTCGTCGTCGCTGCACGTCGCGCTGCTGATGGACAACGTCGAGGTGCACAGCGCGTTCCAGGCACTTGCCGCGTATTACGTGCGCCGTGCCGAGTACGCGCACGCGGCCCCTTGGAGCCAGCGCGCCGACCGGCTTTCGGCGGCGATCCTCAAGGTGTTCTGGCGCGGTACGCAATCCGGCTTTCGCGCGAGCACGCAGAAGATCGGCGACACGCGCTTCTATCCGGCGAAAGTCGCGCAGATCGTTCCTATCCTGTCCGGCATCCAGGTGCCCGACCAGTCGAGCGAGACGATCTACGCGCAATGGATGCAGAAGTACGGCAAGACCTGGACGCAACTCGCCGGCTCCGATTTTCCGTGGGGGCTGATCGCGCTGGTCGCATTCAAGATGAACGACTGGAGCACAGTCGCCTGCTGGTATGCGCGATCGGGCCCGTATCGACACGGCACGCACTGGAATGTAATGGAGGAAGCGCTTTACCTGGCATTCGAAGGCCGGACGGCCGAGCCGCTCGCACACGCTCAATGCGGTTTCACGACGGCGTCGGCAACGGTGACCGGATCGCGCTGACGCAATGGCGCACGGTTCATGATTGAACAACGGGAAGGAGACGTGTCATGTGTGGCATCGTCGGCGCGGTCGCGCAACGGAACATCGTTCCGATTCTGATTGAAGGTTTGCGCCGCCTCGAATATCGCGGCTACGATTCATGCGGCGTGGCGACCGTCGTCGACGGGCAGGCGCGCCGAGAACGCAGTGTGTCGCGCGTCGCCGATCTCGACGCACACGTGCGCAGCGCCGGGCTGTCCGGCAGCACCGGCATCGCGCATACGCGGTGGGCGACGCATGGCGCGCCTGCGACCTGCAATGCGCATCCGATCTTCTCGCGCGACGAAATCGCGCTCGTGCACAACGGCATCATCGAGAATCACGAAACGTTGCGCAGGCAACTGTCTGACGAAAACTACCAGTTCGATGGCCAGACCGATACGGAGGTCGTCGCCCATCTGATCCACAGCAAGTATCGCGGCGATCTGCTCGCCGCCGTGCGCGATGCGACGTCGCAGCTGCACGGCGCCTATGCGATCGCGGTGTTCAGCAAGCATGAGCCGCAACGGCTGATCGGCGCGCGGGTGGGTTCGCCGCTCGTCGTCGGCCTGAAGGATGACGAATGCTTTCTCGCGTCCGACGCGCTCGCGCTCGCGGGCATCACCGATCGCTTCATCTTTCTCGAGGAAGGCGACATCGTCGAACTGACGCCGGGCGGTGTGAGAATCCTCGAACGCGGCGGCACGCCGGTCGATCGCCCGATCCAGACCGTCTCGTCGGCGCAGGCCGCGGTCGAGCTCGGGCCGTACCGGCATTTCATGCAGAAGGAAATTTTCGAGCAACCTCAGGCCGTGGCCGCGACGATTCCCGATGCGGGGCTGTTCGATCCGGCGATATTCGGCCCGGATGCCGCGCGCGCGTTCGAACAGATCGACAACGTGCTGATTCTCGCGTGCGGCACGAGTCACTATTCCGGCCTGACCGCGCGCCGCTGGCTCGAGACGATCGCGCGCCTGCCCGCGCAGGTCGAGATCGCGAGCGAATACCGTTACAGCGACGCGCTCGCGCTGCCGAATACGCTGGTGGTCAGCGTGTCGCAATCCGGCGAGACTGCCGACACGCTCGCCGCGCTCAAGTATGCGCAGGCGCTCGGCCACATCGATACGCTGGCGATCTGCAACGTGCCGACCAGCGCGATGATGCGTCAGACCGGCCTGCGGTTCCTGACGCGCGCGGGCCCGGAAATCGGCGTCGCGTCGACCAAGGCGTTCACGACGCAGCTCGTCGCGCTGTTCATACTCGCGGTGACGCTCGGCCGGCTGCGCGGCTACGTCGACGATGCGCAGCTCGCGCGTTATACGACGCAGTTGCGACGGCTGCCGAGCGCGCTCGAGGACGTCCTCGCGCTCGAACAGCAGATCGAGCGCTGGGCCGCGGAATTCTCGATGCACGAGAACGCGCTGTTCCTCGGGCGCGGGCTGCATTACCCGATCGCGCTCGAAGGGGCGCTGAAGCTGAAGGAGATTTCGTACATCCACGCGGAAGCGTATCCGGCCGGCGAACTGAAGCACGGGCCGCTCGCGCTCGTGACGCACGCAATGCCGGTCGCGACGATTGCGCCGAACGACACGCTGCTCGAGAAACTCAAGTCGAACATGCAGGAAGTGCGGGCGCGGGGCGGGCAGCTTTACGTATTCGCCGATGCCGATACGCGGATCGACAACAGCGAAGGCGTGTCGGTGCTGCGAATGCCGGATTACTACGGGCTGCTGTCGCCAATCCTGCACGTCGTGCCGCTTCAACTGCTCGCGTATCACGCCGCTTGCCTGCGCGGCGCGGATATCGACAAGCCGAGGAACCTGGCGAAATCGGTGACGGTGGAGTAGCGCAAGGATATCGAAAACGCGTGTAGCAATCACGAATTCCGTCCGACCTCGCAACCGGGGCGGCCCGAGCCGACGCTGTCATACCGACGCATTCGTGAGAAGATTCACGATCCGTTCCGACAACCGAATCCGAGGCCGTCGTGATCCGATCGAACCCCGAGGGCAACCCGCAAGCCGGCCATCCGCCGTGGATGGCCATCGCACTGGCCGAGCTGGGCATTCGCCGCTTCCCGCCCGGCAGCATCAATCCGCGCATCGTCGAGTACAACAACCACACGAACCTCGTCGGCTACGACGACAAGATTTCGTGGTGCTCGTCGTTCGTCAACTGGTGCATGACGCATGCCGGCATCCGCGGTACGGGGTCGGCGCTCGCGCGTTCGTGGCTCGAATGGGGGCGGCCGCTGGAGCGCCCGGTGTACGGTTGCATCGCGATTCTGACGCGCGACGACCCCGTGAGCTGGAAGGGGCACGTCGGGTTCTATCTGCGTCACGACGACGAGCGTGTACACCTGTTCGGCGGCAATCAGCTGGAAGAGGTGCGCGAACTTGCGTATCCGGTGAGCGAGGTGATCGGATACCGGTGGCCGGACGTGGGCTGATCGCGCCGCACGCCCGGCCTTCCGCGCACGGACGACGGCGCCGGCCTCGCACGGCGGCCGCGGTCAATCGTGCGCGGCGGTGGCGGCCACGGCCTGCGCTTCACCCGCCGCCTCGTTCCTGCTCCACCCGCCGCCGAGCGATCGATACAACGCGACCGCCGCCAGCGCATGCTCTCGCCGGACCTGATTGAGCGCATCCGAATCCCGCAGATAGACTTCCTGCGCCGACAGCACGTCCAGAAAATCCGTCGCGCCGCCCTTGTAGAGCTGGTTCGCCAGCCCGAGCGCCTTGTCCGAGGCCGAGAGCGCGCTGTCGAGGCGCCGCGTCGCTTCATCGCTGCTGACGAGGTTCGCACGCGCATCCTCGACTTCCCGCAGCGCCTGCAGCATCGTCTGCCGCAACCCGAGCTCGGACTCGCGCATCCGGCTTTCGCTTTGCGTGATGTCGGCGGTGATTCGCCCCGCGTTGAAGATCGGGCTCGTCGCGCTCAACGCCGCGCTGAACAGGTTGTCGGTCAGCGTCGGCAACCCGAGGTACGACGCGGCCAGAATCCCGTCCGTCAGGTTCAGCGAGAACTTCGGATACCGCTCGGCCTTCGCGACACCGACCTGCGCCGCGCGCCGCTCGACCTGGGCGTAGGCGGTGAGCACGTCCGGCCGGCGCAGCAGCGCCTGCGATGGCAGCGTGGCGGGCGACCCGGCAGGCGGCGCCGGAATCGCGCCGGCCTGCGCGAGCATGATCCGGTCGTTCGACTCGGGCGTGCGGCCCGAATACACGGCGATCAGGTTGAGCTGATGCGCGATCTGCGCGCGCGTCGGCGGAATCCGCGCTTCGAGCGCATCGAGCTGGTTCTGCGCGCGCGTGACGTCGAGTTCCGTCGACAGCCCGAACGCCTGCCGCTTGCGCGTGAGTTCGAGCGCATGCCGGCGGATCGCCGCGTTGTCCAGGAGAATCTGCAGCTCCTGCTGCGCCCAGCGCAGGTCGACATAGGCCGAGGCCGTATCGGCCGCGAGCGCGAGCCGCATCGCGTCTTCCGCGTGCTTTTGCCCGACCAGCTCGGCCTGCGCGGCCAGCAGGTCGAGCCGCTCGCCGCCGAACACGTCCGGCGACCAGCTCAGCGCGAGTCCCGCGCCGGCCTGCCGCACGTAGCCGAGCGGCGGCGGCGTATTCTGGCGCGCGTCGGCCGCATGCGCGGTCGCGTCGAGTTCGGGCAGCAGCACCGCGCGCTTCTGCACGGTCAGCGCCTGCGCCTGCTTCACGCGTTCGGCCGCGGCCTGCAGATCGAGGTTGCCGTCGAGCACGGTCGCGATCAGCCGGTCGAGCACGGGATCGTTGAACTGCGCCCACCATGCGGCGGCGTCGATGTCCGCACGCGGCACGTCGGTGTCCCACGCGGCGGGCGCGAGCGATTGCACGGAATCGTGCAGCGCCGGGTGCTGCGCGGGCTGCACCGCACACCCGGCGGCGAATGCGCTGACGGCCAGCGCGACGAGTAGCTTTTTCATGATGACGACCTTGGCTTCAGTGCGCGTCCGGCGGCGGCGCGTTCAGGGTGATGGGACGGGAAAACGCGACGGCAACCAGCGCGACCACGAAGCACAGCGACAGCGCGTAGTACGCATCCGCGTAGGTGAGCGTCAGCGCTTCGCGATAGATCAGGCGATGCAGGTTCGCGAGGCCGGCCTGCGCGGTATCGAGCGTGTTGCCGGCCACCGAGGTCCAGTACGCGGCCTGGCGGTCGAGCAGCGACGCGACCTGCGGCTCGCCGGCGCTCACGTGTTCGTTCAGGCGCAGGTAGTGGAAGTTGAGCCGGTCGTTGAGCATCGTCGCGCTCACCGCGATGCCGATCGCACCGCCGAGGTTGCGCATCAGGTTGAACAGGCCGCTCGCCGACTTCAGCCGCGACTGCGGCAGCGAGCCCAGTGCCATCGTGACGATCGGCGGCACGCTGAATTGCTGACCGATGCCGCGCAGCGCCTGCGGCAGCAGCAGCTCCCGCCAGCCCCAGTCATGCGTGATCGGCGTGTAGAGATAGCAGCCGAGGCCGAAGCAGATCAGCCCGAACACGAGCAGCACGCGCAAGCTGAGGTAGCGTGCGGCGAACGCATACGCGCAGAGCGCGATCAGCTGGAACGCACCGACCGACAGCAGCGCGATGCCGATCTGCAACGAACTGAACGCGCGCACCTGCGCGAGAAACAGCGGTGTCAGGAACACCGTGACGAAGATCCCGATGCCCGTCACGAACGACAGCAGGCTGCCGATCCCGAAGTTGCGCACGGCGAGCGCGCGCAGGTCGACGACCGGGTCTTCCGCGGTCAGTGCGTGCACGATGAAGAGGAAGCCGCAGATGCCGGAGATCCACGCGCAGATGACGATCGCATCGTCGCTGAACCAGTTCTTGCGCGGGCCTTCTTCCAGCACGTACTCGAGGCAGCCGAGGAAGCCCGACATCAGCGCGATGCCGAGATAGTCGCCGCGCTTGATGAGGCTGAGATCGGGTTCGTCGATGTGCACGTAGCGCGGCACGAGCGCGGCCACTGCGATGCCCGGCACGAGATTCAGGTAGAACAGCCAGTGCCACGACCATTGATCGGTGATCCAGCCGCCGATCACCGGCCCGATCGCCGGCGCGAGCGACGCGAGCGCACCGATCGTCGTCGACGCGATCAGCCGCTGCTTGCCCGGAAACAGCACGAACGCGGTCGTGAACACGGTCGGGATCATCGCGGCGCCGAGCGCGCCCTGCAGCCCGCGGAACAGGATCATCGAGTTGATGTCCCACGCGAGTCCGCACAGCATGCTCGTGATCGTGAAGCCGACGGCCGACGCGACGAACAGCCAGCGCGTCGACATCACTTTCGACAGCCAGCCCGACATCGGGATCACGATGATCTCGGCGATCAGGTAGGCCGTCTGCACCCAGGACAACTCGTCCTGGCTCGCGGACAGGCCGCCGCCGATGTCGCGCAGCGACGACGCGACGATCTGGATGTCGAGCGTCGCCATGAAGAAGCCGACGCACATCAGCGCGAACGCGAAGACGCGCTGCTTCGTCGGTTGCGACGCGGGGTCGCCGGAAAAGGCGGTGGTCATCGCAGGCTCCCGTTCAGTTCGCGTGGTCGGTATGCACGGTCACGACCGCGGAGAGGCCTGGACGCAGCACGTGCTCGATGCCCGGCTGCGGATCGAGATGCACGCGCACCGGCACGCGCTGGACGATCTTCGTGAAGTTGCCGGTCGCGTTCTCGGGCGGCAGCACGCTGAAGGTCGCACCGGTCGCGGGCGCCAGGCTGTCGACGCGGCCGTGCAGGCGCGTGCTCGACGCGTCGAGCGCGACGTCGACGCGATCGCCGGCGCGCATCTTGCGCAGCTGGTCTTCCTTGAAGTTCGCGTCGATCCACAGCCCGGACACGGGCACCACCGTCAGCAGCGGCACGCCGACGTTCGCGAGCATCCCGACGCGGCCCGTGCGGTTGCCGACGTAACCGTCGACGGGCGAGCGGATCGTCGTGTACTCGACGTTGAGCGCCGCGACGCGTTGCGCGGCGAGTGCCGTGTTCACGCGGGCCCGCGCATCGACGAGCTGCGCACCGAGCACGTCCAGCTGCCGCTTCGATGCGAGCAGCGCGGCGTCGCTGCGCGCGACGGCCGCATCCGCTTTCGAATAATCGGCGTCCGCGCGTTCGACGATCTGGTTCGACACCGCATCGGATTTCACGAGCTCGCGGTAGCGCACACGGTCGGACGACGCGCGCGTGAGCTCGGCGGACGACGCATTCTTGTCCGCGGCATGCTGGCCGATCACCGCGTATTGAAGTTGCTGCTTCGCTTCGAGTTCGGCCACCGCGGCGCGCGCGCTGTCGACTTCGGCGCTCGCCTGCGCGAGCTTTGCATCGTAGTCGCGCGCATCGAGCTGCACGAGCACGTCGCCGGCCTTCACGCGCTGGTTGTCGGTCACGAGAATCTTGTCGACGAAGCCGTTTACCTTCGGCGCGAGCACCGTGACGTCGCCGCCGACGTATGCGTCGTCGGTGCTTTCCTGGAAGCGCAGCACGAACAGCCAGTCGAGCGCCGCGGCCGCGACCGCGACGACGACGGCGGCCACCGCGATACGCATCCACGGTACGCGGCGTTGCTGCCTTGCCGGCCGGTCGGTTGTGGCTGCCTCGCGGGAGGCGGCGGCTTGGGTCGTTTCCATCGAATCACCTATGTATATGCACTTACTGAAGCGACCGACGACGCGTCGCCGATCGGGGAGGGGGTTAGCGTTCCGGGAGGTTGTGCGTGATCCGGAACAATTCGTCTCTGAGGCGGGCGGCCTGCGCCGACCCGAACCGCTGCTCGAACGCCTCCTGCGCGGCGAGCCAGTGCACCTGCGCTTCGGCGATCTTCGTTTCGCCTTGCGCGGTCAGCGCGAACGTCTGGCGGCGGCAACGTGGCTCGATCCTGCCCATGACCAGCGCCGCGCCGACCAGCGGCTTGAGCGCGCGCAACAGCGCGGTGCGCTCGATCACCAGCGCTGCCGACAGCATCGCCATCGTCACACCCGGGCGCTCCCGCAGCAGCGCGAGAATGCTGTACTGCGACGGCGTGACGCCCGCCCGCGACAGGTAGCGCTCGTAGAACTGCGAGATCCGCCGGGCGGCTTGACGGACCGCGAAGCAATCATCATCGGTAAGCGTGGTCTTGTGCATGTGCACATGTTAGGTCGCGGACCGGCCTGAAGCGAGTGGCGGTGCGGGATCAGATTGGTGCCGTGGCTGTACCAATCGACGATGGAACGGCGCGTTTTCGCGCCGGATCAGGCGGCGGCCGGAACAATCCCGCCTTCGCGGTCGCAGTACGCGGCCGTGTAGTCGATGAACGCCTTGACCTTCGCCGGCAGCAGCGCGCGGTTCGCGTAAGCGAGCTTGATGTCGACGAACGCGTCGACGAGGTCGGCATCGTCGAGCAACTGCACGAGCGCGCCCGACGCGAGCTCTGCTTCGACGAGCGTTCTCGGCACGGCGCCGATACCGAAGTCGTGCATCACCATTTCGCGGTTGAAGACGGGGCTGTTCGACGAGATGTCGAAGCTCAACGGCACGATCAGCGTGTCACCGTCGACGCGGAACGACAGCGCGGGCCGGCGCAGCGACGGCGACATCGGGACGAACGCATGACCGGCGAGGTCGGTCGGCGTTTCGGGACGCGGATGCGTGCGCAGATACGCGGGCGTCGCGACGATCACGACGGGGATGCGTTCGACCAGCCGCACGACGGTCGTCTCGCTCGTCAGCATGTACGGCACGACGATGCCTATGTCGTAGCCTTCGCCGACGAGGTCGACCGGGCGCTCGGTCAGCGTGACGTCGAGGCGCACCTTCGGATGCGCGGCCTTGAAGCCGGCGATCAGCGGCACGAGCCGGTTGAGCGCGGCCGTCGTGTGCGCGACGAGGCGCAGCAGCCCCTCGGGCTCGCGCGTGTGCGACTGCGCCTGCGCTTCCAGCGAATCGAGTTCGTCGAGCACGGCCGCGCAGCGTTCGTAGATGCGCTCGGCGGTCTCGGTCAGCGAGACCTGGCGTGTGGTCCGGTGCAGCAGACGACTGCCGAAGCGCGCCTCCAGATCCGCGACCGCCCGCGACACGACCGGCCGCGCGAGGCCGTGCATGTCGGCGGCGCGCGTGAAGCTGCGCATTTCCACCACCGACCGGAAGATCCGCAGCTTGTCGATGTAGTCCATGTCCGTCTCCTCGAGGTGATGGCGGGGCGCCTGATGCACGCGGCCGGCCCGGCCATGTTACGGCGGAGTGTACATTGACTTTATGCATATGCACATATAAATTGCCGTTCATGAACGATATCCAGATCGCCCAGGCTTGCAATTGCCTCGCGCTGCGTCAGGCGGCGCGCTTCGTCACGCAACTTTACGAGCGACATCTGGCCCCGGTCGGCGTCACGCCCGCGCAGTTCTCGATCATGGCGAATCTGTCGCACCGGCCCGGCCTGGTGATGAGCGAACTCGCCGACACGCTGGTGATGGATCGCACGACGCTGTTGCGCGCGCTGAAGCCGCTGCAGCGCGACGGCTTCGTCGCCGCGGCCGCATCCGAGCATGACGCGCGCGCGCATGCGCTCAGCCTGACGAAGCTCGGCGAGCGCACCTTCGCGCAGGCGAAAGTCGCGTGGCAGGCCGCGCAGGACGAGTTCGAGGCGCAGTTCGGCCACGGCCGCGCCAAGGCGCTGCGCGACGAGCTGTTCAGCCTGACCGCGCAGCGATAGGCGCAACGCGCGGTAGTATGACAAAAGCGATCCGGATCCACCGGACGAGACACGAGGAGCCTCCCCATGCTGCAGTTAAGCGAGCGCGACGACGCGATGTTGCGCGGTGCATTCGGCGACGGCGTCGCGCGCGCGATGCGGATCGTCGCGCGCACGGCCGAAGTCATGTCGGCGCCGCACCTGATCGACATCACGTCCGCGCATATCGACGGCTGTCTTTACCATGGCCAGACCAGCCTCGACTTCGTCGAATATTTCGTCGACACCGGCGCGCAGGTCGCGGTGCCGACCACGCTGAACGTCGGGTCGCTCGACCTGATCCATCCCGAGCTGTATCACGGCGACCGCACGATCCAGCGCGACGCGCAACGCCTGATGGACGCGCATCTCCAGCTCGGCTGCGAGTCCAGCTTCACGTGCGCGCCGTATCAACTGAAGAATCGTCCGCGCCTGGGCGAGCAGATCGCGTGGGCCGAATCCAATGCGATCGTGTTCGCCAACTCGGTGCTCGGCGCGCGCACCAGCCGCTACGGCGACTTTCTCGATCTGGCCGCCGCGATCACCGGGCGCGCGCCGTATGCGGGATTGCACGTCGAATCGAATCGCGCGGCACGGATCGTGTTCAACGCGCCGGACTTCGGCAACCGGCCGTCGCGCGACATCTACTTCGCGGCGCTCGGATTGCTGATCGGCCGGATCGCCGGCGCAACCGTGCCGGCGATCGTCGGGCTGCCGGCCGACACCACCGAAGACGAACTCAAGGCGCTCGGCGCGGCCGCCGCATCGAGCGGCGCGGTCGCGCTGTTCCATGCGGTGGGCGTCACGCCCGAGGCGCCGACGCTCGACGCCGCGCTGCACGGGCAGGCGCCGCAGCGAACCGTCGATGTCGCGATGGCCGATCTCGACGAGATCCGCCGCACGCTGAACCATGGTGCGGCCGGCGATGCGCTCGTCGCGGTCGCGCTCGGCACGCCGCACTTCTCGCTGGCCGAATTCCGCACGCTCGACGCGCTGCTCGACTCGTTCGACGGCAAGCCGAAGTGCGATTTCTACGTGAACACGAGCCGCTTCATCCTGTGGGAACTGGACGAGCTCGGGCTTGCCCCCAAGTTCGACGCGCGCGGCATCCAGATCGTCGTCGACACCTGCACGTACATCACGCCGGTGATGAAACAGCTGTCGGGCCTGGTGATGACGAACTCGGGGAAGTGGGCGTCGTACGCGCCCGCGAACATTGGCGTCACGGTGGCGTACGGCAGCATGCGCGAGTGCGTGCGCTCCGCGTTCGAGGGAAAGGTGCGATTCGATGACTGAGGCAATCGTTCGGAAACTGACGGGCGATACGCTCGTGCCGGGCAGCGCATGCGCGAAGACGATCGTGCTCGACAAGCCGCTCAGCTTCTGGGGCGGCTACGACTCGGGCGCGGGGCGGATCGTCGATCGCGGGCATCCGCAGGCGGGCGCCAGCCTGGCCGGCCGGATCATGGTGATGCCGCACGCGAAGGGATCGAGTTCGAGCAGCAGCGTGCTCGCGGAAGCGGTGCGCAACGGCACGGGGCCGGTCGGGATCGTGCTGAAGGAGCGCGACCTGATCATCTCGATCGGCGCGATCGTCGCCGCCGAACTGTATGCGATCGCGGTGCCGGTGGTGTGCGTGAACGATGCGGTGTACGACGCGATCGTCGCCGCGACGGGCGACGTGCGGATCGAGGCAGGCGAGGGCGACGGCTGTGCGCGGATCGACGTCCGCGGCTGACGCGTCACGCGCTCGCCGGCTTGGAGGAAGCCGGTGTGCGGCGGATCTTCCCGCACGAACGACCGCGCATTTCTTGCCGGCCATCTCGCGCTTGCGGCCCGGTCGTGCGGCCCGCCGGATGTCGGACCACGCAATCAGGCCGAACGCCGAACGCAGGATCGTGCTCGGCACGCAGCGGCCGATTGCCGTTCGACCGACCGATGAAATCCCGACGGGGCGCGTGGTGCCGCCTGCGTTCGCCGGTCATTCGCGCGTGGTTGCGGCGGCCGCTTCCCGATAGGCTCTCGGCGTCTGCCCGGCCCAGCGCCGGAATGCGCGCGTGAAATTCGCCGGATCGGTGAACTGCAACCGCTCGGCGATCGTCTTCAGGTCGAGATCCGACGCGGACAACAACTGCTTCGCGTCGCGAAACCGCGCTTCGTCGAGCAGTTGCCGGTAGCTCGACCCGGCTTCCTCGAGCCGGCGCCGCAATGTGCGCGTCGACACGAGCAGCGCGTCGGCGAGCGCCTCCGGACTTGAATAGTTGCCGGCCGTTCGCGCCAGTTCCGCGCGCACGCGCTCGACGAGATCGCCTTCCTCCTGACGCACCTGCGCATACTCGCGTTCGACCTGCACGAGCGCTTGCCGGTGCGCGACTTCGTCGGCGAGCGGCAGCGGCCAGTCGAGTACGTCGCGGGCGATCCACAGCGCGTTCGCCGCACAGCCGAATTCGACCGGCGGCAGCTGGTCGCGATAGCGTGCGAAGTAATCGGGCTGCGGCCATGCGAAGCGCAGCGCGATCGGCGGCGATGCGCGCCCGGACCACTGCGAGATGTTCTGCGCGAGCCCCGTCAGCACGAACTCGAACATCACGTGATGTTGCAGCACGGGGCTTGCCTGCACGCCGTGCAGTTCGAGCGTCGCGCCGTGTTCGTCCTCCGCATAGGTCAGCCGATACTGGCGGTTGCGCATCCGGAAGTAGCGCTGCGTGACGACCAGTGCTTCGCGGATGTCCCGCGCGGTCAGCGTCGCATAACCGAGGAAGCCGTGCACGGTCGGCTTCAGCAGCAGCCCGAACGCGAGCCCGATGCCCGGATCGCCGCCGATCTCGATCGCGTTGAGCACGAGCCGGCCCCATTGCGACGGCGCGACGCGCGCGTCCGGCTCGGCCAGCACGGCGTCGCGCAGCCCGGTTCCCGCGCGCACGGCGGCCGGATCGACGCCGCGCTCGGCGAGCGCCTGCAGCAGCAGGCGCGTATAGGCGACCGGAATCGTCGGCCGGCGTAGCCCGAGGTGGTCCTTGCGTGACGGGGAGGTCATGTCGATTTGGCCGGAAATGACAAGCATTATGGCTGTTTGCCCCCTCACGTTCAAGGCGGCGCGCGGCCTACGATGGCACGTATCGATTATCGGCAGACCCACCATGACGACTTCCTTTCCCCACCTGCTCGCGCCGCTCGACCTCGGCTTCACCACGCTGAAGAATCGGGTGCTGATGGGCTCGATGCACACGGGCCTCGAGGACAGCCGCAAGACGCTGCCGCGGCTCGCCGACTATTTCGCGGAACGCGCGCGCGGCGGCGTCGGCCTGATCGTGACCGGCGGCTTCGCACCGAACGTGGCCGGCTGGACCAAGCCGTTCGGCGGCACGCTGATGACGTCGGCCGGCGCGCGGCGCCATCGCGTGATCACCGATGCCGTGCATGCGGACGACGGCAAGATCGCGCTGCAGATCCTGCATACCGGCCGCTACGGCTACCACCCGTTCGCGGTCGCGCCGTCGAAGATCAAGTCGCCGATCTCGCCGTTCGCGCCGCACGAACTCAGCGCGCGCGGCGTCGAGCGGCAGATCCGCGCGTTCGTCCGCTGCGCGCAGCTTGCGCGCGAGGCCGGCTACGACGGCGTCGAGATCATGGGCTCCGAGGGCTACCTGATCAACCAGTTCATCTCGATGCATACGAACAAGCGCAGCGACCAGTGGGGCGGTTCGTACGAGAACCG
Organism: Burkholderia sp. FL-7-2-10-S1-D7; assembly: GCF_001524185.1. Taxonomy (NCBI): domain Bacteria; kingdom Pseudomonadati; phylum Pseudomonadota; class Betaproteobacteria; order Burkholderiales; family Burkholderiaceae; genus Burkholderia; species Burkholderia sp. FL-7-2-10-S1-D7. The sequence goes on along the minus strand of NZ_LOWY01000008.1, from coordinate 171,352 downwards.
GATCCGGCTGCCGATCGAGATCATCGAGCGCACGCGCGAGGCGGTCGGCCGCGACTTCATCCTGATCTACCGGCTGTCGATGCTCGACCTGATTCCGGACGGCAGCGACTGGAGCGAGACCGTGCAGCTCGCGAAGGCCGTCGAGCGCGCGGGCGCGACCATCATCAATACGGGGATCGGCTGGCACGAGGCGCGCGTGCCGACGATCGCGACCTCCGTGCCGCGCGGCGCATTCGCGTGGGTGACGAAGAAGATGAAGGGCGAGGTCGGCATTCCGCTCGTGACGACCAACCGGATCAACCGGCCCGAGGTGGCCGAGCAGATTCTCGCGGACGGTTGCGCGGACATGGTGTCGATGGCACGCCCGCTGCTCGCCGATGCCGAGTTCGTCGTCAAGGCCGCGCAAGGCCGGGCAGACGAGATCAACACCTGCATCGGCTGCAACCAGGCGTGTCTCGATCACGCGTTCAAGAACAAGATCGCGTCATGCCTGCTGAACCCGCGCGCGTGCCACGAGACCGAGCTGGTTTATACGCGCGTGCAGCAGCCCAAGCGTATCGCGGTGGTCGGCGCCGGGCCGGCCGGGCTCGCGTGCTCGACCGTGCTCGCGCAGCGCGGCCACCACGTCGACCTGTTCGACGCGGCGCCGGAGATCGGCGGCCAGTTCAACATGGCGAAGCGGATTCCGGGCAAGGAGGAGTTCGATGAAGCGCTGCGTTATTTTGGTCGTCAGGTCGAGCTGACCGGCGTGAACCTGCACCTGAATCGTCGCGTCGACGCGAGCGACCTGATCGCCGGCGGCTACGACGAGATCGTGCTCGCGACCGGCGTGGCGCCGCGCGACCCGAAGATTCCCGGCCAGGATGGGCCGAACGTGCTCAGCTACATCGACGTGCTGGCCGGCGGGCAGCCGGTCGGCCGGCGTGTCGCGGTGGTCGGTGCCGGCGGCATCGGCTTCGACGTCGCCGAATATCTGGTGCAGGGCGGCGAGTCGCCGACGCTCGATCTGGAAGAGTGGAAAGCGGAGTGGGGCGTGACCGATCCGGCGGCGACGCGCGGTGGCGTGACGCGCGCGCAGGTCGCGGCGCCGGCTCGCGAAGTGACGCTGCTGCAGCGCAAGGCCGCGCCGCTCGGCAAGGGGCTCGGCAAGACGACCGGCTGGATTCACCGCGCGACGCTGAAGATGAAGCAGGTGAAGATGATCGGCGGCGTGAACTACGAACTGATCGATGCGCGCGGGTTGCACGTATCGTACGGCGAGCAGCGCACCGATCATGAACTGATCGAAGCCGACACGATCGTGCTGTGCACGGGGCAGGAACCGCAGCGCGCGCTGCTCGCGCCGTTGCAGGCGGCCGGACGCTCGGTGCATCTGATCGGTGGCGCGGAACTGGCGGCCGAGCTCGATGCGAAGCGTGCGATCGATCAGGGATCGCGGCTCGCGGCGCGGTTGTAACGGGCGTCGTTCCGGGTTGCGAAGCGGCGGAGTGCGTCACGCGGCGATGGCCTGCCTGCGCGACGCCTCGCGACTTCCCGCGCGGTGACTCATTCGACGTGCCGGGGCATGCGGACAACCTGGAAGGGATGCACCGCGTCGCCATGCAACGTGGCGACGCGATTCTGGCAAAACGCCATTCGCCACCGGCCGCCGGACGTCAGGCCGCTTCGGCCCGCTCTTCCTCTTCCGCTTCCAGCATCGCCTTGACGATCAGGTAGACGGCCGGCAGGTCGTCGTCGTCGCGACGCCAGTCGACCGGTTCCTCGACATCCGCCGCGACCAGCCGGCTATCGCGCAGGCGGATGAACGCATCGACGACGGCCGGATCGTTGCGGCTCAGGAAACCGGCATTCGAGAACGCGAGTTCCTCGACGTTCAGCAGCGCCTGCCAGCTCATCGTGCGGACGGCGGCCGGATGAGTGCGGCGTCGCAGGCCGAGCGCGCGTTGCGCGGGGCCGCCGACGACACGCTGCAGGTCGACGACTGCCCGCTGCGCGGCACGCTCGAAGTGCGCGGGGTTGAAGCCGGGTTGCTCGGGATCGAATGCGGATGACTGGAACATGGTCGCCTCACAAAAGTCCGTCCGTCATGGATGACGGAATTCGGGTCAAATGGTGCAAAAGCACTGTGAATATATACAGTGTTCGGGGCGGTTTCAAGTCCTGAATGCATGTCTGTTTGCCGGCACGGGGAGCGAGCGCGGCGGCGACGATGGCCGACGCGCGCACCGCGCGGCTTTCGCGAACGATTTACACCGACGCCGCGATCGTTTCCCGCAACCACCGATGCGCGGGATCGCGATGCACGCGCTCGTGCCACAACATCGACATTTCGTAGCCGGGCACCTCGACCGGCGCTTCCACCACGCGCAGCGCGGGCACGTCGCGCACCAGCCGCTCGGGCAGCATCGCGACGAGATCCGTGCTGGCGACGGCCGACATCACGAACAGGAAATGCGGAACCGACAGCACGACACGCCGTGCGGCGCCCGCTTTCGCGAGCGCTTCGTCGGTCACGCCGAAGAAGCCGCCGCCGTCGGGCGACACGATCACGTGTTCCAGCGCGCCGAACTGCGCGAGCGTGGGGCGCCGCTTCAGCTTCGGATGACCGGCGCGGCCGACGAGCACGTAGCGCTCGACGAACAGCGGCAGGCGCCGCATCCCCTCCGGCGAACCTTCTGTCGTGTGGAAAGCCAGGTCGATGCCGTTTCGCTCTGCGTCCTGCTCGATGCGCGGCGGCACGAGCTCGACGACGGCGAGTCGCGTCGCGGGGGCGGCCGATCGCAGCGTGTTCAGCGCGGGCAGGACGATCGTCGATTCGCCATAGTCGGTCGCGGCCACACGCCATGTGTTCGTCGCGGTTGCCGGATCGAACGGCGTGGCCGTCAGCACCGCGCGCTCGACTGCTTCGAGTGCATCCCGCAGCGGCTCGCGCAGCGTTTCCGCACGCGCGGTCGGCCGCATCCCGCGCGGCCCCGGCAGCAGCAGCGGATCGCCGAACAGATCGCGCAGTTTCTGCAATTGCACGCTCACCGACGGCTGCGACATGTTCAGTTTCTCGGCCGCCCGCGTGACGTTGTGCTCGGCGAGCAGCACGTCGAGCGTGACCAGCAGGTTCAGATCCAGTCGTCTGAGATTGTTCATGGCTATACCTGGAATATCGGGAATTCATTTCCAATATACCGTCGGCGACGGCATCCTGCAGTCATTCAATCAACGGAGTGACAAACATGAATGTGCTGATCGTTTATGCCCATCCGGAACCGCGTTCGCTGAACGGCGCGTTGCGCGACTTCGCGGTCGAGCATCTCGAAGCCGCGGGCCATGCCGTGCAGGTGACCGATCTGTACGCGATGAACTGGAAGGCTGCGTTCGATGCGCATGACGTGACCGACCGTGCGCCCGACGCACGCTTCGATCCCGCGCTCGATTCGAAGCGCGCGTTCGAAACGGGCACGCAGCGCGACGACATCGCGCGCGAACAGGCCAAGCTGAAGTGGGCCGACGCGGTGATCCTGCAGTTTCCGCTGTGGTGGTTCTCGATGCCGGCGATCATGAAGGGCTGGGTCGAGCGCGTGTATGCGTATGGCTTCGCGTACGGCGTCGGCGAACACTCCGACCAGCATTGGGGCGACCGTTACGGCGAGGGCTCGCTGGCGGGCAAGCGGGCGATGGTGATCGTCACGACGGGCGGCTGGGAGTCGCACTACAGCGCACGCGGCATCAACGGGCCGATCGACGACGTGCTGTTTCCGATCCAGCACGGGATCCTGTATTACCCGGGGTTCGACGTGTTGCCGCCGTTCGTGATCTACCGGACGGGGCGGATGAACGACGTGCGCTTCGACGAAACGCGTGCTGCGCTCGGCAAGCGGCTGGACGAACTGTGGACCGCGCAGCCGATTCCGTTCCGGCGCCAGAATGCGGGCGATTACGAGATTCCGGCGCTGACGCTGAAGGCGGAGATCGCGCCGGGCAAAGAGGGATTTGCTGCTCATCTTGCGCACGCGTATTGATTGCGCGTGTGCGGCCGTCGCGGGAACGTGCGGTGTGGGCATATCGACACCTGCAGTCAAATCGAGTCGTTTCCGGAGATCGACGCAGCGCGTCTGCACAATAGGCCCGCACGGACCGCGCAGCGAATCCATCGCGACGGAGGATGTATGGCGACGATGTCGCCGACAAGATGGGGGCGCAGAAGTAGCCGTGCGGCAACCTGATCCGACGCTGCGGATGTCGAAATGAAACGGGCGGCCCGCAATGCGATCGCAGGCCGCCCGTTTTTTCCGTGCTCGACCGCCGGGTTACCGATCATCCTCCCGCACTGAAGAAGGATGCCGGCACAGCGCCCGCACCTCCATCTCCATATACGGAAACAACGGCAGCTGGCTCAACAGGTCATGCAGCTGCTGCGCGCTTTCCACATCGAAAATACTCACGTTCGCATACTGCCCCGCGATACGCCACAGATGCCGCCAGGTCCCTTCGTTCATGAGCCGCTGGCACATCGCCTTCTCTTCGGCCTTCAGCGTGGCCGCCTTGACCGGATCCATGTCCGTCGGCAGACGGACGGTCATTTCCACATGAAACAGCATCCTGTGCTCCTTGCGTTGTCGATTCGTCGAACGGGACGGCCGCTCAGGCCTGCGCCCGTGCCCGCGCGACTTCGCTCGCCGGCACGTCCTGCTTGTCCTTGAGCAGCGAGAAATCGAAATCGATCAGCGCGAACGGCCCGTCGATGCCATACGGCTTGCCTTCCGCGCCCTCGGCCTGCTTGACCTTCGGAATCAAACCTTCGCGGGTCGCGAATGCGAAGTCGTCCCAGATGTGCGGATCGCCTTCGATGTTGATCTGCGTCGTCAGCTTACGATATCCGTCCGCGGAAACGAAGAAGTGGATGTGCGCCGGACGATGGCCGTGGCGGCCGAGCTGGTCGAGCAACTGTTCGGTCTTGCTGCCCGGCGGCACGCTGTAGCCGACCGGCAGCACGCTGCGGAAGCTGTAGCGGCCCTCGGCATCGGTGCGGATCGAGCGGCGCAGGTTGAACGCCGGCTGCGACTGATCGAAGTACGAATAGTTGCCCAGATGGTTCGCGTGCCACACCTCGACGAGCGCATTCGCGATCGGCGCGCCGTCCTGACCGAGTACCTGACCGCGCATGATCAGCGTCTGGCCCGGATCGGTGCCGTCGTCGAGACGCGCATGGCCGACCGATTCCGGCGCGCCCGCGACGTACAGCGGCCCTTCGATCGTGCGCGGCGTGCCGCCCTGGAAGCCGGCCTTCTCCTCGGCCTCGTCCATGCGCACGTCGAGGAAGCGCTCGAGGCCGAGGCCCGCGGCGATCAGCCCGAATTCACGGCCGGCTTCGTTCAGGAAGTTGAGCGCGGTCCAGAACTCGCTCGGCTGCACGTCGAAGTCCTCGATCGTGTAGCAGATGTCCCTCACCATCCGGTTGACGATCGCGCGCACGCGCGGGTTGCCGGGCTTTTCCGCGGCGTCGTCGAAGGTTTTCAGCAGGGCGTCGATGGCTTGCTTGTTCATCTGTGTCTCCGGTTTCGGTTGTCGTGTCATGCGGGATCAGCGGGCGCCGCGTCGCATCCGTTCGATGCGGGCCCAGTCGAAGGTGATGCCGAGGCCGGGCGTCGCCGGCAGGTGCAGCTTGAAATCCTGGTAGCGCAGCGGCTCGACGAGGATTTCCTCGGTGAGCAGCAGCGGGCCGAACAGCTCGGTGCCCCATTTCAGCGAGCCGAACGTGCTGAACAGTTGCGCGGACGCCATCGTGCCGGCCGCGCCTTCGAGCATCGTGCCGCCGTACAGGTCGATGCCGGCGGCCGACGCGATCGATGCGACGCTCGCCGCACCGAGCAGGCCGCCCGACTGCGCGATCTTCACCGCGAACACGTCGGCCGCGCGGTCCTGCGCGAGCGCGAATGCATCGACGGGGCCGTGCAGCGCCTCGTCGGCCATGATCGGAATCTGCGCGAGCTGCGTGAGGCGTTTCAGCCCCGCACGGTTGGTCGCCGCGATCGGTTGTTCGACGAGGCTCACGCCGGCCTCCGCGAGTCGGGCGCCCGCGCGGATCGCGTCGGTTTCGGTCCATGCCTGGTTCACGTCGACGCGCACGTCGCCGCGCTCGCCGAGCGCACGCTTGATCGCGATCACGTGCGCGACGTCGTCGTCGACCACGTTCGAGCCGATCTTCAGCTTGAACGCGCGATGGCGGCGCGCGTCGAGCATCGCCTCGGCTTCCGCGATGTCGCGCTGCGTGTCGCCGCTCGCGAGCGTCCACGCAACGTCGACCGCATCGGTCGTGCGGCCGCCGAACAGCTCGGACAGCGGCACGCCGAGGCGGCGCGCCTGCGCGTCGAACAGCGCGGTCTCGAGCGCGCATTTCGCGAACCGGTTGCCCTGGAACAGCTTGCGCGCACGTGCCATCGCGGCGCCCGGGCGAGTCGCGTCCATGCCTTGCAGCAGCGGCGCGAAGTAGGTGTCGATGTTGACCTTGATGCTCTCGGGGCTTTCCTCGCCATACGCGAGACCGCCGATCGTGGTCGCCTCGCCAACGCCTTCGATACCGTCCGTGCATCGAACGCGGACCAGCACGAGGGTCTGGCAATTCATCGTGGCGACCGACAGTTTGTGGGGCCTGATCGTCGGCACGTCGACGAGCAGCGTCTCGATGCGCTCGATGGTGGCGGTAGTTGCTATCATGCGATTCCTCCTGTTGGTGCACATGGTAGGAATGTCCGCCACGCGGCGTCCAACACTCTTTCCGACTACTTCCATACCTTTGAGGCATGAAATGGAATTGCGCCAGCTCCGGTATTTCATCGCCGTCGCGGAGGAAATGAACATCACGCGGGCGGCGGAGCGCCTGCACATGACGCAGCCGCCGCTGAGCCGCCAGCTCCAGGCGATCGAGGACGAGGTCGGGCTGCCGCTGTTCGAGCGCGGCGCGCGGCCGCTGAAGCTGACCGACGCGGGCCGCGTGTTCTATGCGCAGGCGACGCGCGTCGTCGAACAGGCCGACGAGCTCGGCCCGCTGACGCGGCGGCTCGCGCAGTTGTCGGAGCGGATCGTGATCGGCTTCGTGCCGTCGACGCTTTACGGCGCGCTGCCGGACGTGATCCGCGCGTTTCGCGAGGCGCACCCGGGCGTCGAGCTGTCGCTGATCGAAATGTTCACGCTCGAGCAGCTCGGGGCACTGAAGGGCGGGCGGATCGACGTCGGGTTCGGCCGCCTGCGCTTCGACGACGACCAGCTCGTGCGCGAGGCGCTGATCGAGGAAAAGCTGATCGCGGCGCTGCCGGTCGGGCATCCGCTCGCCGATCCGGGCCGGCCGCTGACGCTCGCGGACATCGCGAACGAGACGCTGATCGTCTATCCGAGCACGCCGCGGCCGAGCTTCGCGGACCAGCAGCTGTCCGCGCTGCGCGACGGCGCGCTCGTGCCGGCGGCCGTGCACGAGGTGCGCGAACTGCAGACGGCGCTCGGGCTCGTCGCCGCGCAGGTGGGCGTGTCGCTGGTGCCGGAAAGCGTGGAAGGCGTGCGCGTGAAGGGTGTCGTCTATCGGCGGCTGCCGGAACCCACGGCGACGTCGCCGATCATCATGAGCCGCCGGCTGCACGGCGAAAGCGCCGCGACGACCGCGTTCTGCGCGATCGCGCGGGAGATGATCGCGCCGGCAGCGTAGGGACGGTCGTTTCCGCATTGACTGCAACTAACGGTCAAATTCGGCGTGCCGGGCCGAATGCGGACCGGGCGTCGCGATGCGATGACATCGGCCGCTGATGCCGGCGGACAGCGAGCCGGCAAGCCGACCCGGCCGGCAACCGGCAAGCCAGCGTTCCCGCGACCACTCACCACTTACCGCTTCGCGTCGAGCGTCTCCGAAGGCGATTCGCCGAACTTCTCCCGGTACGCGATCGCGAATCGCCCGAGGTGCGTGAACCCGCAATCGAGCGCGATGTCGGCGATCCGTCGCTCGGACATCGATCCGCGCAGCAACTCCCGCGCATGCTCGAGTCGCGTCGCGCGCAGGTATTGCATCGGGCTCATTCCGCGGAACTGCAGGAAGGCGTCGCGCAGCGTCCGCTCCGGCACGTTGGCGGCCTGGACGATATCGTTGAGCTGCAGCGGCTGCGCGTAGTGTGCGTTCACGAACTCCTGCGCGCGCCGCACGAAGCCCGGCGCGGGATCCTGGCGCGCGCTCGGTACCGACGGCGGGTGGCCTTCGATCAGCAAATCGATCAGCAGATGCTCGAGCTGCGACGCGACGCGCGGGTTCGCGTTCGCCCGTTCGAGCAGCGCCGGCGAGCGGGCGACGAGCATCAGCTGCTGGCGCCACGCGGTGAGCGCGGCATCGCTGATGTGCAGCACGGGGTCGAGCATCGCGCGCGGGTCGCCGGTCAGCGAACCGACGGTCGCCGCATCGATGCGCAGCACGAACTGCTCGCAATCGGCGGACAGTACCGCGTCGAAGCGCTCGCCGGGCGCGCACAGCACGCCGGTCTGCCCGTCGACGCCGAGCCGGCGCCCCATCGCGTGGACTTCCGCCTGCCCGGACAGGCAGAACATCAGCAGGTAATAACCGTCGACGGCGTCGACCTGCACGCGCATCGCGTCGCCGAACGCGATGGTGCCGATGCCGAGCCCGCCGAGCCGCACGAAATCCATATGCGATGCGCCTTGCACGCGGCCGCTCGGCAGCAGCGCGTGCGGCTGCATCACGCGCGAGATCCGCTCGCGCGTCTCGTCGAGATCGCGGGATTCGAACAGCCGGTGCGCACGCAGCGCAAGCGGCTCGAACGACGTTGGGGACATGGGCATCGGCCTTGGTATGAACGACGGGCGCTTCGATCCGACGAATGGGTCGGGATCATGCTCGGGTCGCGTGTGTCGCCATGCTAGCGCAGAAATCCGCCGAAAGTGGATATTGCGCCGCCGCAATCGCACTTTCCGGATAGACGCCGAATTTTAGCTTTTCAAAAATCGGCTCCATGCAATCAACGAAACGGAACCAGAAGGAGTCCGACATGGAGCAGACAGAATCGCCCGTCGTATTCGCCGCGCGCGACGACGCGTCCGATGTGCGCTTTCCGCACGACGACGGCTCGCGCGTGCCGTACAAGGTGTTCAGCTCGCAGGCCGTCTACGAACGTGAGCAGGAACGCATCTACCGCGGGCCGACATGGAACTTCGTCGCGCTGGAAGCGGAAATCCCGAACGCCGGCGACTTCAAGAGCACGTTCGTCGGCGACACGCCGGTCGTCGTCACGCGCACCGAGGACGGCACGCTGTCCGCATGGGTGAACCGCTGCGCGCACCGCGGCGCGCAGGTGTGCCGCAAGTCGCGCGGCAACGCGAGCTCGCACACGTGCGTCTATCACCAGTGGAGCTTCGACAACCAGGGCAACCTGCTCGGCGTGCCGTTCCGGCGCGGCCAGAAGGGGATGACCGGGATGCCGGCCGACTTCGACCCGAAGCAGCACGGGCTGCGCAAGCTGCGCGTCGACAGCTATCGCGGGCTCGTGTTCGCGACGTTCAGCGATGACGTGGCGCCGCTGCCCGACTACCTCGGCGAGCAGATGCGTCCGTGGATCGACCGGATCTTCCACAAGCCGATCGAGTATCTCGGCTGCACGCGCCAGTATTCGAAGTCGAACTGGAAGCTGTACATGGAGAACGTGAAGGATCCGTATCACGCGAGCATGCTGCACCTGTTCCATACGACCTTCAACATCTTCCGCGTCGGGATGAAGGCGCGCTCGATTCCGGATGCGAACCACGGGCTGCACAGCATCATCACGGTGACGAAGACGGGCGACGACACGTCCGCCGCGTACAAGCAGCAGAACATCCGCTCGTTCGACGAAGGCTTCCATCTGGAAGACGAATCGATCCTCGATCTCGTGTCGGAATACGACGAGGACTGCACGAACCATATCCAGCCGATCTTTCCGCAGCTCGTGATCCAGCAGATCCACAACACGCTGGTCGCGCGCCAGATCCTGCCGAAGGGGCCGGACAACTTCGAGCTGATCTTCCACTTCTTCGGCTACGCGGACGACACGCCCGAACTGCGCGCGCTGCGCATCAAGCAGGCGAACCTGGTCGGGCCGGCCGGCTACATCTCGATGGAAGACACGGAAGCGACCGAGCTCGTGCAGCGCGGCACGGTGCGCGACGCCGACGCGACGTCGGTGATCGAGATGTCGCGCGGCAACCCGGATCAGCAGGACACGGTGATCACCGAAAGCCTGATCCGCAAGTTCTGGGTCGGGTACCAGAAGCTGATGGGCTATTGAAGCGGGAGCGTGCAATGATGGAAAACCTGACGGAAGACATGAAGACGTGGTTCGAGATTTACATGCTCCAGAACCGCTACATCGGCCACCTCGACAACGACCGGCTCGAACACTGGCCGGAAATGTTCACCGAGGACTGCACGTACGAGATCGTGCCGAAGGAGAACGCGGATCTCGGGCTGCCGGTCGGGATCGTCCACTGCACGAACCAGCGGATGCTGCGCGACCGCGTGGTGTCGCTGCGGCACGCGAACATCTTTGAAGAGCACACGTACCGGCACATGACGTCGGGGCTCACGATCGTTGCGGAGCGCGACGGCGAGATCGACACGGAAAGCAACTACGTGGTCGTGCAGACGCGCAGCAACGGCGAATCGAACGTGTACCAGGCCGGCAAGTACTACGACACGGTCGTGCGCACGCCCGACGGGCTGCGCTACAAGACCAAGCGCGTGATCTACGACACGTCGCGCGTGCAGACGCTGCTCGCCACCCCGATCTGACAGCCAAGGAAACGACATGACCGAAGCAACGCTCGCCGAATGGCATCCGCTGGGCGCATTCGACGAATTCTCCGAAGACGAACCGGCGGCGCGCGTCGCCGGCCAGAAGCCGATCGCGGTGTTCCGGATCGGCGACGAACTGTTCGCGATGCACGACCTCTGTTCGCATGGCCACGCGCGGCTGTCCGAAGGCTATGTGGAAGACGGTTGCGTCGAATGCCCGCTGCACCAGGGGCTGATCGACATTCGCACGGGTGCGCCGAAATGCGCGCCGATCACCGAGCCGGTACGGACTTATCCGATCCGGATCGTCGACGGTCAGGTGGAAGTCAATGTCGGCTGACCCGTTCGTGATCGTCGGTGCCGGCCATGCGGCGCGGCGCACGGCCGAGGCGCTGCGCGCGCGCGACGCCGACGCACGCATCGTGATGATCGGCGCGGAGCGCGAACTGCCGTACGACCGGCCCGCGCTGTCGAAGGACGCGCTGCTGGGCGACGGCGGCGAGCAGCGTGCGTTCATCCGCGATGCGGCATGGTACGACGCGCAGCGCATCGAGCTGCGGCTCGGCACGCGCGTCGATGAGATCGAGCGCGATGCGCAGCGTGTGCGGCTCGACGACGGCGCGACGTTGCCGTTCGCCCGCCTCGTGCTCGCGACGGGTTCGCGCGTGCGTGCGTTCGGCGGGCCGGTCGACGAAGGCATCGTCCCGCATTACGTGCGCACCGTTGCCGACGCGCGTGCGTTGCGCGCGCAGCTCGCGCCGGGGCGTCGCGTGGCGGTGCTCGGCGGCGGCTTCATCGGCCTCGAAGTGGCGGCCGCGGCACGCCAGCTCGGGTGCGACGTGACGGTGATCGACCCGGCTGCGCGCTTGCTGCAGCGTGCGTTGCCGGAAGTCGTCGGCGCGTATGCGCGGCAACTGCATGACGCGCGCGGCGTGATCTTCCAGATGGCGACGCTGCCGCGCGCGATTCGCCGCGCACCGGGCGGCGGCGCGATCGTCGAGACCGATCGCGGCGACGTGCAGGCCGATATCGTCGTGGTCGGCATCGGCGTCGTGCCCAACGTCGAACTCGCGCAGGCGGCCGGCCTCGAGGTCGACAATGGTATCCGTGTCGACGCGGGATGCCGGACGGCCGATCCCGCGATCTTCGCGGCGGGCGAGGTGACGATGCACTTCAATCCGCTGCTCGGGCGTCACGTGCGGATCGAGTCGTGGCAGGTCGCGGAGAATCAGCCGGCGGTCGCGGCCGCGAACCTGCTGGGGGCGGACGAAACGTATGCCGAGCTGCCCTGGCTGTGGTCCGATCAGTACGATTGCAACCTGCAGATGCTCGGGCTGTTCGGCGGCGAGCGAACGATCGTCGTGCGTGGCGATCCCGCGAGCGGGCCGTTCACGGTGTTCGGGCTCGACGAAAACGGGAAGATCGCTGCGGTGGCGGCGGCGAACCTGGGGCGCGACATCGGTGCATCGCGACGCCTGATCGCGGCGGGCGCCGTGCCCGATCCGGTGAAGCTCGCCGATCCGGCGGTGAACCTGAAGACCTTTCTCTGACGCAGCAGCGCGCGAACGCGGCCCGCGCGGCCGTGTTCGCGCCGGGTAGCTGAAACGTCGAGCGCAACCTGTTCCGGACAACCTTTCTGGCTCGAGCAACGCGCGCGGGTTTGTCGCGGGCCGGCGATCGGTGCATATTAGGGGCATTGCCGTTTCACCGGTCGCCCATGACGCCAGACAAAGCCCTCGAACTGAAACGCAGCAAGCGCCGCGCGCTATGGCTGCTGCTGGCCGCAGTCGCGGTATTCGTCACGACGATCCTGCTGCCGCGCGGCCCGTGGGTCGACGGTTTCAAGGCGGTGGCCGAGGCCGCGATGGTTGGCGCGCTCGCCGACTGGTTCGCGGTCGTCGCGCTGTTTCGCCGCGTGCCGATTCCGTTCGTGTCGCGCCACACCGAAATCATCCCGAAGAACAAGGACAAGATCGCCGACAACCTCGCGGTGTTCGTGCGCGAGAAATTCCTCGGTCCCGACGCACTCGTCGCGCAGATCCGCCAGCACGATCCCGCGCGGAGACTCGGCGCATGGCTCGGCGAGCCCGCGAATACCGACGCGCTCGGCGGCTACGTGACGAAGCTGATGAGCTTCGCGCTCGACATGACCGACGATGCGCGGATCCAGTCGTTCGTCCACGACGCGTTCCGCGCGGTGATCGACCGGATCGACCTGTCGCAATCGCTGGGCGCGATCCTCGACACGCTGACGAAGGACGGCCGCCACCAGGCGTTGCTCGACGATGCGATCGAGCAGGTGGTCGACGTGCTCGACAAGGAGGAGAACCGTGAGGTGATTGCGGGCTTCATCGTCGAATGGCTGAAGACGCAATACCCGAAGGTCGAGAAGATCATGCCGACGCAGTGGTTCGGCGAGAACGGCGCGCGCATGCTGGCGAGCGCGGTGAGCCGCGTGCTCGAGGGCGTGGCGGCCGATCCGGAGCACGAGTTGCGGCAACGCTTCGACCGCACGGTCGTGCGGCTCACCGAGCGGCTGAAGCATGACCCTGCGTTCATCGCGAAAGGTGACGAGATCAAGCGCTACATTCGCGATGGCGACGCGTTCAATGACTATGTGCGCGATCTGTGGGACCAGTTGCGCGCATGGCTGAAGGCCGATCTCGCGCGGCCCGATTCGACGCTGCACCGGCAGGCCGCGACGCTCGGCGGCTGGCTCGGCGCGCGGCTCGCGCAAAGCCCGGCGCTGCGTGCGTCGCTGAACGAGCACATCGAGAAGGCCGTGCACGAGATGGCGCCGGATTTCGCGGATTTCCTGATGCGTCACATCCGCGATACGGTGCGCAACTGGGATGCGCGCGAGATGTCGCGGCAGATCGAGTTGAACATCGGCAAGGACCTGCAGTACATCCGCATCAACGGCACGCTGGTCGGCGGGCTGATCGGGCTCGGGCTGTATCTGGTCTCGCTGGTGCCGCGCTGGGCGGCGGCGTGGCTGCATTGATGCGGGCGCGGCCAGTCGGTTGTCCGGATACTGAACGTGGCGCACGGCAGGGCATGGATCGCAGTATGTAAGCCATGGTTTACATGTCGGGTGAATGAAATCGGGGTGCCTCCGGCAATACGGTACGGCCGCGCGCGCCGTTTGACGCCGAATTGGCCGTCAGGCCGATCCTCTCGCGCGGCCGGACCCGGCCATTCGGCCGAAGTCGGAATTCCGCGAATCCGTCTACAATCAAAAACGTCCTTGCCGCCCGTGCGTGCTTGCCGCGCGCGGGCGAATCCGTTTGTCCTCCTGCACAGGGAGGCGCCGCCGTGCGTTGCGCGGCGGGCAGTGCCGTGGTCAGTGTCCAGTAGGTAAAGCGTCCGCGTGCCGTAGGCCGGCGCGCGTTCTGAACGTCGCGCGCCCGTAAGCCGGGCAGGCGGCATCAACCGAGAGTCCCCCATGAAAGCATCGGATCTGTTCGTGAAGGCGCTGGAAGCCGAAGGTGTCGAGTACGTGTTCGGCATCCCCGGCGAGGAAAACCTCGATCTGCTCGAATCGCTGCGACGATCGAAGATCAAGCTCGTGCTGACCCGGCACGAGCAGGCGGCCGGGTTCATGGCCGCCACCTACGGCCGCCTGACGGGCCGCACCGGCGTGTGTCTCGCGACGCTCGGGCCGGGCGCGACCAACTTCGTGACGGCTGCCGCCTATGCGCAGCTCGGCGGCATGCCGATGCTGATGATCACCGGGCAGAAGCCGATCAAGTCCAGCAAGCAGGGTCACTTCCAGATCGTCGACGTCGTCGGCATGATGCAGCCGCTCACGAAGTTCACGCGGCAGATCGTGTCGATCGGCAACATTCCGTCGGCGGTGCGCGAGGCGTTCCGTCGCGCGGAGGAGGAGCGCCCGGGCGCCGCGCACCTCGAACTCCCGGAGGACATCGCGCACGAGGAGGGCGACGGCAAGCCGATTCCGCGCAGCTTCAGCCGGCGGCCGGTGGCCGAGGAGAAGGCGGTCGCGCACGCGATCGACGCGATCCAGGCCGCGCGCCACCCGCTGTTGATGATCGGCGCGGGCGGCAATCGCAAGACCACCTGCAAGATGCTGCTCGAATTCGTCGACAAGACGGGCATCCCGTTCTTCACGACCCAGATGGGCAAGGGCGTGATCGACGAAACGCATCCGCTGTGGCTCGGCAACGCGACGCTGTCCGACGGCGACTTCGTGCACCGCGCGATCGAGCATGCGGACTGCATCATCAACGTCGGCCACGACGTGATCGAGAAGCCGCCGTTCTTCATGCGCACGGACGACAAGACCGTGATCCACGTGAACTTCCTCGGTGCGCAGGTCGATCCCGTCTACTTCCCGCAGATCGAGGTGGTCGGCGACATCGCGAACGCGGTGTGGCAGATGAAGGAGGCGATCGCGCCGCAGCCGCATTGGGATTTCGCCCGCTTCGCGATGATCAAGGAGCATTTCGACGCGCATCTGGCGAAGGGCCAGCACGACCCGCGCTTCCCGATGTACCCGGTGCGGATCGTGAACGACTTGTACAACGCGCTGCCGGCCGACGGGATCGTCTGTCTCGACAACGGGATGTACAAGATCTGGTTCGCGCGCTACTGGCGTGCGCACGAGCCGAACTCGCTGCTGCTCGACAACGCGCTCGCGTCGATGGGCGCGGGCCTGCCTTCGGCGATCGCAACGAAGATCGTGCATCCGCAGCGCAAGGTGATCGCCGTGTGCGGCGACGGCGGCTTCATGATGAATTCGCAGGAACTCGAAACCGCCGTGCGGCTGAAGCTCGACATCGTCGTGATGATTCTGCGCGACGATGCTTTCGGGATGATCCGCTGGAAGCAGGAGAACATGAACTTCCCCGATTTCGCGATGACGCTGCAGAACCCCGATTTCGTGTCGTATGCGCAAAGCTACGGCGCGCACGGGCATCGCGTCGAAGCGGCCGACGATCTCGAGCCGCTGCTGCGCGAGTGCTTCTCGTCGCCGGGCGTGCACGTGATCGACGTGCCGATCGACTATTCGGACAACGAGCGCGTGCTGAACCGCGAGATCAAGCGGCTGTCCGCGCAACTCTGAATTCCCCGTTCACAGGAAGGAGTCGTTCCATGCTGAAGGATACCTATCCGTACTATCTGGCCAACGAAGCCGTCTACGCGAACACCGATCTGGAGGTGACCGACAAGTTCAGCGGCAAGGTCGCGACGCGCGTCGCGTTGGCCGACGCGAAGGCGATCGATGCGGCCATCGGTGCGGCAGTCAGCGCCGCGAAGCCGATGCGCGAGTTGCCGGCCTATAAACGTCAGGCGGTGCTCGACCACTGCGTCGCGCGCTTTCGCGAGCGCTTCGACGAGCTGGCGGAGGCGCTGTGCATCGAAGCCGGCAAGCCGATCAACGATTCGAAGGGCGAGGTGACGCGGCTGATCGATACATTCCGCGTCGCGTCCGAGGAGTCCGTGCGCATCGACGGCGAGGTCATCAACCTCGAGATCTCGGCACGCGCGCAAGGCTACACCGGCTATATTCGACGCGTGCCGATCGGCCCGTGCTCGTTCATCTCGCCGTTCAACTTCCCGCTGAACCTCGCCGCGCACAAGGTCGCACCCGCGCTGGCCGCAGGCTGTCCGTTCGTGCTGAAACCCGCGAGCCGCACGCCGATCGGCGCGCTGATCATCGGCGAGGTGCTCGCCGAAACCGACCTGCCGAAGGGGGCATTCTCGGTGCTGCCCGCCCATCGCGACGGCGCTGACCTGTTTACGACCGACGAGCGCTTCAAGCTGCTGTCGTTCACGGGTTCGCCGGCCGTGGGCTGGGCGCTGAAGGAGAAGGCCGGGAAGAAGAAGGTCGTGCTGGAGCTCGGCGGCAACGCGGCGGCGATCGTCGACGCGGACCAGCGCGAGCAGCTCGACTACGTGGTCGAGCGTCTCGCGTTCGGCGCGTATTACCAGTCGGGCCAGAGCTGTATCGGCGTGCAGCGGATCCTCGTGCATGCGGATCTGTACGATGCGCTGCGCGACAAGCTGATCGCGAAGACGCGTTCGCTGAAGATGGGCGATCCGAAGGATCCGTCGACGTTCGTCGGCCCGATGATCTCCGAATCCGAATCGCGCCGGCTGTCCGGCTGGATGGACGCGGCCGTTGCGGCGGGCGCGAAGATCGTCGCGGGCGGCAAGGTCGACGGCGCGATGTTCGAGGCGACGCTGCTCGAAAACGTCGGTCGCGAACAGGACCTGTACCGCAAGGAGGCATTCGGTCCCGTCGCGATCCTCGAGAAGTTCGAGCGCTTCGACGATGCGCTCGCGCGCGTCAACGACAGCGACTTCGGGCTGCAGGCCGGCGTGTTCACCGATTCGCTCACGCATGCGCAGCGCGCGTGGGACGAGCTGGAGGTGGGCGGCGTCGTGATCAACGACGTGCCGTCGTTCCGTGTCGACAACATGCCGTATGGCGGCGTGAAGGATTCGGGGCTCGGCCGCGAAGGGATCCGCTACGCGATCGAGGACATGACCGAGCCGCGCCTGATGGTCGTGAGGCGCCGCTAGCGCGAAGAGGCGCGGCATGACGGCACGCGGGCACGCGATCACGCAGGCCCGCGTGCCGTTTTCGTTTCGGCGCACCCCGACGGGCGCGGCGCCGCCCGCGCGTTGCACCATCGTGGCGGCACCGCGTGCCGTGCATGGCGAACGCGCTCGACTGCGCGCATCGCATCGTGATGTAATCGCGCGAATTGGCCAACCGGGGTATGGCATCGGCTGGCGTGCGCATTCATTCTTCACGAGGTCGATTCATGTCCCCCGTCTCGGCATTCAAACTGGTTCTGTTGTCATTCCTCGCGATCGTCGCGCTCGAATGCATCGCCAAGCGGTTGCGATTGCCGCCCGCGGCCGCGCTGCTAATCGGCGGCATCGGCATCGCGTTCATTCCCGGCCTGCCGCCGATCAACCTCGATCCGGAACTCGTGCTGCTCGTGTTCCTGCCTCCGCTGCTGATGGACGGCGCGTATTTCTCGGTGTGGGAGGAGTTCAAGCAGAACGTCGGCGGCATCCTGATGCTCGCGATCGGCGCCGTGGTGTTCACGACGTTCGCGGTCGGTTTCGCCGTGCACTGGGTCGTGCCGTCGCTGCCGTGGGCCGCGTGCTTCGCGCTCGGCGCGATCGTGTCGCCGCCCGACGCGGTGGCCGCGAAGGCGGTGCTCGAACGCGTCGCGCTGCCGCGCAGGCTCATGGTGCTGCTCGAAGGGGAAAGCCTGTTGAACGACGCGGCGGGCCTGGTGCTGTTCCGCTTCGCGGTCGCCGCCGCGCTGACGGGTGCGTTCAGCCTCGAGCACGCGGTCGTGCGCTTCGCGGAACTCGGGCTCGGCGGCGTCGTGGTCGGCTTCCTGGTCGGAAAGCTCGTCGTGTGGTTCCTGAAGCTGCTCGATGACGACTATCTGGTGATCACCGTCGCGGCGATCGCCGGCTGGATCGCGTACATCGCGGGCGAGATGGTCGAGGTGTCGGGCGTGATCGCGACGGTCACGACCGGCATGATCGTCGGCTGGCATCAGCACGAGGTGTTCTCGGCGGCCGTGCGCACGCGCGGCACCGCGTTCTGGCAGGTCATCGTGTTCCTGCTCGAAGCGCTGGTGTTCGTGCTGATCGGGTTGTCGCTGCGCGGTGCGATCCACCGGCTCGGCGGTTTCGAGCAGGTGCTCGCGACGATGGTTCCGCCGGTGCTCGCGGTGCTGGTGGCGGTGGTCGTGTCGCGCTTCGTGTGGATCTATGCGGTCGAGGCGCTGAAGATGCCGGTGCGCGGGATCATTCGGCGTGGTGTCGCACCCGACTGGAAGGCCGCGACGATCATGAGCTGGGCCGGGATGCGCGGGGTCGTGACGCTGGCGATCGCGCTGTCATTGCCGGAAGCGATGCCGGGCCGCGACGTGATCCTGGTCGCGTCGTTCGCGGTGATCCTCGTCACCGTGCTTATGCAGGGCACGACCATCGGGCCGCTGATCCGGCTGCTGCGCCTGCCGCAGCGCGAAGCGCGCGCCGCGCATCACCTGACCGAGCCGCAGGCGTGGGCGCATATCGAGGCTGCGCAGCTCGCGGCGATCCAGCCGCTGGTGCGCGACGAGAGCGGCAAGGTGATTCACCCGCGCCTGCTGGAGCAATACACGTATCGCGCGGAACTGACCGAGCGGGCGAAGAACGAGCCTGCTTATCCGGCGGAGGTGCGCGTCGCGCACTACGACGTCGTGCTGGCCGCGATCAAGGCTGGGCGTGCGGAATTGTTGCGCCTGCATCGTTCTGGCCATATCCACGACGAGATGCTGCACCTGCTCGAGCGCGATCTCGACCTGCAGGAAGTGTCCGCGCAGCACGCGCGCGGGTAACTCGCCGCGCAAATCGGGTTCGGCGCGCGGTGCCGCGCGCCTTCGCGTCGCGCCGTTCCGGTCGCGGCGCGCGATTGTTCCCGCCCATCTCTGCCGATTCCATCGCATCCGAATCCGGCCCCAAAACGTTCGACACGACGGCTTGCAGCGCATGCAAGCCTCGCGGCGCCGGCTGCGCAAACGTTATCGTCTTTCGCGTCCGGAAATGATCTGATTTAACTGAATCCCGCTCTTTCACCATATTTGGCAAAACTAAACCGGAAGGAGATAGATGCTGTGTTCTAATTTCATTTAGAATCAGCCGGTTATCTTTATTGAGAGAAAGCGCGCGGAGGTAATGCGACCGTCGTCGGGGTGAAATCGGCGGTCGGATCCCCGCGAGGCAATGCCGACAGGCCAGATCGGCAGCAATAGGCGGATTTCTCTGCCGCCATATTTAAGATGGCGTCCAAGTCGGATAAACAACTCCTATGAAAGAATCAATTGGAGATTTGGCGTTTGAAACGGTATTTATGAAAGAATCCGGCGGTGAAAATGCGCTGGATTGTCTCGAATCCGGGCTATCGGTTCTGCTCGTCGACGATCAGCCGTTCGTCGGCGAGGTGATCCGCCGCGCGCTGCGCAGCGAGCACGATATCGACCTGCATGTGTGTACCGACGCACATCGGGCGATGGCGGTCGCGCGCGACGTGAAGCCGACGGTCATCCTGCAGGATCTCGTGATGCCGGAAATCGACGGCCTCGATCTCGTTCGCGCATGGCGCGCGGACACCGATACCGCACGCGTGCCGATCATCGTGCTGTCGGCGAAGGAGGAGCCGATCGTCAAGCGCGAGGCTTTCATCGCCGGCGCGAACGACTACCTCGTGAAGCTCCCGGACGCGATGGAGCTGACCGCGCGCATCCGCTATCACTCGAATTCGTACCTGATGTCGCGCCAGCGCGACGAAGCGCTGGATTTCCTGTCGCACGACATGCGTTCGCCGCAGACGTCGATCCTCGCGCTGCTCGAGGTCTACCGGACCGAGCACGGCGACATGCCGCCGATCATGGAGCGCATTGCCGGCCACGCCCGGCGCGCGCTCGCGCTCGCCGACGGCTTCATCCACCTGACCCGCGCGCAGTCGGAACGCCGCGCGCACGAGGTCCTGAGTCTCAACGAGATCGTGCTCGACGCCGTCGACCAGCTGTGGGAGAAGGCGGCCGGATTCGGCAGCCGGGTCGTTGCCCACGTGCCCGACACCGAGTGCGTGACGATGGGCGACCGCATGATGCTCACGCGCGCGGTCGCAAACCTGATCGACAACGCGCTGAAGTACGGCCCGGCCGGCACGGACGTGCACTGCACGCTGAGCGACGACGACGGTGCGTGGCTGATCGGCGTCGAGGACGCAGGCTCCGGCATCGCGCCCGAGCAGCACACTGCCGCGACCGAGTCGTTCGTGCGGCTCGAATCCGTGCATGGCGCGGCGCGCGGCGGCTTCGGCCTCGGGCTTGCGTTCGTCCGCGCGACGGCCGCGCGGCATCGCGGCCAGATCCTGATGCGCAATACGGTGCGCGGCTTCATGGTCGCGCTTCGGCTGCCGGCGCAAGCGGACCGATGATTTCGCGGCGCGGCCGGCCTGTGCCGTGCCGCCCGAGAGACCCCGATGCGCTCGTGGCGCGCCGTCCGGCGCGCCGGCGGGCGCGGTTTTTTTCAACGCTGATTTTAGAAAGCCCATAACGAACATGGCCACCGTGACGCCCCGCGCGACCAATGAAAGCCTGCACCCGACGATCGGCGCCACCCGGCTGACGCTCGGCAACCGTATCCTGTTCAGCTTCGGCGTGCTGTTCGTGCTGATGCTGGTGATGGCCGGCGTGTCCTACGAGCGCCTGCGCGCGATCAACGCCGAGGCCGTCAGCATCGAACGCGACTCGCTGCCGGGCGTGTATCTGGCGGCGTCGCTGCGCGGGACGGTCAATGAATCGTTCGCGATGCTGCAGCAGGCGACGTTCGTCGATACCGACCCCGAACTCGTGCAGCGTGACTTCGCGAGAATCGGCGAGACGCTCAAGGAGGTCGAGTCGTTGTCGGTCGATTACCAGAACGCGATATTCCGCGATGACGACCGCCAGCGCTTCGCGGCGTTTCGCGGCGCCTTCGACCGCTATCTGCCGCTGCTGAACGACGCGGTGCAGAAGAGCCGCGTGTCGCACGAGGAGGCCGTCGCCGCTTATGCGAAGGCGCAGCCTGCGTGGGCCGAGGTCGTGCGCAACGCGAACATCCTGGTGCAGGAAAACCGCAAGTTCGCCGACCAGTCCGCAAAATTGATCCGCGAATCCGGGCAGGACACCGAGATCGTGCTCGCGACCGCGCTGGCGATCGTGCTGCTGTCCGCGCTGGGGCTGGGCTACGGGCTGTACCGTTCCGTCACCGTGCCGATGGCGCGGCTCGTCGAGGTGCACGACGTGATGCGCACCGGCAACCTGACGCGCCGCCTCGACCTGCGTCGCCGCGATGAGTTCGGTACGCTCGAGTCGGGCTTCAACCGGATGGCCGACGAGCTGACCGAGCTGGTCTCGCGCGCGCAGCAGTCGTCGCTTCAGGTGACGACGTCGGTTGCCGAAATCGCGGCGACGTCGCGCGAGCAGCAGGCGACCGCGAACGAAACCGCGGCGACGACGACCGAGATCGGTGCGACCTCGCGCGAGATCTTCGCGACGTCGCGCGACCTGCTGCGCACGATGAACGAGGTGGCCGGCGTGGCCGAGCAGTCGGCGACGCTCGCGGGCGTGAGCCAGAGCGGCCTCACGCGGATGGGCGAGACGATGCGCAGCGTGATGGACGCGGCCGGTTCGGTGAACGCGAAGCTCGCGATCCTCAACGAGAAGGCGCTGAACATCAACCAGGTCGTCGCGACGATCACCAAGGTGGCCGACCAGACCAACCTGCTGTCGCTGAACGCGGCGATCGAGGCCGAGAAGGCCGGCGAGTACGGCCGCGGCTTCGCGGTCGTCGCGACCGAGATCCGCCGCCTCGCCGACCAGACGGCGGTGGCGACGTACGACATCGAGCAGACGGTGAAGGAGATCCAGTCGGCCGTGTCGGCGGGCGTGATGGGGATGGACAAGTTCTCGGAGGAAGTGCGCCGCGGGATGCTCGACGTGCAGCAGGTCGGCGGGCAGCTGTCGCAGATCATCGCCGAGGTGCAGACGCTCGCACCGCGCTTCCAGATGGTCAACGAAGGGATGCAGACCCAGGCGAACGGTGCCGAGCAGATCACGCAGGCGCTGTCGCAACTGTCGGAAGCCGCGCAGCAGACGGCCGAATCGCTGCGCCAGTCGTCGCAGGCGATCGACGACCTGACGCTCGTCGCGAACCAGTTGCGCACCAGCGTGTCGCGCTTCAAGGTCGACGCGTGATGCGCGCCGAGGCGCACGGCGGCGCGCACGCGCTGTTCCTGATGTTCGAGCTCGACGGCGAGCGCTATGCACTCGATGCGGCCGACATCGACGAGGTGCTGCCGCTGGCGACCACCAAGGCCGTACCCGGCGCGCCGGACTGGATTGCCGGGTTGCTGATGCGCGGCGGTCAGCCCGTGCCCGTGATCGATGTGCCGATGCTGGCGCTCGGACGGCACGCGCATGCGCTGCGTTCGACGCGGCTGGTGATGGCGCGCTATCGCGCCGGGCAGCTCGACCGCGATCGCGTGATCGGCCTGATCGTCGAGCGCGCGACGCAGACGCTGCGGATCGACCGCACTGCGTTCCGCGCCAGCGGCGTATCGACCGCGCGCACGCGCTGGCTCGGGCGCGTCGCGAACACGCCCGACGGGATCGTGCAGCAGGTCTCGGTGTCCGAGCTGATCGACGACGTTGCGCGCCTGTATCTGTTCGACGACCTGCCGGGCCACGGGGGGGAATCCGCATGAAAGAGTCCGATTCGCGATTTCGCGGCTGGCTGCTGCGCGAGACCGGCATCGACCCCGATTCGCTCGGCAACGATTTCCTGAGCCGCGCGCTGACGGAGCGCGTGCAGGCGCTGCAGGGCGACGGCGAGCGGCTGCCGTCGGCGGCGCGGCCGCCCGTCACGCCGGAAGCGCTCGACGCCTACTGGCAGCAGCTCAACGCGTCGGCCGACGAACGGCGCGCGCTGATCGAACTGTTCATCGTGCCGGAGACGTGGTTCTTCCGCGATCGCGAGGCATTCGCGACGCTCGCGCGGTTCGCGGCCGAGCGGCTTGCCGCGATGCCAGGGCGCGTGATCCGCGTGCTGAGCGCGCCGTGCTCGACCGGCGAGGAGCCGTATTCGGCGGCGATGGCGCTGCTCGACGCCGGGCTCGATCCGGCCAGCTTCGCGATCGACGCGATCGACCTGAGCGCGCGCGCGATCGAACAGGCGCGGCTCGGCTGCTACGGGCGCAATGCGTTTCGCGGCACGACGACCGAGTTCCGCAGCCGCTACTTCACGCCGGTCGCCGACGGCTGGCTGCTCGACGAGCGCGTGCGCGCGTGCGTGCAGTTTCGCCAGGCGAACCTGGTCGAGCCGGGCATCGACGCGGGCATCCGCTACGACTTCGTGTTCTGTCGCAACGTGCTGATCTATTTCGACCGCGACGCGCAGGATCGCGTGATCGATTCGCTCGAAAGCTCGCTCACCGACGACGGGATGCTGTTCGTCGGCCCTGCCGAAACAGGTGTCGCGATGCGGCACGGGATGCGCTCGGCGCGCGTGCCGCTGGCGTTCGCGTTTCATCGCGCGCGCGGCGGCGCCGCGGCGGACGGCTATGCGACACCGATGCCCGCGATCGCTTCGTACCGGCGCGCCGAGCGCGTCGCGGTGGCGCCGCCGGCCGCGACGCGCCCGCTGCTGGCCGTCGTGCCGCCGACGTGGAGCAATGCCGCGCCGACGCACGCCGCGTTCGCGCCGGCCGAGCGCCCGACGGCGCTCGAGCCGCGGGCCGACTTGCGCGTCGACTCGCCGGCGCACGTGGCCAACGTGGCCGACATGCCCGCGATGGGGGCGCCGGTCGCCGACAGCGCCGCGCCGACGCTCGAGGAAGCGCAGGCGCTGGCCAATGCGGGCGCATTCGACGAGGCCGAGCGCGTGCTCGCGCAGTTCTCCGCGCACGCCGGGCCGCACGCCGACGCGTTCTACCTGAACGGGCTGATCGCGGATGCGCGCGGGCGCGTCGCGGAAGCGGGCGACTTCTATCGGAAGGCGCTGTATCTGCGGCCGACGCATCACGAAGCGCTGACGCATCTCGCGACCTTGCTCGACGTCGGCGGCGACGGCGCCGGCGCGCGATGGCTGCTCGAGCGTGCGCGGCGCTCGGCCGGATAATGAGAATACGGGTTGGGAGCCGACATCGGGATGACCGAGGAAAGAATGAACCGCGACGCCGTTGCCACTGACGACACGACGATCGGCGTCGACGATTGCTGGAACCGGATTGGCACACGCGGCGATCGCTCGTGCGAGCGGCTGGCGGGCTGCCTGCGCTGCCTGAACTGTCCGGTCTACGCGTATCACGCGGCGAAGCTGCTCGAACGCCCGCTCGCCATCGCCGAGATGGCCGACGCCACGCAGCGGATCAGCGCGTTCGACGCGACCCGCGCGCACGGCAAAGACGATACATGCCAGGCGGCGCTGGTGTTTCGCGTCGCCGACGAATGGCTCGCGCTGCCGATCGGTGTGCTGCGCGAGATCGCCGGCACGCGCCCGATCCATTCGCTGCCGTATCGCCGGCATTCGGCCGTGCGCGGCGTGGTCAACATTCGCGGCACGCTGCGCATCGCGATCTCGATCGGCGCGCTGCTCGGCCTCGACGCGGGCAACGGGGGCAACGGCGGTGGCGACGGCCGTTTCACGCGGCTGCTGGTCGCCGCGCATCAGGGCGAGCCGGTCGTGTTTCCGGTCGACGAAGTCGAGGGCGTGCTGCGCTTCGGCGCATCCGAATGGGTGCCGGTGCCGGCGACGGTCGGGCGCGCGAGCGCCGGCCTGTCGCGCGGTGTGCTGTCGTGGCGTGGCAAGTCGGTCGGCCTGCTCGACGACGATCGGCTGTTCGACGCCGTGACACGGAGCATGCGATGAGCGGCGATGACGATCTGAGCCACCTGTCGTTGCTCGAGCTGTATCGCGAGGAGACGCGCACGCAGACCCAGGCGCTGTCGGAATGCCTGCTCGCGCTCGAATCGGGCGAGCCCGACTCTGTCGCGCTAGAGGCGTGCATGCGTGCCGCGCATTCGCTGAAGGGCGCCGCACGCATCGTCGGCGTGCCGCAGGGTGTCGACATCGCGGGGCGCATGGAAGAATGCTTCGTCGCCGCGCAGGCCGGCACGATCGCGCTGACGGCCACGCACGTCGATGTGCTGCTGGCCGGCGTCGACCTGCTGGTGCGCGTCGCCGATCCGGAGGCGGCGCAGGTGTCGCCGACCGAGATCGAGGCGTTCGCGCTGGCGCTGACAGGTGCCGACGGCGCGCACGCGATGCCGGTCGCGGCCTCGGCCCCGGCGTTCGCGCCGCCGCCGGCACCGCCGTTCGTCGTGCCGCTTCGCGAGCACGACGGCGCCGCGAACGAATCCGTGGGGGCCGGCGCCGCGGTGCCGCCGCTCGCCGTGTCGGCGGCCGTGCCCGATCCGGTCCAGGCGGGCCGCGCGGCCGGCGCGGGCGCGATGCGCCGCGTGCGGGCCGATACGCTGAACCGGCTGCTGAGCCTGTCCGGCGAGTCGCTCGTCGAATCGCGCTGGCTCAAGCCGTTCGCGGAGTCGATGCTGCGCGTGAAGCGTGCGCAGCGCGATGCGGCCCGGTCGCTCGATCTGTTGTACGAACAGTTTGCCGACGATCTCGACGCGGGCGTGCTCGCGTCGGTGAACGAAGTGCGGCACATGCTCAACGACCTGCAGCGCTCGCTCGCCGAGCGCATGGACGAATTCGATCGCTTCGAGCGGCGCAGCACGCACATCGCCGAGCAGCTGTACGACGAGGCGCTGCAGTGCCGGATGCGGCCGTTCGGCGACGCGACGCGCGCGTATCCGCGCATCGTCCGCGATCTCGCGCGCTCGCTCGGCAAGCAGGTACGCTTCTCGATCGTCGGCGAAGGCACGCAGGTCGACCGCGACATCCTCGACCTGCTCGACGCGCCGCTCGGCCATCTGCTGCGCAACGCGATCGATCACGGCGTCGAATCGCCCGACGTGCGTCGGGCGCGCGGCAAGGCGGCCGAGGCGAGCGTCACCCTGGAGGCGCGCCACAGCGCCGGCTCGCTGCTCGTCAGCGTGATCGACGACGGGCCGGGCGTGGACATGGATGCGTTGCGCGCGTCGGTCGTGCGCCAGCGCCTGACCGACGACGAGACGGCCGCGCGGCTGTCCGATCCCGAACTGCTCGAATTCCTGCTGCTGCCGGGCTTCTCGATGCGCGATGCGGTGACCGACGTGTCGGGGCGCGGCGTCGGCCTCGACGCCGTGCAGGAAATGGTGCGCGGCGTGCGCGGCGCGGTGCGCATCTTCAACGAGCCCGGCGCGGGCATGCGCTTCGTGCTGCAGCTGCCGCTCACGCTGTCGGTGATCCGCAGCCTGCTGGTCGAGGTCGGCGGCGAGCCGTACGCGTTTCCGCTCGCGCACGTGCGCCGCACGCTCGAGCTCGCGCACGACGATATCGACGTGCTCGAAGGGCAGCCGCATTTCCCGTTCGACGGCCGGCGCGCAGGCCTCGTCGCCGCACACCAGTTGCTCGACGCGGGCGAGCCCGACGTCGCGCGCACGAGCACGGCGGTCGTGGTCGTCGGCGGGGAACCCGAGCTGTATGGCGTCGCGGTCGACCGCTTCCTCGGGGAGCGGATGCTCGTCGTGCAGCCGCTCGACAGCCGCCTGCACAAGATCCAGAACATCGCGGCCGGCGCGCTGCTCGAGAACGGCGACCCGGTGCTGATCGTCGACGTCGAGGACCTGATCCGCTCGGTCGACAAGCTCGTGCGTGGCGGGCAGCTCGCGCGGCTCACGCGTGATCCGCAACTCGCGCTCGTCGATCGCCGCCGCCGCGTGCTCGTCGTCGACGATTCGCTGACGGTGCGCGAGCTCGAGCGCAAGCTGCTGGAAAAGCGCGGCTACGATGTGACGGTCGCGGTCGACGGGATGGAGGGCTGGAACGCGGTGCGCAGCGACGCGTTCGATCTCGTCGTCACCGACGTCGACATGCCGCGCATGGATGGCATCGAACTCGTCACGCTGATCAAGAACGACCCGATGCTCAAGCGTGTGCCGGTGATGATCGTGTCGTACAAGGACCGCGACGAGGATCGACGGCGCGGGCTCGATGCCGGCGCCGACTACTACCTCGCGAAGAGCAGTTTTCACGACGAGGCGCTGCTCGATGCGGTGCACGACCTGATCGGGGACGCACGCGGATGAACATCGGCATCGTCAACGATCTGCCACTGGCCGTCGAGGCGCTGCGCCGCGTGCTCGCGCTGCGCACGGACCACCGCGTGCTGTGGGTCGCGACCGACGGCGACGAGGCCGTGGATTTCTGCATCGCCCATCCGCCCGACCTCGTGCTGATGGATCTCGTGATGCCGAAGGTCGACGGCGTGGAGGCGACGCGGCAGATCATGGCGCGCGCGCCGTGCGCGATCCTGATCGTGACGGTCAGCGTCAGCGCGAACACGTCGTCGGTCTACGAGGCGATGGGTGCCGGCGCGCTCGATGCGGTCGACACGCCGACGCTCGCGCTCGGGCTGTCGACCGACGCGTCGCCGCAGGCGCTGCTCGCGAAGATCGACCAGATCGGCCGGCTGCTCGAAAGCCGGACCCTGACGCTCGTGCCGCCCGGCCCGGCCCCCGCGCGCGGCCTGCCGACGCTCGTCGCGATCGGCGCGTCGGCGGGCGGGCCGACCGCGCTCACCGCGCTGCTGCGCGCGCTGCCGGCGGATTTTCCGGCTGCACTCGTGATCGTGCAGCACGTCGACCAGGCGTTCGCGGTCGGCATGGCGGAATGGCTCGACGGCTATACGCAGCTGCCCGTGCGTGTCGCGGCGGAGGGCACTGTGCCGCAGGCGGGCGAGGTGCTGCTCGCGGCGACCAACGATCACCTGTACATGTCGCCGCGCGGCGTGCTCGGCTATACGCGGCATCCGGCCGAGACGCCGTACCGGCCGTCGATCGACGTGTTTTTCAACAGCGTCGCCGACGGCTGGCAGGGCGATGCGCTCGGCGTGCTGCTGACCGGAATGGGGCGCGACGGGGCGCTGGGGCTGAAGGCGATGCGCGCGAAGGGTTGCTACACGATCGCGCAGGACGAGGCGACGAGCGCCGTCTACGGGATGCCGAAGGCGGCCGCGGCGATCGGCGCCGCGTCGGCGATCCTGCCGCTCGAGCGAATCGCGCCGCAGCTGATCTCGCGCGTGACGCGCTTGGCGCTCGACTGACGGCGCGCGGCGGCCCCGGCGGGGCTGCATTGCGCGCGCCGCGCGGCGTCGCGTACAATTGCCGCCTGCGGAGATGGCATGCCTCCCTGCGGTCGATCCCGGCGCGTCGCGCGCGGCTCGGCCCTCAACCGCCGGTTACCCGGCTGATGATGCCTGCGTGTTCCTGGGTCGTCAGGAGGTCGCAGGCCGTCCATGCGGTGTTCTGCCACCCAGGTTTCGATGTCCCGTCGAATCTGGAAATCATGTTTTTCTCGACTTCTGCCGATTTTTTCGCGACCGTGCGCTACGTGTGCCGCTGGCTCGCGCTCTCCGCCCTGCTTGGTGCGCTGGCCGGCACGGCTTCCGCGTTGTTCCTGATCGCGCTCGAGTGGGCGACCGGCACGCGTGTCGCGCATCCGGGGCTGTTGTGGGGACTGCCGGCAGCCGGTTTCGCGACCGGCTGGGTCTACCACCGGTTCGGCCAGTCGGTCGCGCGCGGCAACAATCTGCTGATCGACGAAATTCACGACCCGAAGGCGCTCGTGCCGAAGCGGATGGCGCCGCTCGTGCTCGTCGCGACCGTCGTCACGCACCTGTTCGGCGGGTCGGCGGGCCGCGAGGGCACGGCCGTGCAGATGGGCGGCGCGCTCGCCGATCGCGTCACGCACCTGTTCCGGCTCGATCGCGAGCATCGGCGCGTGCTGCTGATGGGCGGCATCGCGGCCGGGTTCTCGTCGGTCTTCGGCACGCCGCTCGCGGGCGCCGTGTTCGGGCTCGAGGTGCTCGCGATCGGCCGCGTGCGGTACGACGCGCTGCTGACCTGCGTCGCGTCGGCGATCGTCGCGGACATCGTGTGCCGCGCGTGGGGCGTGCATCACACCGTTTATGCGATTCCGTTCGTGCCGGCCGTGTCGGCCTCGGGGTTGATCGCGACGGTCGTCGCGGGTGTCGCGTTCGGCGTCGTCGGCCGGCTGTTCGCGTTCGCGACGCATGCGCTGACCGCATGGTTTCGCCGCGTCGTGCGCTACGCGCCGCTGCAGCCGGTGCTCGGCGGCGCGCTGGTGGCGGTGGCCGCCACCGTGCTGACGGTGCCGCAGTATCTCGGGCTCGGGATCCCGACGATCGAGGCCGCGTTTCACGGGCCGCTGCCGGCCTACGATTTCGCGGGCAAGTTCGCGTTTACCGTCGTCACGCTCGCGTCGGGATTCAAGGGCGGCGAGGTGACGCCGCTGTTCTATATCGGCGCGACGCTCGGCAACGCGCTCGGCCAGGTGCTCGCGCTGCCGGTGCCGGTGCTCGCGGGGCTCGGCTTCGTCGCGGTGTTCGCGGGCGCGGCCAACACGCCGGTCGCGTCGACGATCATGGCGATCGAACTGTTCGGCGCGGATATCGGCGTCTATGCGATCGTCGCCTGCGTGGTCGCCTATCTGTTTTCCGGACACGCGGGGATTTATCGATCGCAGCGGGTGGCGGTGGGGAAGGGGGCGCGGGTGGAGGCGGACTGACGCCGCGGGCGGGGCGCCCGACCGCGGGGTGTCGACGGAAACCGGCACCCGGTGATCGCGCCGATCACCGGGAGCGGGGGGCGTCCGTCACGCCTTCGGCAGTTTCGCGACGTTGCGCGCGAGCAGTTCCTCGATGTCGATGCCTTTCTCTGCGAGCAAGGTCGTCACGACACCGGTCAGTTCCCCGAGCGTTTCCTTGACCGACTCCCGGATCGTATCCACGACGACCTGGGTGCTGCGCTCGATCTCGATATTGACCTTGTCGTTGACGCCTTTGGCGTCGAAGGTGGTCGCGCGTCGCGTTTCGGGAATCAGCCAGACGTCGAACCAGCCTTCGTCGCGATCGACGTCCGACACGGTGAGGCTGCAGCCGTTGATCGCGATATAACCCTTCGCGAACACATAGCGCTTGAAATCGGCCGGCACGCCGATGCGGATCATCCGGTTGTGTTCGGACGACGCGATATGCAGGATCGTCCCCATGAAGTCGACGTGACCGGACAGCGGATGCCCGCCGATTTCCGCGCCGTCCTTCGCGGCCCGTTCCACGTTGACCCGGGCGCCGGTCGTCAGGTCGGCCAGCGTGGTGATTCTCAGGCTCGGCAACATCACGTCGAAGTCGATCAGCAGCGGCGAGTGGATGGTCGTCACCGTCAGGCAGACGCCGTCGACCGAGACGCTCGCGCCGATCTCGATGTCGGTGGTGAACCGCTCGGGGAATTCGATGCTGAACGTTCTCAGTTCGCCGTGATCCTTGATGGCCTTGATGACGCCAACACCCTGAACAATGCCTGTAAACATGATCCGCCTTTCGTCGCAAATTGCCTGGCCGGTATGATAAGTGATCGCGGAGGGTGGCGTCGGGGCCGGACGCGCAGTGGCAGTGCGCCGCGCGTCCGGCCGCAACCGGGTTGCCATCACGCCTCCGCCGGCTGCCCCCGCGGGCCGGCATCGCCGTTGACCGCGCGCGGCGGCGAATCGATCAGGCCCTTCGCCAGCTCCAGCGCCTGCCGCTCGAACAGCCGGCGATACATGCCGCCGTCGATGCGGATCAGCGCGTCGTGGTTGCCTTCCTCGATCACCTTGCCGCGATCGAGCACGAGCAGGCGGTCGAGCGAGCGCACCGTCGACAGCCGGTGCGCGACGACGAGCGTCGTGCGGCCGACCATCAGCCGCTCCATCGCCTGCTGGATCAGCACCTCGCTTTCGCTGTCGAGGCTCGACGTCGCTTCGTCGAGGATCAGGATCGGTGCATCCGCGAGGAACGCGCGCGCGATCGCGACGCGCTGGCGTTCGCCGCCGGACAGCTTGATGCCGCGCTCGCCGACGAGCGTGTCATAGCCGTCCGGCAGCGCGGCGATGAAGTCGTGCGCGCTGGCGAGACGCGCGGCGCGCTCGATCTCCGCACGGCTCGCGTCGGGGCGCGCATACGCGATGTTCTCCGCCAGCGTGCGGTGGAACAGCACGGGTTCCTGCTGGACGATCGCGATCTGGCTGCGCAGCGAATCCTGCCGCACCTGCGCGATATCCTGGCCGTCGATCGTGATGCGGCCGCCCGACACGTCGTACAGACGCTGGATCAGCTTGATGAACGTCGTCTTGCCCGACCCGGAATGGCCGACGAGGCCGACCCGCTCGCCGGGCGCGATGCGCATCGAGAAGTCGTCGTACAGCGGCACGGGATGGTTGCCATAACGGAACGTCACGTGCTCGAAGCGGATCTCGCCTTGCCCGATCCGGATCGCCGGCGCGCCGGGACGATCGTCGATGCCGAGCGGCTGGCGCTCGAGCGCGACGAGCTCTTCCATGTCGTTGACCGAGCGCTGCAGGTTGCGGATGTGCATGCCGACGTCGCGCAGGTAGCCCTGAAGCATGAAGAACATCGTCAGCGAGAACGCGATGTCGCCGACGCTCGCTTCGTCGTTCGCCCACAGCCGCAGCGCGACGCCGATCATCGCCGCCTGCATCGCGACGAGCATCGCACCCTGCAGCCCGCCGTTGAGCGTGCCGCGCACCCACGTGCGGCGCGTGCGCTGGCGCCACTTGCCGATCACGCGTGCGAGCCGCGCTTCCTCGCGCGTTTCCGCGCCGAACGCCTTGACGACCGCGTTGCAGCTCACCGCGTCCGCGAGTGCGCCGCCCATGCGCGTGTCCCACATGTTGCCGAGCCGCGCGGCCGGCGCGACGATGGCGAGCGACACGGTGACCGTCACCGAGATGTACAGCAGCGAACCCACGCCGACGACGAACCCCATCACCGGCCAGTGCGTGCCGAGCAGCACCGTCGCCCCGACGAGCATTGTGACCGACGGCAGCAGTGCGATCAGCACGGTGTCGTTCAACAGGTCGAGCGCCCAGATCCCGCGCGTGATCTTGCGCACGGTCGACCCCGCGAAGCTGTTCGCGTGCCAGTCGGTCGAGAAACGCTGCACGCGATGGAATGACGCGGCGGCGATCTCGCTCATCATCTTCAGCGTAAGGGTAATGATGTTCAGATAGACGCCCTGCCGCAGCAGCGTCGCGCCGATGCCGAGCGCGGCGAGCGTGCCGAACGCGACGACGGCCGAATGCCACGCGGCGGCGCGGTCGGTCAGGCCGATCGACAGCGCGTCGACGAGGCGCCCGGCGAACAGCGGTGTGAGCACGTCGGCAAGCGCGCCGAGCAGCGCCAGGGTCGTGATCGTCGCGATGCGCACCGGCTGCTTGCGCCAGTAGCGGAACGTGAAGCCGAAGACGGCCTGGAATGCCTGGCCGCCCAGATGGGTGGTTTTTCTGGTCATGTATCGTTGCCCGGCGCATCGCGCGACGGGACTTTCCGGTTCGGAGAACGTCGAAAACGCAACAGTCCGGCCGCGCGGACGACGCGGGCGAAACGAAACGGACTGTCGGGAAAATGCGCGGGCGGCGAGTTAGCGGAGCACTCGGGAGCCGGCGCGGACGACGGGCTGGATCAGCCGCGCCGTGGGACCACGTTCGGGAAGGCTGCTGGCATTCGGAACATCTGCACCTCCCTGAAGTGAACGGTTGAAAGGACGCCGAAAAGACGTGAAGGGATTTTATCAGCAGTGCCGGCGTCGCCGCAACGTCTGACGAATGCGGCGTTGCAGCGTCGATACGGTTAGTATTCGGGGTTTCGGCCCTTTTGCGTGCGGGTTCCGTGGTGCGGTGCCGCACGGGCCGGCGGGCCGCATCGATTACACTTTGCCGTTGCGCGCCGGCCGCTGCGGCCCCGCGGATTCACCCCGATACATTCCTGAGGAAACGATGAGCGACGTTCAGCAAGGCATCCTGGCTCCGATCGACACGGCGGCCCGATACCTCACTTTCACGATTTCGAACAACGGCAACGTGGCAGCGGCGCTGACGGCTTTGCGCGAGCTCGTCGACGGGCGCGACACGGTCGTGGGCTTCGGACAGGCGCTGGCCGCACATCTCGGGCGTCCGGTCCCGGGCCTCACCGACTATCCGGCGTTCGCGGTCAACGACCGCACGCTGCCGATCACGCCGGCCGACGTCTGGGTCTGGCTGCGCGGCGACGATCGCGGCGAACTGGTGCTGCGTGCGCGGACGATCGAGCGGGCGCTTGCGCCGGCGTTCGCGTTGCAGGACGCGGTCGACGGGTTCCGCTATTCGAACGATCGCGACCTGTCGGGTTACGAGGACGGCACCGAGAACCCGACCGGCGATGACGCGCTGGCCGCGGCGATCGTCACGGGGCAGGGCGCGGGTCTCGACGGTTCGAGCTTCGTCGCGGTTCAGCAATGGCTGCACGACTTCGACCGGATGGAGCGCATTGCGTCCGGGGACATGGATCACATCGTCGGTCGCCGCCGCTCGGACAACGAGGAACTCGACGACGCGCCCGAGTTCGCGCACGTGAAGCGCACCGCGCAGGAGAGCTTCGAGCCGGAGGCGTTCATGCTGCGCCGTTCGTCGCCGTGGTCCGACGCGCGCCGCGCGGGGCTCTACTTCGTCGCGTTCGGCTGTTCGTTCCGCGCGTTCGACGTGCAGATGCGCCGGATGAGCGGCGCGGACGACGGCATCGTCGACGGCCTGTTCCGTTTCACGCGACCGCTGACGGGCGCGTATTTCTGGTGCCCGCCGGTGAAGGACGGCAAGCTGGATCTGTCCGCGCTCGGACTGTAAACGCCGGGCGACATCCGCAAACGGGCGGGCCGCGCATCGTGCGCGGCCCGCCCGTTTTACTTGTTGCGTATCGATCGTGTGCGGCGCGGTGCGTCGTCCCGTCAGTTCAGCGTCGTTTCGATGCGCGTCCCGCGCTTGATGAACAGCGTCACCGGCGTCTTCTCGCAGATTTCCGCGAGCCGCTGGCGCTGCGCATCGTCGAGCGGGCCATCGAGCGTCACGACGCGGCGCACGTATTGCTGCCCTTCGCGATCGGCGTGCAGTTCGGTGCGCACGTCGATGCGGACGGCCGGCCACGTCTTGCGCTGCATGTACATGCGCAGCGTCGCGGCCGTGCATTGCGCGAGGCCGGCCAGCACGAACTCGAACGGCGCCGGCCCGAGGCCCTGTCCGCCTTCGCGCGGCGCTTCGTCGCCGGTCAGTGCGTGCGTGCCGGCCTGCAGCTGGACGACGTAGTCGGGTGCGTCGGCGGCGAGGGTGGCGGCAGCATGGATGAGCGGCATGGCAAGACTCCGGCAAGCGAGGAAAGAGGCGGCCGCGACGATGCGGCGTACGAGCCGCCAGCATACCGTCTCGCGGAAAATCGTGGGCGCTGCGCGCGTCGGCGGGGCTCGCCAGGATCAGCCGGCGACGCCGGCACTCCGGCGCACGAGCGTGGCGATGCGTTCGCGCACCCACTGGTGCGCGCGGTCGGTTTCGCGCGACTCGTGCCAGTAAGCGAGCAGCGGAAACGGCTTGAGCCGCAGCGGCAGCGGCTGCACGGCGATCGGCAGCATCGCCGCCATGCGCAGCGCATACGTGCGCGGCAGCGTCAGCAGCAGGTCGCCCGTCGCGGCGATCTGGCAGGCAGCGAAGTAATGCTGGCAAACGAGCTGGATGTGACGGAAGCGCCCGTCGTTGCCGAGCAGCACGTCGAGCGATTGCGGTTCGCCGAGCGACGACACCGCGACATGCCCTGCGGCGAAATAGTCGCCGCGCCGCAGCGGACCGCCGGTCAACGGATGATCGTGCCGCATCGCGACGACGAGCGAATCGTCGAGCAGGTGTTCGGTCGCGATGCGCGGACCGGTCTGCACGCGTCGATCGACGACCAGATCGAGATTGCCTGACGCGAGTTCGCGTTCGATGTCGTGCACCGCGATGCGGCGGCTCACGAATCGCAGGCCCGGCGCTTCGTCGGCGAACGCGGCGACGATCTGCGGCAGCGCGATCGATTCGAGCACGTCGCGAATACCGACCGCGATGCTCAGGTCGAGCGTTGCCGGGTCGAATGCCGACGGGTCGCGCGCGGCGCGCTGCAGGCCGGCGAGGTGAAGCTGCACGTCCGCGATGATCGTGCGCGTGCGCTCGGTCGGCACGACGCGGTTGCCCTGGCGGACGAACAGCGGATCGTCGAAATGCGCGCGCAGACGGTTGAGCGCATGCGTGACTGCCGGCTGCGTCAGATGCAGCGCACGGGCGGCCGCGCCGATGCCGCCGTGCACGTAGACGGCATCGAGCACGCGGAACAGGTTCAGGTCGAGACGATGATCGGCGGGCACGGACGAAGTCGGCGGGGTGGACGGTGGAGCGATTCTAAGGGATGCGCGAACCACGGAATGCGGGTGCGTGCATCGGAGAGACGATCGATGCCGTTCGATGCGTGTCGATGACGATCGAGCCGATACGCGAGCGTGTGCGCAGCCGATGCGCGACGCGAATCATGCGAACGATGCGAGCCTGCCCATCGGCATGCGCATTTCCGCACGGCCGCACCAGCGGTCGGCGACAGCCTGTTGAAATCCGCCATCATACTGTCCCGGTCTGCCATTTCATGCCAAAGACACGACCCGTTCGGCTAAGATGCCGTCGCTTCATATTTCGAGATAGCCGTCCCTGTCGCACGCGTTCAAACCAAATATAAGCCTGACAGTTCGACGGTATTACAAGAAGTCGAAACAGTCCGGGGGCTTGGCATTGGAAGCAGCAGATCAGAGGTGGGTCGTAATCTATTTGAGTACGGGGTTTTCCTTGGCGCAGGCCGCGCGCCTTGGCGAGGCCTTCAACCTGGCGAATCGCCTGCACGCGTTCAGTGCGGATTACGAGTTGAAGTACGTATCGGAAAGCGGGGGGCTGCTGCAGTCGTCGTCGGGCGTGCAGATCGCCGCCGATCCGCTCGGCGATGAGCACGGCCCTCGTGCACTCGCGTTCATTCATCTTCATGGCGACCGCGCGTCGGTCAACTGGAGCGATGCATTGCGGCGTCGCCTGAGCGATATCCACCGGCATGCGCGATGGATCGTCGATGCGATGGACCTGTCGACGCTCGCGGCGTCGCACCGGCAGACGGATGCCGGTCACGCGCGAAGCGGTCGCGCGCGCTGCGCGGCGGCCACGATCGAACGGCAGGCAGGCGAGGCCGACGTGTTCGCGGCCGTGCTCGACATGTTCCGCGCCGATCTCGGCGACAGCGCCGCGCAGGAGATCGCCAGCAACCTGATGCGGCCGGTCGAGCAGCGCTACACGCAGTCGATGTGGGCGTTTCGCGAGCTGAGCGCGAGCCCGTCGATCAGGATGTCGGTGCAACGGCTGCGCGCGCAGAGCGCGAACCGCATTTCGATCGCGGAAGTCGCCGAGACGGCCGCGATGAGCGAGCGCAATTTCCTGCGGCGCTTCAAGAAGGAAATCGGCGTGACGCCGACCGAGTTCGTGCAGCATGTGCGGCTCGAGCGCGCATGCCACATGCTGATCCACACGACGCTGCCGGCCGACAAGGTCGCGCGACGCACGGGCTTCGGCAGCGGCGAGCGTCTGGCGAAGCTGTTTCGCCAGCGCCTGCGGGTGTCGCCGACCGAATTTCGCGTCGCCGAGCGCGAGCGGATCCTGACGGACGGCGCCGGCGCGGCCGATCCGCAACTCGTGCCGCGGCCCGCGAAAGCAGGCGGCGAGCGGGCGAGCCGGGGCGCGCGCGTCGATGCGCGGGAGAAAACGGTGCGGATGACCGTAAAATCACCGTGTCGCGATCACGATCCCCGGTTTCCATGCCCTTGCTCCCCACTACCGCCACCGCCCCCTTCTGCCCGTCGGAAGTAAAGGGCAGCATCACGATCGACGCCGGCGCGTCGCGGTGGATGAAGCTCAAGCGCTTCTTCGGCCCGGGCCTGCTGGTCGCGATCGGCTACATGGATCCCGGCAACTGGGCCACCGACATTCAGGCCGGCTCGCAATTCGGCTATTCGCTGCTGTGGGTCGTCGCGTTCTCGAGCCTCGCCGCGATCTTTCTGCAGATGCTCGCCGCGCGGCTCGGCCTCGTCGCGGGCAAGGATCTCGCGCAGGCCAGCTACGACCGCTATGGCCGCTTCGGCCGCATCGTGCAGTGGGTGACCGCCGAGGTGTCGATCATCGCGTGCGACATCGCCGAAGTGCTCGGCTGCGCGCTCGCGTTCAAGCTGCTGCTCGGCGTGCCGCTCGCGTGGGGAATCGTGCTCACCGCGCTCGACACGGTGATCGTCCTCGGGCTGCAGGGCAAGGGCGTCCGGCAGATCGAGGCGATCGTGCTCGGGCTGATCGCGACGATGGCGTTCTGCTTCGTCGCGCAGGTCGCGATCACGCCTCCCGACTGGCATGCGGTCGCGGCGGGACTCGTGCCGGGCGATCCGGGCCATGACCGCAAGGACGCGATCGTGCTCGCGCTCGGCATCGTCGGCGCGACGATCATGCCGCACAACCTGTATCTGCATTCGTCGGTCGTGCAGACGCGCCATGTCGTCGGCGGCACGCGCGGCCTGATCCGCGACACGCTCGCGCTGGTGCGGATCGACACCTTCGTGTCGCTGTTCGTCGCGATGCTCGTCAATGCGGCGATCCTGGTCGTCGCGGGCGCGGCGTTCCATGCGGCCGGCCGGCACGACGTGACCGACATCGAACAGGCGTACCGGCTGATCACGCCGATCGCGGGCGGCGCTGCCGCGCTGCTGTTCGGCATCGCGTTGCTCGCGTCGGGGCAAAGCTCGACGCTGACCGGCACGATTGCCGGCCAGGTGATCATGGACGGCTTCCTGCACACGAAAATCCCGTGCTACCAGCGCCGGCTGATCACGCGCGGGCTCGCGCTGATGCCCGCGCTGATCGGCGTGCTGTGGCTCGGCGAGAACTCGGTCGGGCAACTGCTCGTG
Source organism: Burkholderia sp. FL-7-2-10-S1-D7 (assembly GCF_001524185.1). Lineage (NCBI taxonomy): Bacteria > Pseudomonadati > Pseudomonadota > Betaproteobacteria > Burkholderiales > Burkholderiaceae > Burkholderia > Burkholderia sp. FL-7-2-10-S1-D7. The sequence goes on along the minus strand of NZ_LOWY01000008.1, from coordinate 132,970 downwards.
TGGAGCCAGGTGCTGTTGAGCCTGCAGTTGCCGTTCGCGATGTGGCCGCTGATCCGCTCGGTGAGCGATCGCGACATGATGGGCGAGCATGCGATCGGGCGCAGGATGCAGGTCGCCGCGTGGGTGCTGTTCGCCGTCATCACCGGCACGAACCTGTTGCTGATTACGGGTGTCGCGGGTTGATACAGCCTGTCACAGGCTGAAACAGGCGCGTGGCGCGCGTGCGGTAAACTGCGCGTTTTGCCAGCCGTTCGACGTCCGTTATGTGGAGTGAAATCAGCAACATCGGCGACGCCGCGCTGACCCTGCCGGTCGCGCTGACCTGCGCGGTCTGGCTCGCCCTGTCCGACTGGCGGCTCGCCGTGCGCTGGATCGTGCTGCTCGCGGCCGGCATGAGCCTGGTCGGGGCGACCAAGATTCTCTACGCGGGCTGCGGTGTCGAAATCCCGCAGTTCGACTTCCGCGTGATCAGCGGCCATACGATGCTGTCGACGTCCGTGTGGACCGTCGCGTTGTCGATGCTGTGGCAGGCCTTCCGTGCCGGCAAGGTGCCGGGGGTGGCGGCGGGCCTCGCAGTCGGCGCGGTGACGGCCGTCGCGCGCGTGTTCGACCATTCGCACACGATTCCTGAAGTCGTCGTCGGCTGGCTGCTCGGCGCGCTGGTCGCGCTGGTGTTCCTGCGGACCTACGACCGGGCGCACAAGCGCTCGGTCTCGCCGCGCATCGCAGCCGTCTGCCTGCTCCTCGTGTCCGGCATCGCGTACGGGAATCGCGCACCGTTCCAGCAGATGATCGATACGCATTCCCCGCAGTTCTGCGCATTCATGCGCACGTCCGGCAACGGGGCCTGATGGCCGTTCTTTCCGGGGCGTCAGTGCCCCGGTGTCACGGTGTCAGGTGAGGTGGTCTCCCGCGGTGGCGGCCCCTGCGACGCTCATCCCGTTCTTTCCTCGTCATTGTCAAAATCCGGCGTTCTGCCGTCATTGAATCGATATTCGCGGTGATCCGGCGCGCTCGACAGGCTCGTCCCGTCGCCCGGCGATACGCAGGTCATGAACCACGTCTATGACCGGGCATTACGAATATTCATTTCATCGATCGCCGGCAATCGCGTACGCTGGCGTTCGTTCGATCGTGGCCGCAGCGGCGGCTTGCCCGATTTGTCCGGCGCGGTGCGGCCGGCTCGCTATACTCGCGCAAACCATGCGGCGGTCGGCCGGCGCACGGCAACCGCCGTCGCTGCACCGGTCCGCCTCGACGATTCACGATAGGAGCAGGTCCCATGACAGTCGTTTCCCCGCGCCTCGCAGGCAAGTGCGCGTACATCACTGGCGCCGCCGGTGGCCTTGGCCGCGCGATCGCGCGCCGGATGGTCGAGCAGGGCGCGCGCGTGTTCCTGACCGACATCGCCGACGCGGCGGTGCTCGACGCGTTCGCGCATGAACTCAACGCGGGGCACGCAGCGCCGGTGGCGTTCGCGGCCACGCAGGACGTGCGCGACGAGGCGCGCTGGCAGGCGCTGCTCGCGCAGGCGAACGAGGCGATGGGCGGGGTGTCGGTGCTCGTCAACAATGCCGGCGTCGGGTCGATCGGCGCGCCCGCGCAGATCCAGCTCGACGAATGGCGGCGCGTGATGGCGATCAACGTCGAGAGCATCGTGCTCGGCTGCAAGCATGCGCTGCCGTACCTGGGCGCAAGCCACCCGGCGTCGATCATCAACATCTCGTCGGTGGCCGCGTTCAAGGTCGAGCCGGATTTCACCGCGTACAACGCGTCGAAAGCGGCGGTCGCGTCGCTGACGAAGTCGGTCGCGATCGACTGCGCGCGCCGCGAGCTCGACGTGCGCTGCAACTCGATTCACCCGGCATTCATTCGCACGGGCATCGTCGAGCCGCTGTTCCAGTCGCTCGGCGAACGCGATGCGACGCGCAAGCTCGCACGCGGCATTCCACTGCGCCGGCTCGGCGATCCGGACGACGTCGCGCATGCGGCCGTCTATCTGGCATCCGACGAAAGCCGCTTCGTGACGGCCGCCGAACTCTTGATCGACGGCGGCATGTGCGCGGTCTGACGCGCATCGACGACAACAACCGGAGGAGGACATCATGTCGACACCCGTGAACCGCCAGCTGCTTCTGAAGACGCGCCCGGAAGGGCGGGTCGGCCGCGAACACTTTTCGCTCGTCGAAACACCGGTGCCGGCGCTCGCCGACGGCGAAGTGCTCGTGCGTGTGCTGTATCTGTCGATGGATCCGACCAACCGCGTATGGATGAGCGACGTGCCGCAATACCTGCCGCCCGTCGCGATCGGCGAAGTGATGCGCGCGCTCGGCATCGGGCGCGTGGTCGCGTCGCGCCATGCGGGTTTCGCGCAAGGCGATCTCGTCCAGGGGCTGGTCGGCTGGCAGGACTATGCGGTCGTGCCGGCCGACCAGGCCGCGCAGCTCGTGAAGCTGCCCGCGCAGTCGGGTCTGCCGCTGCCGACGCTGCTCGGCGCGTGCGGGATGAGCGGCCTGACCGCGTATTACGGGCTGACCGACATCGCGCCGGTGCAGCCGGGCGAGACGCTCGTCGTGTCGGCGGCGGCCGGCTCGGTCGGTTCGATCGCCGGCCAGATCGGCAAGATCCACGGCGCGCGCGTGGTGGGGATCGCCGGCGGCGCGGACAAGTGCCGCTACCTGACCGAGACGCTCGGCTTCGACGTGGCCGTCGACTACAAGGCCGACGATTTTCGTCAGCAGCTGAAGGCAGCGACGCCGGACGGCGTGCACGTGAACTTCGAGAACGTCGGCGGCGAGGTGATGCGCGCGGTGCTGTCGCGGATGGTGATCGGCGGGCGCGTGGCGCTGTGCGGCGTGATTTCGAACTACAACAGCGGCCGCGCAGCGGACGACGTCGGCGTGCTGATCTCGAAGCGGATCACGATGCGCGGCTTCCTGATCCTCGACTACCGCAAGAGCCGCGAAGCCGTGCAGACGCTCGCCGGATGGCTGCGCGACGGGCGGCTCAAGGCCGAGGAAACCGTCGCCGACGGGCTCGAGAATGCGCCCGACGTGCTGAATCGCCTGTTCGACGGCGACCATCGCGGCAAGCTCGTGCTGCGCGTCGATCCGGACGCATGAGCTGCCGCGCTCGCGCGGGTTGAGTCCGCTCAGTCCGGCATCAATTTAGGACGTATCCCATATATTGTTCCGGCCGCTCTCCTTAAAGTAATTGCCAGCAAACGGCGGCGTGACATGCGCGTCACGCCGCCGTTTTTCATTTGCACGGCAAAACGGGAGGCGAAACATGCAAACGAAGACGGGGCAGGCCGCACCGGCGGCGGTGCGCGCTCGAACGAAGCGGCGCATCGATGCCAGGCTGCGGATCGTCGCAGCCGGGTTCGCCATTGCGTTCGCGATGTCGGGCGCGGGTGCGGCCGAGCAGGTGCACGCGAATGGCATCGTGCGATTCAGCGGTGCGCTCGTCGATCTGTACGACGTGAGATTCGATGCGCCGTCGATCGGGGCGTCAAGCAGCGCGACCACGGCGACACTGCGGTTCGATGCGCATGGCCGGCGCCTGCCCGGCGCGCATGTGGCGCTCGTGGAACTCGATGGCCAGCCGCTTTCGCGGCCCGCGGGAGCGGAGGTTCGCGCGACATGGCGCGATGCGCGCGACGATCGAATCGTGCCGCTGGATTCCGGGCACGCGCATCGTGTCGGCCCGTATGGCGGCGTGCTGACGGTCGCGGGGCCGGACATGGAAACGGGCGCCGTGGCGCCCGTCGTGATCAGGATTCGACATCCGTGACGCGTTGCGTCATTCGCCCTGTTCGGCTCGCGCGTAAATATCCCAGCTCGCCATGAACAGCGCGGCGACGAGCGGCCCGATCACGAAGCCGTTGATGCCGAACAGCGCCATCCCGCCGAGCGTCGAGATCAGCACGACCCAGTCGGGCATCTTCGTGTCCTTGCCGACGAGGATCGGGCGCAGCAGGTTGTCGACGAGGCCGATCACGCCGACGCAGAACGCGACGAGGATCACGCATTTCCAGATCGCGCCGATCGCGAGGAAGTAGAGCGCGGCGGGCACCCACACGAGGCTCGCGCCGATCGCCGGCAGCAGCGACAGGAACGCCATCAGCGCGCCCCACAGCACGACGCCCTCGATCCCGAGGATCCAGAAAATCAGGCCGCCGAGCGCGCCCTGCACGAGCGCGACCGCGATGTTGCCCTTCACGGTTGCGCGTACCACCGTCGTGAACTTCGCGAGCAACAGGTTCTTGTGCTCTTCGTCGAGCGGCATCGCGCGGCGCACGCGGCGGCCGATCTCGCCGCCGTCGCGCAGCAGGAAGAACACCATGTACAGCATCACGCCGAAGCTGACGACGAACTGGAACGTGTTCTGGCCGATGCTGAGCGCCTGGGTTGCCGCGAACTGGCTGATCTGCGCGGCACCGTCGGTCAGCTTCTTCTGGATGCCGGGGATGTTGGTCAGCCCGTATTTCTGCAGCAGGTTCTGAATCGACGTCGGCAGCGCGTGAATGATGTCATGGAAGTACTGCGAATAATTCGGTTGCGCGCTCTTCAGCTCCTGGTACACGTACGCGATTTCCTGCACGAGCGTCGCCGCGACGAACACGAGCGGCAGGATCACGATCAGGATGATCAGCGACATCGTCACGAGCGCGGCGAGGTTCCGCCGCTTGCCGAAGCGCGCGGCAAGCCAGCGCTGCACCGGCTGGAACAGGATCGCGAGAATGGTGCCCCAGAAGACGGCGCCGGAGAACGGCGCGAGTATCCAGCACAGTCCGACGGTGACCGCGAACAGCAGGAAATAGAAGAATTTTTGGTGATCGTGTCCGCTTTCCATGGATGGTTCGCGCAGATTGATGCCTCGTTTGATTGAATCTCGTTGCCCCGGGCGCGATCGGCTCGCGAACGTCACGGGTTCGCGGTGAAGCGCGCGCAGGGCGGCCCGATCGGCAGTATGCCCGCAAAGGTGCCGCCATCATAGCCGCCGTGCGCGGCGTACGCGAAAACGCCGCGACCGGAGTCGCGGCGTTGCCGGGAAGCAAATCGGCCCTGGGGCCGTGTCGACGCGTCAGATGTGGAGCCGGGTGACCTTGGTGCCGTTGACCGACAGGTCGCCCATCAGGCCCGCGTTGGTCAGGATAAGCACCTCGACTGGAGCGGTGGCCGTATTGGAGTCGACCGCACCGTTCGCGCCGACCTTCACGACCGCGACGGAGGCGTCGGCGCCGGCCGACCAGCCTTCGGACTTGCGGAACGAGTCGAGCGCATCCTGCGTCATGAACAGGAACACGATGGCCTTCGATTGCGCGCCGGCCTGCAGGCCCACCGACAGCGACGACGTGTTGTAGTAGCCGACGGTGCTGCCGCCGACACGCAGCGCACCGTTGCCGGACTGGCCGCCGACGATGAAGCCGGCCTGCAGCACGTTCGGGAACACGAGCACGCCGCGCGATTTCGCAACGAGCTCACGCGAGCCCGGCACCGTCGAATAGAGGCGCGACAGCGTCGCGTTCACGCTCGCGTCGATCGACTCGCGTTTCGACGCGCTGGCCGATGCGTTGTCGGGTTTGTCGGGCGTGGTGGTGCAACCGGCAAGGGCGAGACTGCCGAGCATGACGGCGGCGGCGGCTTTCAGGGCGAGAGACTTCTGCATGGCGTTTCTCCTTCGTTGTCGGGTTGAGGGCGGACGGGGCGGCCGGCCCCGTTCAACGGCGGGCAAGCAGCAGGCCCGCGACGAACGCGAGGCCCGCGACGACACCCGCGGTCTGCCATGGATTTTCGTGCACGGCTTGCGACACGCGCTCGGCGGATTCGCGCAGCCGGGCGGCCGCCGTGCCCGACGCGTAGTCGAGCGAGCTGCGCGCTTCGTCGAGCCGTGACTGCACGCGCTTGCGCAGCGCGGCGATATCGCCGTCGCCGTCGTTCTTCAGCAGGTCTTCGAGTTCATCGACCAGCCCGCGCAGATCGTCCGACACGTCCGCATGCAGATCGCGGGCGGCCGAGCGCGCCGAGCGTCCCACGCGCCGGCCGGTACGGCGGATATCGGACAGGCCGCGGTCCAGCTTGTGTTCGATCGAGTCAGTGAGCGCCATGATGTTTATCCTCCTTGGATTTGATTTGCAGGCCGGACTTGCAGGCCAATTTGAAGATAAGACCAATCCCAGCAACCAATGTGATTCACATCAGCCAATTGAGTTTCGAGACAAATTTTCAATTCGTCGGCAAGTTTCCCGGGAAGCCCCGCGCGACGGGGCGCGGCGGCGGTTGAAAAAATTTCGCGCATCGGGCGAAACGCCGTAGCGAGCCGCTGCGCGACATGAAAGTCCGGTAAATATGGCGTCGCGCGATGCGTCAGGTAAATAGTGCCGTTGCATCTGCCGAACCCATGCAATTGCACTAGTCGTCCGTTTCTCCATGGAGCAGGGTTTGTGCCCGCGACGGCTCAGGCGGCGCTGTCGTCCAGCGCCAGGTCGATGACGACTGCATCGTGGTCCGACGAGCGACAGGCGTCGGGTGCGTAACAGGCGGCCCGTTGCGCCGGGGTTTTGTAATCGGGCACGGATTGCAGCGCGATCGGCGCCTCGGCGTCGATGTGCCAGGCATGCACGGCCTTCCCGCGCGGCGAGCGGCGACGTGGCGAGTGCGTGGCCGAGGTTGCCCGCTTCACCGCGGAATCGATGGCTGTATCCGGCGGTGCCGGCGAAGCGGGCGACGAGGTTCGTGTAGCCGCGCGATTCGAGCGCGCGCAGCGGGAAGGACGCGCGAGGCGGCGAGCATGAGCGGCGGCAGGCATGACAAGGAGCGCTCCACGGGAAGAAAATTCGAAGGTTCCGGCAAGCATCCTGACGGCAACATCGCGTGTCGTGATCGAATTGGCCATCAGGCCAGTGCCGAACGGCCAACGATGACGGCAGCGCCGGCCAAGGCTGCTACGCTTCGCATCTGACACGTCGTTCCGGCCTGCGATCCAAACGCTTCCGCGCACGGCCCCCACAGGAGAATTCCATGTCCTACATGCTGTTGATCGTCGAACCGACCGGCCAGCGCGCCGAACGCACGCTCGAAGACGGGCAGGCGCTGTACGCGCGAATGGTCGATTTCGCGGAGACGCTGAAAGCGCGTGGCGTGCTGCGCGGCGTCGAGTCGCTGGAGCGCTCCGAACGCGCGACGCGCGTGCAGGTGTGCGAAGGCGAGACGCGCCTCGTCGACGGCCCGTTTGCCGAGGCGAAGGAAATGGTCGGCGGCTTCTTCATCGTCGACGTCGACACGCGCGACGAAGCGATCGAGATTGCGCGCCAGTGTCCGGCCGCGCAATGGTGCACGGTCGAAGTGCGCGCGGTCGGCCCGTGCTTCCTGTGACCGCTGCGTCTCAGTATTTACCCTGATTCGTCGCGCGGCACGTCGATCCGACGGTCTGCCGCCCGTCGCCCGTATAAGGCGCCGATGAGCGGACGCCCTTTTCACCGATGACAAGGAGTGAGCGATGCGATTCATGATCATGATCCGGGCGAACGCCGTCAGCGAATCCGATGCGTTGCCGGACAACCGGCTGGTCGAGGCGATGACGGTCTACCACGAGGAACTGGCCAGGGCCGGCGTGCTGCTCGATGCGAACGGCTTGCGGCCGAGCGCGCGCGGCTGGCGTGTGCGGTACACCGGCGGCAAGGGCACGGTAGTCGACGGCCCGTTCGCGGAGACGAAGGAATTGATTGCCGGCTACACGTTGATCCAGGTGCGCTCGCGCGACGAGGCGCTCGAATGGACGCGCCGGTTTCCCGCGCCGTTCGGTGCTGAAATGGACTGCGAGATCGAGGTGCGGCCGTTGTTCGAGCTCGACGACCTCACACCGAGCGATGCGGTCGAGCGGTTTCGCGATCTCCACGTCGGCCGCACCCACGCCTGATTCTGCGCGAATCCAATCTCACCGGAGCATCCGTCATGCACAAGATGGTTTTCATCAACTTGCCCGTGGCCGACCTGCCGCGCTCGAAGACGTTCTACCAGGCACTCGGCTTCGAGGTCGTGCCCGCCTATACCAACGAACAGGCCGCCTGCATCAAGATCAGCGACACGATTTTCGCGATGCTGCTCGTGCGGCCGTTTTTCCAGACCTTCACCGGCAAGACCATCGTCGATCCGGCGACGCAGGTGCAGGTGCTGTCGTGCCTGTCGTGCGACAGCCGCGCCGAAGTCGACGCGATCGTCGCGAAGGCGCTCGCGGCCGGCGGGTCCGCGCCGCAGGCGCCGCGCGAGTATCCGAACATGTACGGCCACGGATTCGACGATCCGGACGGTCACGCATGGGAGCTGATGGCCATGCCGCTGGATGCGTCCGCCCAGGAGCAGGCGTCGTGACGCTTGAGGCGACTCACCGTGCGATCGAAGCGGTCTGGCGGATCGAGGCGCCGAAGATCATTGCCCGCGCCGCGCGCGTGGTGCGCGACGTCGGCGTGGCCGAGGAGCTCGCGCAGGACACGCTCGTCGCGGCGCTCGAGCACTGGCCCGTCGACGGTGTGCCCGACAACCCGGCCGCGTGGCTGATGACGGCCGTGAAGCGGCGCGCGCTCGACCGGGTCCGGCAGGAGTCGCTGCATGCGGCGAAGCGCGACCAGCTCGGGCACGAAATGGACGCGCTCGAAGCGCATGTCGTCCCCGACATCGCGGACGCACTCGCCGATGCGAGCGCCGACGATATCGGCGACGACCTGCTGCGGCTGATCTTCACGTCGTGCCATCCGGTGCTGTCGACCGATGCGCGCGTTGCGCTGACGTTGCGGCTGCTCGGCGGGTTGACCACGAGCGAGATCGCGCGCGCGTTCCTGTCGCCCGAGCCGACGATCGCGCAGCGCATCGTGCGCGCGAAGCGCACGCTCGCTGCGGCGCGCGTGCCGTTCGAGGTACCGGCCGCCGATGCGCGGCCCGCGCGGCTCGCGTCGGTGCTCGAAGTGATCTATCTGGTGTTCAACGAAGGCCATGCGGCGACCGCGGGCGACGACTGGACGCGCCCGGCGCTGTGCGACGAGGCGCTGCGTCTCGGCCGTGTGCTGGCGGGGCTCGTGCCGGACGAAAGTGAAGTGCTCGGGCTCGTCGCGCTGATGGAACTGCAGGCGTCGCGCATGCACGCGCGGACCGATGCGCAGGGGCGGCCCGTGCTGCTGCTCGACCAGGACCGCAGCCGCTGGGATCCGCTGCTGATCCGGCGCGGCCTCGCCGCGCTCGAGCGGGCGACGAAGCTCGGGGGCATGCGTGGCCCGTATGCGCTGCAGGCCGCGCTGGCGGCGTGCCATGCGCGCGCGCGGCACGCGTCGGAAACGGACTGGGCGCAAATCGTCGCGCTGTACGACGCGCTTGCCGAAGTCGCGCCGTCGCCGGTCGTCGAGCTGAACCGCGCGGTGGCGGTGGGGATGGCGTTCGGGCCGGCCGCGGCACTGGAAATCGTCGACGTGCTGCGCGACGATCCGGCGCTCGCCCGCTATCACTGGCTGCCGAGCGTGCGCGGCGACCTGCTCGCGAAGCTCGGCCGCGCCGACGAAGCGAAGGTCGAGTTCCGTCGTGCGGCGGAGTTGACCCGGAACGAACGCGAAAGGGAATTGCTGCTGAAGCGTGCGACGGACGCGTGACGCATGACGCGCGACGCCGGTGCGGGTGCACCGGGCGTCGCGCCGGAAGCCCGGAAGCCCGCAAGCCGAATCTGGAGCGAAACGCCGACCCATCCGGCGACGCGCCCGCCAACTTGTCCCTTATTCCCGCCCTCCGCTATCGCGCGGATTGAAAAAGCCTATTGGGGGATGCGAACGCCAGCGCCTAGATTAAAAGGCACGAAGCGTGCGCGTTCGGCATACGCTTCGTGCCCCACATACATCATCGGCCAGGCTTCGCACGCGGCCGCGCCGGCTCGAACGGAGGCACACATGGCTCAACTCAAGGGCAGCAAGACCGAAGAGAATCTGAAGGCCGCATTCGCGGGCGAATCGCAAGCGAACCGGCGCTATCTGTATTTCGCTTCGAAGGCCGACGTCGAAGGCCAGAACGACGTCGCCGCGCTGTTCCGCTCGACTGCCGAAGGCGAAACGGGCCACGCGCACGGCCACCTCGAATATCTGGAGGCCGTTGGCGATCCGGCGACGGGGCTGCCGTTCGGCTCGTCGCGGCTGAACCTCGAATCGGCGATCGCCGGCGAGACGCACGAATACACCGACATGTATCCGGGCATGGCGAAGACGGCGCGCGACGAAGGCTTCGACGAAATCGCGAACTGGTTCGAGACGCTCGCGAAGGCGGAACGCAGCCACGCCAACCGCTACACGAAGGCGCTCGACGCACTCGTCGACTGACGCGGGTCCGGCAGCAAGGCAGCACGGCCCGGCCGGACATCCTGCGGCCGGCCGTGCGTCGATCGCTGCCCGCATCACGCGGGCGGCGAGCCCGCGCGCATGCGCGCCACGCTGGAGCGCCCCATGCCACACAAGGAAGGCAGTCTCGAAGCCCCGACGCGGCATCCGCTCGACTGGCAGTCCGAAGCGTTCTACGACCAGGCCGCGATCGATGCGGAAATGACGCGCGTGTTCGACATCTGCGCCGGGTGCCGGCGCTGCGTGTCGTTGTGCGGCGCGTTTCCCACGCTGTTCGATCTCGTCGACGAAACGCCGATGGGCGACATCGAGGAAGTGCCGAAGGACGCGTTCGGCAAGGTCGTCGATCAGTGCTATCTGTGCGACCTCTGCTACATGACGAAATGCCCGTACGTGCCGCCGCACGCATGGAACGTCGACTTCCCGCACCTGATGCTGCGCGGCAAGGCAGCGCGCTACAAGCGCGGGGAGGCGCCGCTGCGCGACAAGGTGCTGTCGAACACCGACGCGCTCGGCCATTTCGCGGGTATTCCGATCGTCACGCAGACGGTGAACGCGGTGAATCGCACGCCGCCCGCGCGTCGCGCGCTCGAAGCGGCGCTCGGCGTCGATCGCAACGCATGGCTGCCGGAGTTCGCGCCGCGCAAGTTTCGGCGTGCCGCGAAGCGCTCGGACGGCCTGCCGGTACGTGACGGCGAGCGCACGCCCGGCAAGGTCGCGATCTACGCGACGTGCTACGTGAACTTCAACGAGCCGGGAATCGGCCACGACCTGCTCGCGATCCTCGCGCACAACGAGATCCCGTACGAACTCGTCACGCGCGAAGCGTGCTGCGGGATGCCGCTCCTCGAGCAGGGCAACCTGGCGGGCGTCGCCGCGAAGAAGGCTGTGAACATTCCGGTGCTGGAGCGTTATGCGCGCGAAGGCTATGCGCTGATCGGCGCCATCCCGAGCTGCGTGCTGATGTACAAAAGCGAACTGCCGCTGATGTTTCCCGGCGACGACGCCGTGCGCGCGGTGGCCGATGCATTCTGGGATCCGTTCGAATACGTGATCGCGCGGCATCGCGACGGTTTGCTCAAGACCGACTTCAAGCAGGGCCTCGGCACCGTGTCGTATCACGTGCCGTGCCACGCGCGTGTGCAGAACATCGGCCGCAAGACGGCCGACACGCTGTCGCTCGTGCCCGATACGCGCGTGAACGTCGTCGAGCGCTGCTCGGGGCATGCGGGCACGTTCGGCGTGAAAAAGGCCTTCCATGCGGACGCGATGCGGATCGGTGCGCCGGTGTTCAAGGCGATGGCCGAGCCGAAGCCGGATGTCGTGTCGTCGGACTGCGCGCTCGCCGGGCATCACATCATGCAGGGCATCGACGAGAACGGGTTGCCCGCCGCGCCGCTCGCGCATCCGCTGACGCTTCTGCGCCGCGCGTACGGTATCTGAACCGGCCGCGCCACGAAGACATCGACGCTATCCAAGGACACGCCATGACGCTGACCCGCGACTCGCTGCTGACGCTCGAAGCGTACGCGAAGATCCGCAAGACCGAACACGCGCGGCTCGTCGCGTACAAGCGCCGCCGCGCGGTGGCGCTGGGCAACCATCTGCGCCTGCTGTTCGAGGACGAGACCACGATCCGCTACCAGATCCAGGAAATGCTGCACATCGAGAAGATCTTCGACGAGGCCGGCATCGAGGGTGAACTGGAAGCCTATCTGCCGCTCGTGCCCGACGGCACCAACCTGAAGGCAACGCTGCAGATCGAATACGAGCACGAGGCCGAACGGCGGGCGGCGCTCGCGCGGCTGATCGGCGTCGAGGATCGCGTGTACCTGCGGGTCGACGGGCACCCCGACGTCTATGCGATCGCCGACGAGGATCTCGACCGCGACAACGCGGAGAAGACCTCGGCCGTGCATTTCGTACGCTTCGAACTGGGCGAGGCGATGCGCGCGGCGCTCAAGGGCGGCGCGACGCTGTCGATCGGCTGCGATCACCCGGCCTACACGGTGCCGCCGCAACGGGTGGACGCGGACGTCGCCGCGTCGCTGGCCGGCGATCTGCGCTGATGCGTGCGGCCGTGCGCCGCTTTCCATATCGCGCGGATTCCCCATCCTCCCGACCCGCAACGCGGCGCCCGATCGTTGCGCGCGCCGCTGTCGGCTGTCTGCTATGCCAAGGATGTAACAGACGCGTCGACACTTGCATGCCGGGAAACAATGTGCATCGGCCTGCGATCGTTTTCACCACTCGCAGAGAAACAATAAAAAGATTGTGCACGGGGAAATTAAGCTCAATGGACTTTGAACGATTTACCGATCCGTGAATATCTTGTTACGAATTTTTCCCTGATTTACCGATTTTCCGGGGAAATTCCAGGAATGGTTTCCGACAAGGGTCGGAACAAGTCTGGTGGCCTGCCGGACGTCCGCATCCGCACCCCGCAAAGCCCCGCCAGACGGGGCTTCCCAGCGCCTCGCATAACGATCGCGTAAAAAAATTCAAGCGTAAATTGATTGCGCATCCATGGCAGGTTGTTTCAGTGCGTAACATTAAGTCATTGTCATATTGAGATAAACCCTGAGGATGGTATGCTTCGTGCACAAAAATTCCCACATTGGAGTGAGACCGTAGTTTGTGCGCCATTGCCGTGAATGGCGGCACCGTGAAAGTGCGGTGTCGCACCGGCATGCACAACGACCGGATAACCATAATGTGCAACCGGGCCGCCCCGTGACGCGATGCGTGACGACGGCGCCGACAATCGCAGCCCCGGCCTGGCTGCGTGGAGAAATCGACTATGTTCTTCGATGAGCTTAACGATGAAGAGTGGTTTCGACTTTCAACGCTGATCGCCGATGAACCCATTCGGCTGAACCGTCGAGGCCGTCCGCGAGCCGAACCGCGCGTTGTCGCCAACGCGGTTCTCTGGATCCTGACGACCGGTGAAGCGTGGTCCAAACTGCCCGGGCGCTATCCGTCCGGGCCGACGTGCCGCCGCCGCTACGAGGAGTGGCTCGCGAACGGCACGCTGCTGCAGATGATCGACGTGCTGACCCAGTTCAGCGGGCGCACGTTCGCGTACGTGCCGCCGCCGCCGGCGCCGGCCGCACCGGCATGCCGCGCGGAGCCCGTGCCCGACAACGACCGTCTGCGCGGCGTGTTCTGGCAGAACCCCGAGTCGTGGCAACTGCCGGTCGCTCAGGCAAACGTTTGGGAGCGCGAGGGCGCGACGCTGACCGCGATGCCGAACGCCGCCGCCGACACGTCGCGCGGTGCGTCGTTCGCGGTGCCCGGCGCGCAGCCCGCAGGGCTGCGTCACGGGCGTCCGTCCGCCGCGAGCTTCGCCGCGGCCGAGCCGCAAGTCGACGAATACCGTGGCTATACGATCTGCGGCAGCGCGCAACCGGTGCAGAACCTGATGTACCGCGCGTGGGCCGAGATCACGCAGGACGACCGGCGCGTCGAGCGCTCGGGCCTGATCGGCCCGCGCTTCACCGATGCCGAGGAAGCGGAGCAGTACGCGCTCGACTGGGCGCGTCAGTGGATCGATCGCCACGGGGCGAGCGACGAACCGGTGCGTGCGCCGCAAAGCGAGGTGCTGGCCGGCCTGTCCGAGCTGGCACGTGCCGAGTCGGACATCCAGCGCTTCATCGCCGAGCGTCGTGCGGGCACGTTGTCCGAGAGCCGCAACGATCCCGTGCAGGCGGACCGCCGCGAATACGCGTATCGCGTAGGTTGATCGTCGTCCGAACGAAAACGCGCGGGTCGTCGTCCGTCACGACGCCCGCGCGTTTTTTTTTGTCTTCGGCATGTCTGCGGTGCCGGGCGCACCGTCGAGACGGCGCGCCCGGCAGGCGTGGCATCACTGGCGGCCGTAGGTATCGTCGAAGCGGACGATGTCGTCCTCGCCGAGATACGCGCCAGACTGCACTTCGATCAGCTCGAGCGGCATCTTGCCCGGGTTCTCGAGACGGTGCGACACGCCGAGCGGGATGTACGTCGATTCGTTTTCCGACAGCAGGAAGGTTTCGTCGCCGCGCGTGATGCGCGCGGTGCCGCGCACGACGATCCAGTGTTCGGCGCGGTGATGGTGCATCTGCAGTGACAGTCGTGCGCCCGGCTTCACGACGATGCGTTTCACCTGGAAGCGCTCGCCCATGTCGACCGAGTCGTAATGACCCCACGGGCGATGGACCTTGCGGTGATCGGTCGCTTCCGCGCCGCGTTCGGCCTTGATGCGCCCGACGATCTTCTTCACGTCCTGCACGCAGGATTTGTCGGCGACGAGCACGGCGTCGGGCGTTTCGACGACGACGAGATTGCGCGTGCCGACACACGCGACGAGCCGGTGTTCCGAATGCGCGAAAGTCGATTCGGCGTTTTCGAACAGCACGTGGCCGCGGCCGACGTTCTCGGCTTCGTCCTTCGGCAGGATCTGCCAGATCGCGTCCCACGAACCGACGTCCGACCAACCCGCGTCGAGCGGCACGACGACGCCTTCGCACAGCTGCGGCAGGTTCACGAGCCGCTCCATCACCGCGTAGTCGATCGAGTTCGACGGCGATGCGGCGAACGCGTCGCGGTCGACGCGGAAGAAGTCGCCGTCGTCCTTGCCGCGTGCGACGGCCTGCTCGCACGCCGCGAGGATCTCGGGTTCGAGCTGGCGGATCGCGTTCAGCCACACCGACGCGCGCACGATGAAGATCCCGCTGTTCCACCAGTATTCACCGGATGCGACGTACTGCTGAGCGAGTTCGAGATGCGGCTTCTCGACGAAGCGCTCGAGACGGCGCACGTCGAGGTTGCCGGTCGCGGCGTCGCCGAGCGGCGCGCCGACGCGGATGTAGCCGTAGCCCGTTTCGGCACGGCCCGGCACGATGCCCATCGTCGCGATCTTGCCCTGGGCGGCGCAGTGCACGCCGGCCGCGACGGCCGCATGAAAGCGCGGCTGGTCGGCCACCGCGTGGTCGGCCGGCATCACGGTCATCACGGCATCGCCGCCGCCGGCGACGATCCGCAGCGCGGCGAGCGTCAGCGCGGGCGCGGTGTCGCGGCCGAGCGGCTCGAGCATGATCGATGCACGCTTGCCGGTCAGGCGCAGTTGCTCGGCGGTCGTGAAGCGGTGATCCTCACCGCACACGATCAGCACGTCGTCGTTCAGCGGATGACCGGTCGCGAGGCCGTCGAGCCTCAGCGCGGTGGATTGCAGCAGCGAATGATCGCCGAGCAGGCCGATCAGTTGTTTCGGATAGTGTTCGCGCGACATCGGCCACAGACGCGTGCCCGAACCGCCTGCAAGGATCACCGGCTGCACCGCGACCCGCGTCGCGGTGTCGGTTGCGGCGGAAGAAGAAGGGCGCGTATCGGCTGCCACGGCCGGAGCATTCATGATGACACTCTCCTCGATTGAAGTCAGTGCCTGTTTGTAGCATGAAGTAAATCGACAATAAAACCGGGCGATTTGCGCGATATTCGGCGCGCACGTGTCAGGTAAATTTTTCGTCGATAGCATGCGATGCAAATAAAAAAAATAAAAAATAATTCGACGAATCGGGCTGGATCCAAGTCCCGCAAAGGGTTCGCGGGAACCGTAAAGTTCTCGAAAAAATCCCGATTCGCGATCGATTCGGGAAAACGTGCCGATTTAATTCGGAAATGTCGCGGCAAGAATTTCCGATTATTTTTCGAAATACTTGAGCGCTTGAGGAGCGATTTTCTTGTCGCTTCAATAGCGTCATGCAACGTTTGAATCGAAGGTGCGGCACGGGCTGCACGAGGCGCTGTTCGGCAAACGCCTGTTCAAAGAGGAAGCGGACATGTTGAGCGTGCTGGCGAGAGTCATCGATATCGCGATGGTCGTGTTGGGGGCGTTGATCGCCGCCGCGCTGCACGGCGGCAGCATCTGGCTCAACGACCTGCAGCGCACGACGGTGCTGTTCGACTGCCTGCTGGTCGTCGTGTTCTTTCCGGCCATCGGCATTTACCAGTCGTGGCGCGGCAAGCGTCTCGTCGGTCTGGTGGGGCGCGTCGCGTTCGCGTGGCTGGTGGTCGAACTCGCGGGCATCCTGATGAGCTTCAGCTTCCACCAGTCGGGCGACCTGTCGCGACTGTGGCTCGGTTACTGGGCGCTCGTGACGATGGCGCTGCTCGTCGGCTCCAAGGCTTGCGTGCACGTCGTGCTCCGGCAACTGCGCCGCGGCGGCTACAACCTGAAGGCGGTGGCGATCGTCGGCGGCACGCCGGCGGCGCGGCGGCTGATTGCACAGATGCGGGCGCGTCCGGAAGCAGGCTTCAACCCGGTATGCGTGTACGACGAAAGCGAAGCGCCGGGCGAAGTCGCGCTCGACGACGTGCGCATCGAGCGGCAGTTCGAATCGCTGGTGTGGCTGGTGCGCAGCCGCGCGATCAGCGAGCTGTGGCTCACGCTGCCGATCACGGAGGAGCGCCGGATTCACCAGATCGTGACGGTGTTCCGCCACGACTTCGTGAATATCCGCTTCATTCCGGACGTGCGCACGCTGTCGTTCTTCAACCAGGAAGTGGTCGAGGTGCTCGGCGTGCCGGCGATCAACCTCGCGGCGTCGCCGATCACCGACGTGCGGATCCTGCCGAAGTTCGTGTTCGACCGGCTGTTCGCGCTGGCGGCGCTCACGGCGCTCGCGCCGGTGATGCTGCTGATCGCATGTCTGATCAAGCTCACGTCGCGCGGGCCGGTGTTCTTCCGCCAGAAGCGCAAGGGCATCGACGGCCACGAGTTCGAGATCTACAAGTTCCGCTCGATGAAGGTGCATCAGGAAGTCGCGGGACAGGTGACGCAGGCCACCAAGAACGACACGCGCGTGACGCCGGTCGGCCGCTTCCTGCGCCGCACGAGCCTCGACGAACTGCCGCAGTTCATCAACGTGCTGAAGGGCGAGATGTCGGTCGTCGGCCCGCGCCCTCACGCGCTCGCCCACGACGACATCTACAAGGATCTGGTGAAGGGCTACATGTTCCGCTACCGGATCAAACCGGGCATCACCGGGTGGGCGCAGATCAACGGCTTTCGCGGCGAGACCGACCAGATCGAGAAGATGATGGGACGCGTGAAGCTCGATCTGTACTACATGCAGAACTGGTCGTTCTGGCTCGACATCAAGATCGTCGTGCTGACGCTCTGGAAAGGCTTCACCGGCAGCAACGCTTACTGACGCGGTTTCGTCCCGCGCAGACACTCCGGTTTCACGAATTTCGAATCATTGGTCACGAGGTCCGACACATCATGAATCTGACTATCATCGGCAGCGGTTACGTAGGTCTTGTCACCGGCGCCTGTCTTGCCGACATCGGGCACGACGTGTTCTGTCTCGACGTCGATCAGGCAAAGATCGACATCCTGAACAACGGCGGCGTGCCGATCCACGAGCCGGGCCTCAAGGAAGTCATCGCGCGCAACCGCTCGGCCGGCCGCCTGCGCTTCTCGACCGACATCGAGGCCGCGGTCGCGCACGGCGACGTGCAGTTCATCGCGGTCGGCACCCCGCCCGACGAGGACGGCTCGGCCGACCTGCAGTACGTGCTCGCGGCGGCGCGCAACATCGGCCGCTACATGAAGGGCTTCAAGGTGATCGTCGACAAGTCGACGGTGCCGGTCGGAACGGCCGAGCGCGTGCGCGCGGCGGTGGCCGAAGAACTTTCGAAGCGCGGCGGCGACGCACCGATGTTCTCCGTCGTGTCGAATCCGGAATTCCTGAAGGAAGGCGCGGCGGTCGACGATTTCACGCGGCCGGACCGCATCGTGATCGGCTGCGACGACGACGTGCCGGGCGAGCGTGCGCGCGAGCTGATGAAGAAGCTCTACGCGCCGTTCAACCGCAACCACGAACGCACGCTGTACATGGACGTGCGCTCGGCGGAATTCACGAAATACGCGGCGAACGCGATGCTCGCGACGCGCATCTCGTTCATGAACGAACTGGCGAACCTGGCCGATCGCTTCGGCGCGGACATCGAGGCCGTGCGTCGCGGGATCGGTTCCGATCCGCGCATCGGCTATCACTTCCTGTATGCGGGCTGCGGCTACGGCGGCTCGTGCTTCCCGAAGGACGTCGAGGCGCTGATCCGCACGGCCGACGAGCACGGCCAGTCGCTGCAGATCCTGAAGGCCGTGTCGTCGGTCAACGCGACGCAAAAGCGCGTGCTTGCCGACAAGATCGTCGCGCGCTTCGGCGAGGACCTGACGGGCCGCACGTTCGCCATCTGGGGTCTCGCGTTCAAGCCGAACACCGACGACATGCGCGAGGCACCGAGCCGCGAGCTGATCGCCGAGCTGCTGTCGCGCGGCGCGCGCATCGCTGCGTACGACCCGGTCGCGCAGCAGGAAGCGCGCCGCGTGCTCACGCTCGATCTCGCGGATCACCCGAGCTGGCTCGAGCGTCTCACGTTCGTCGACGACGAGGCGCAGGCCGCGCGCGATGCCGACGCGCTCGTGATCGTCACCGAATGGAAGGCGTTCAAGAGCCCGGATTTCGTCGCGCTCGGCCGTCAATGGAAATCGCCGGTGATCTTCGACGGCCGCAACCTGTACGAGCCGGAGGCGATGAGCGAGCAGGGCATCGAATACCACCCGATCGGCCGCCCCGGCTCGCGTCAGGCCGTCGCCGCCCGCGTGCCGGGCGCCGCGCGCGCGAACGCGTAACCCGCGCGTCGCCGTTACCCGTAACCCGACTCGAGATGCCATGTTCCGGAACATCCTGATCGTCTGTCACGCGAACGTCTGCCGCAGCCCGGCGGCGGAACTGCTGTTCAAGTCGCACGCGGCGTCGCGTGGCGGCCCGCGCGTGACGTTCCACTCCGCCGGCGTGCATGCGAACGACGGCGACGGCATCGATCCGGTGATGCGGCAACTGCTCGCCGAGCGGGGCGTCGATGCGACGACCCACCGGTCGCGCCGGCTGTCGCGCCGGATCGTGCGCGACGCCGACCTGATTCTCGTCAGCGAGCGCGAACAGATCAAGGCCGTCGAATCGGTCGATCCGTTCGCGCGCGGCAAGGTCCACCTGCTGGGCAAGTGGGAGGACGCCGAGATCGCGGATCCGCATGGCGGCCCCGAGGCCGACTATCGCGAGAGCTACTCATTGATCGAACGTCTGGTTCAAGGATGGCTGCAAAAACTATGCTGAAACGTCCCATGCGCCCGCTGGCGCTCGCCGTCGCGATGACGACCTTCCTGTCGGCCTGCGCGAGCGCGCCCGGCAACTATCTCGACGCGTCGAACCTGAGGGACGAAGGCCGGCAAGGTCAGGCCGAAACCTATCCGGTTCATTACATCGACGCGAAGCTGGTGATGGATCAGTTGCAGAAGCAGCAGGTCGAGCACCCGCTGCCGCCGGGCCGTTACACCGATCCGTCGCAGTACGTTTACCGCATCGGCCCGCAGGACATTCTCGGCGTCACCGTGTGGGACCACCCCGAGCTGACGACGCCGCAGGGCCAGTCGTTCTCGAGCGGCGGCAACACGACGCAGACGATCGCGGGCGCGCTGCAGCAGCCATATTCGTCGTCGCTGCCGGGCCAGGCCGATCCGTACGGCCAGACCGTGGCCGCCGACGGCACGATCTTCTTCCCGTTCGTCGGCCGCATCCACGTGGCGGGCAAGACGATCGCGCAGACGCGCGACGAGCTGGCCACGCGCCTTGCGCGCTACGTGAAGAATCCGCAGCTCGATGTGCGCGTGCTGTCGTTCCGCAGCCAGAAGGTGCAGGTGACGGGCGAGGTGAAGACGCCCGGCCCGCTCGCGATGAGCGACGTGCCGCTGACGCTCGTCGACGCGATCTCGCGCTCGGGCGGCTCGACCGCCGAGGCCGACCTGCAGCGCGTGCGCCTGACGCGCGACGGCAAGCTCTACACGCTCGACGCGAACGGCGTGCTCGACCGCGGCGAAGTGAAGCAGAACGTGATGCTGCAGCCGGGCGACATCATCAACGTGCCGGACCGCAGCGACAGCCGCGTGTTCATCATGGGCGAGGTCAAGACCCCGGTCACGGTGCCGATGCTCAAGGGCAGGCTGACCATCGCCGACGCGCTGACGGCCGGCGGCGGCATCCTCGACACCGATGCGAACCCGCGCAAGATCTACGTGATGCGCGGGATGCGCGACAACCCGACGAAGCCGGAAGTGTTCCGTCTCGACATGACGCAGCCGGATGCGCTGATGCTGTCGAGCCGCTTCCCGCTCCAGCCGCTCGACGTCGTCTACGTCAGCACGGCCGGCTCGGTGCAGTTCAACCGTGTGCTGCAGCAGGTGCTGCCGACGATCCAGACGATCTTCTACATGCGGCAAATCACGCGCTGATAGCCCGCCGGGGCGGCGCCTGCCCCCCGGCACCACTCAAGCGGGAACGAATGGTGAACACGCAAGCAAAACACGCCTACGCGGATCTGACCGCGAAAACCGAGGAAGAGGACGTCGTCCTCGGCCAGCTGCTCCAGGTGCTGATGGACGACATCTGGCTGCTGCTCGGCATCGCGGTGACCGTCATCGCGCTCGCCGGCCTCTACTGCTACATCGCGAAACCGGTGTACCAGGCCGACGTGCACGTGCGGGTCGAGAGCAACGACAACACGTCGCAGGCGCTCACGCAGACGCAGACGGGTGCGACGATCAACAGCGGCCCGCAGCAAGCGCAGACCGACGCGGAAATCGAGATCATCAAGAGTCGCGGCGTCGTCACGCCGGTCGTCGAGCAGTTCAAGCTGAACTTCTCGGTCGTGCCGAAGACGATTCCGCTGCTCGGCAGCCTGTCCGCGCGCGTCGCGACGCCCGGCGTGCCGTCGCGCGCCTGGTTCGGCCTGCGGTCTTACGCATGGGGCGGCGAGGTGGCCGACATCGACTCGATCAACGTCGTGCCCGCGCTCGAAGGCAAGAAGATGACGCTGACGGCCGGTCCGAACGGCACCTATACGCTCGTCGACGCGAACGGCAGCCGCCTGCTGTCGGGCCGTGTCGGCGAATCGGAGCAGGGCGGCGGCGTAACGCTGCTGGTGCAGAAGCTGATCGCGCGTCCGGGCACGCAATTCACGGTGGTCCGCTACAACGATCTCGACGCGATCACCGGCTTCCAGTCGGGCATCCAGGTGTCCGAGCAGGGCAAGCAGACGGGTGTCGTGCAGATCTCGCTCGAAGGCAAGGACCCGGACCAGACCGCCGCGATCGCGAACGCGCTCGCGCAGTCGTACCTGAACCAGCACGTGATCGCGAAGCAGGCCGAAGCGACCAAGATGCTCGACTTCCTGAAGGGCGAGGAGCCGCGCCTGAAGGCCGATCTCGAACGCGCGGAAGCCGCGCTGACGCAGTATCAGCGCACGTCCGGCTCGATCAACGCGAGCGACGAGGCGAAGGTCTACCTCGAAGGCAGCGTGCAGTACGAGCAGCAGATCGCGGCCCAGCGCCTGCAGCTCGCATCGCTCGCGCAGCGCTTCACCGATTCGCACCCGATGGTGATCGCCGCGAAGCAGCAGCTCGCGGAACTGCAGGGCGAGAAGGACAAGTTCAGCAACCGCTTCCGCAGCCTGCCGGCGACCGAAGTGAAGGCCGTCCAGCTCCAGCGCGACGCGAAAGTCGCCGAGGACATCTACGTGCTGCTGCTGAACCGCGTGCAGGAGCTGTCGGTGCAGAAGGCCGGCACGGGCGGCAACATCCACCTCGTCGATTCCGCGCTGCGCCCGGGCGATCCGGTCAAGCCGAAGAAGGTGCTGATCCTGTCGGCCGCGGTATTCCTCGGGCTGATCCTCGGTACCGGCATCGTGTTCCTGCGCCGCAACCTGTTCCAGGGCATCGAGGATCCGGATCGCGTCGAGCGCACGTTCAACCTGCCGCTTTACGGGCTGGTGCCGCAAAGCACCGAGCAGGTGAAGCTCGACGCCATGGCCGAAAAGAGCGGCGGCCGCGCGCGGCCGATCCTCGCGAGCCTGCGCCCGAAGGACCTGAGCGTCGAAAGCATGCGCAGCCTGCGCACCGCGATGCAGTTCGCGATGATGGATGCGAAGAAACGCGTGGTCGTGCTGACCGGCCCGACGCCGGGCATCGGCAAGAGCTTCCTGACGGTCAACCTCGCGGTGCTGCTCGCGCATTCGGGCAAGCGCGTGCTGTTGATCGACGCCGACATGCGTCGCGGGATGCTCGACCGCTACTTCGGCCTCACCGCGCAGCCGGGCCTGTCCGAACTGCTGAGCGATCAGGCGCCGCTCGAGGAGGCGATCCGCGAGACGCCGGTGCAGGGCCTGTCGTTCATCTCGGCCGGCACGCGCCCGCCGAACCCGTCGGAGCTGCTGATGTCGACGCGCCTGCCGCAATACCTCGAAGGGCTCGGCAAGCGCTACGACGTCGTGCTGATCGACTCGCCGCCGGTGCTGGCGGTGACCGACGCGACCATCATCGGCCGCATGGCCGGCGCGACCTTCCTGGTGCTGCGCTCGGGCATGCATACCGAAGGCGAGATCGCCGACGCGATCAAGCGCCTGCGTACCGCGGGCGTCGATCTGGAAGGCGGGATCTTCAACGGCGTGCCGCCGAAGGCGCGCGGCTACGGCCGCGGCTATGCGGCCGTCCACGAATACCTGAGCGCCTGACGGCATTGCACGAAACCGGGCCGGCGTGCGCAGCGCCGGCCCGGCCGACTGGAGAACCCTCGATGAAAATTTCCGTGCTCGTTCCGACTTACAGGCGGCCCGCCGACCTGGCGCGCTGCCTGCTGGCGCTGCAGCGCCAGCAGCGGCTGCCCGACGAGGTGATCGTCGTCGCGCGCCCGGAGGACGATGCCACGCACGAGCGCCTCGCCGATCCAGCAGTCGGCGGCATGCTGCCGCTGCGGATCGTGCCGGTCGACGTGCCGGGGCAGGTCGCCGCGCTGAACAAGGGGCTCGACTCGGCGAGCGGCGACATCGTCGCGATCACCGACGACGACGCGGCGCCGCGCGCCGACTGGCTCGCGCGCGTCGAAGCCGTGTTCCTGGCCGACCCTCGCGTCGGTGCGGTCGGCGGCCGCGACTGGGTGCATGAGAAGGGCCGCGTGCTCGACGAGTCGCGCGAGCTCGTCGGCCAGCTCATGCTGTCCGGCAAGATCGTCGGCAACCATCATCTGGGCGTCGGCGGCGCACGCGAAGTCGACATGCTCAAGGGCGCGAACATGAGCTACCGCCGCGCCGCGATCGAACGCCTGCGCTTCGACACGCGGCTGCGTGGCGCCGGCGCGCAGGTGCACAACGACATGGGTTTCAGCATGCAGGTGCAGCGTGACGGCTGGAAGCTCGTCTACGACCCGGCGATCGCGGTCGATCATTTTCCGGCCGAGCGTTTCGACGACGACCGGCGCGATGCGGCATCGCTGAATGCGATCAGCAACGGCGCGTACAACCTGCACCTGATCCTGCGCGAGCATCTGCCGCCGGTGCGGCGCGAGATCGCGTGGTGGTGGTGGACGCTGATCGGCACGCGCGTCTATCCGGGCTTCGCGCACGTGCTGCTGTCGCTGCATACCGCGCGGCGCGACCGTGTGCGCGAGCACTGGCGCGCGGTGCGCCGCGGCGCACGCGATGCGCGCCGCGCCGACCTTGCCCCCCATCGTGCGGCGATGCCGCCGGTGACGTCTTGAACGGGCTGCGCGCACGACGCGCGGCCATCCCCGGAGGGCTTGCATGAATTCCACGAAGGTTCACGTCCACCTGTTCCACGGCGCCGATCCGCGTACTTACCGGAAAGGCGAGAACATTGGCTGCCTGTACGGCTATCACCACGCGGAATCCGACGAATTCCGGCTGACCTATTCGCAGGACCGGCGCGAGAACCGCGTCGCGAGCCTCGCGCGCCGTGCGCTGAAGGCGGCGCTCGGCTTCGACGTCGTGCATGCGTGGCGCAATCGCGCCGCGTTGTTGGACACCGACGTGATCTGGACGCACACCGAGCAGGAGCATCTCGCCGCCGCGCTGATCCTGAAGCTCGCCGGCGCACAAGGCAAGCGCCCGCTGCTGCTCGCGCAGAGCGTGTGGCTGTTCGACAAGTGGAACACGTTCGGCGGCCCGCGCCGCTGGCTGTACCGCAAGCTGCTCGCGCGCGCCGACGCGCTGACGACGCTCGCCCGCGACAACGCCGAGCTGTGCCGCCGCTTTCTCGGGCGCGAGGCCGAGTTCGTCTACTACGGGCTGAACACGCAGGACTTCCCGCTCACCGAGCCGCAACAGTGGAAGCCGAACCGGCCGCTGCGGATCGCCGCGATCGGCAACGACCGCGATCGCGACTGGCGCACGTTTCTTGCCGCGTTCGGCGGCGACGAGCGCTACGACGTGCGGCTCGCGACGCGGCGCCGCGTGCCGCGCGAGTGGCATGCACCGAACGTGAAGATCGGCTCGGCGTCGGGCCTCGCGAAGCAGCATGAGCTGTACGCATGGGCCGACGTGATCGTCGTGCCGCTGCGGCCGAACTTCCACGCATCGGGCATCACCGTGATGCTCGAGGCGGCGGCGGTCGGCAAGCCGATGATCGTGTCCGACGTCGGCGGGCTCAGCGACTACTTCCCGCACGATACGGCCGCCTACGTGCCGGCGTTCGACGCAGCGGCGATGCGCCAGGCCGCCGATCGCTTCGTGGCGGATCCGGCCGCGGCGCTCGAATGCGCGCGTGCCGCCGCCGCGTGCCTGCGCGAGCGCGACCTGACCACGCAGGCGTTCGCCGCGCAGCACGTGCGGATCACGCGCGACATGCTGCGCCGGCGCCGCACGCCGGCGGCGGCCGGTCTCGCGATGCCGCTCGCGGATTCGCGCCCGTCGTCGCGGTGAGAACGGATCGATGAGTACGATTGCCGCCGAACGCGCACCGTCGCGCAGCCGCAGCTGGTTACCCGAACCGAAGCACTGGGTCGGGCAGGCCGGGCTGTGGACGTTTACCGCTGCGCTGATCGCCATTCACCAGGGCAAGGTGCTGACGCTCGCGTTTCCCGTGCTGGCCATCGCGGTCGGCATCTGGCTGTATTTCAAGAGCCCGGCGCGCTACGTCGGCTTCATGTGGTGGGTGTGGTTCCTGAGCCCGGAAGTGCGGCGTCTCGCCGACTGGTCGAAGGGCGCGTTCACGCCGACGAGCCTGATCCAGGTCGCGCCGCTTGCGGTGACGATGATCGCCGGGTTCGGGCTGCTCAGGCATTACCGCGTGCTCGCGCAGCGGCGCGGGATACCCGTGCTGCTGATGCTGTTCGGGCTCACGTACGCGTACCTCGTCGGGATCGTGTCGAGCGGCGTGATGGCCGCGACCTACGACCTCGCGAACTGGGTGTACCCGGTGCTGATCGGTTTTCACATCATGGTCAACTCGCGCGACTATCCCGAGTACCGCGACGTGCTGTTGTCCACGTTCATGTGGGGCATGCTCGTGATGGGCGTGTATGGCGTCGTGCAGTACTTCGTGATGCCGCAGTGGGACGTGCTGTGGATGATCGGCTCCGACATGGGTTCGCAGGGCGAGCCGGTGCCGTACGGTGTCCGCGTCTTCAGCACGATGAACTCGTCGGGGCCGTTCGCGTTCGCGATCATGGGCGCGCTGGTGTTCGTGTTCGCGGCGCCGCAGAAGGTCCGATGGTTCGCGGGCGCCGCCGGCTTCGTGTCGTTCGCGCTGTGTCTCGTGCGCTCGACCTGGGGCGGCTGGGTGATCGCGCTCGCGATCCAGCTCGTGCAGTCGAGCAACCGCGTGCGGATGCGGATCCTGATCAGCGGTGTCGTGCTGGTCGGGCTATGCGTGCCGCTGCTGACCGTCGGGCCGGTGGCCGACCGCCTCGGCGCGCGCCTGCAATCGATCGCGAACCTGAAGGACGACCGCAGCTACGACGACCGCAACAAGTTCTACGCGACCTTCGCGCAAACGGCGTTCACCGACGTCGCCGGCGAGGGGATGGGCGCGACCGGCGCGTCCACCAAGCTGTCGAGCGACAGCGGCGAGCTCGGCAAGTACGGCAGCTTCGACAGCGGCGTGATGAACGTGCCGTTCGTGC
Source organism: Burkholderia sp. FL-7-2-10-S1-D7 (assembly GCF_001524185.1). Taxonomy (NCBI): domain Bacteria; kingdom Pseudomonadati; phylum Pseudomonadota; class Betaproteobacteria; order Burkholderiales; family Burkholderiaceae; genus Burkholderia; species Burkholderia sp. FL-7-2-10-S1-D7. Next base: position 106,585 of record NZ_LOWY01000008.1, on the reverse strand, counting down.
TCGGCTGGCCCGGCACGCTGCTGTACCTGTCGGGCGTCGTGATGCTGCTCGCCCGCACCGTGCGCGCGGCGTTCAAGCTGCGCAAGGACAAGTTCGTCGGCGCATGCCTGAGCCTGTGCCTGTCGGTGTTCGCGATGCTCGTGTTCACGAACTCGCTGATCGGCACGGGCGGCCTGCTGCTGTTCACGGCCATTTTTTCAATACTATCCGCGGCGCACTGGCAGAAGGCACAGCGCCTGCTGGCCGCCGCACGTTCACGGGGAGGCGACCATTGAGAATCGCGATCGTCACGCACGTCGTGCGACATAACGACGGGCAGGGCCGCGTCAATTACGAAATCGCGCGCGCGGCGCTGGCCGAGCACTACGAGGTCACGCTGGTGGCGTCGCATGTCGCGCCCGAGCTGCTGGCCGACCCGCGCGTGCGCTGGGTGCCGGTGAAGGTCGGCGGCTTCTGGCCGTCGAATCTCGTCAAGCAGCAGGTGTTCGCGCTGAAGAGCGCGTGGTGGCTGCGCGCGCATCGCAGCGAGTACGACGTGCTGCATGTCAACGGCTTCATTTCGTGGATCAAGGCCGACGTGAATACCGCGCACTTCGTGCACGGCGGCTGGTTCAAGAGCCCGTATTACCCGTTCGGGCTGACGAAGGGGCTGTGGTCGGCCTACCAGTATGTCTACACGCGCGTGAATACGGTGCTCGAGCGCTGGGCGTACCGGCGTTCGCGCGCGATTACGGCCGTATCGCAGAAGGTGGCCGACGAGATCGCCGGGCTCGGCATCGACAGCGGCAAGATCAGCGTGATCTACAACGGCGTCGACGGCAGCGCGTTCGCGGGTGCGCAGGCCGATCGCGCGGCGTTCAAGCTGCCGGACGATGCGTTCCTGCTGCTGTTCGTCGGCGACCTGCGCACGCCGCGCAAGAACCTCGGCACCGTGCTGAAGGCGCTGACGAAGCTGCCGGCGAACGTTCATCTCGCGGTGGCGGGCTATCTGCCCGGCAGCCCGTATCCGGACGAGGCGCGCGCGCTCGGCATCGATTCGCGCGTGCATTTCCTCGGTCTCGTGAAGAACATGCCCACGCTGATGCGCTCCGTCGACGCCTACGTGTTTCCGTCGCGCTACGAAGCGATGAGCCTGTCGCTGCTGGAAGCCATGGCGGCCGGGCTGCCGGTCGTCACCGCGCGCACCGCCGGCGGCGCGGAAATCATCACGCGCGACTGCGGGATCGTGCTGGAGGACCCCGACGATCCGGCCGCGCTCGCGCAGGCGATCGGCTCGCTCGCGGCGTCGCGCGACACCTGTCGCGCGATGGGCGACGCGGCCCGCGAACTGATGACCCGTTTCGGCTGGGCCCACATGGGCGCCCAGTATGTCGCGCTATACCGGCGCATCGGCCAACCCTCGCAGCCGTCCGCGTTCGAGCGGGTCGAGCATGCGGTTACGCAGGAGCAGTCGTAATGTCCCAATCTTCCCGGCCGATCAAATCGTTGCAGATCGGCATGCACTGGTTCCCCGAACGCGCGGGCGGCCTCGACCGGATGTACTACTCGCTCGTCGGCGCGCTGCCCGGTGCGGGCGTCGAGGTGCGCGGGCTCGTTGCCGGCTCGCCGAAGGTCGCCGACGACACGGGCGGTGCGATCCAGGGCTTCGGACCCGCGTCGCAGCCGCTTGCGCGCCGCATGCTCGCCGCGCGCCGCGCGTTGCGCGACGAGATCCGCAGCGAGCGGCCCGACGTGATTTCGTCGCACTTCGCGCTGTACACGTTCCCGGGCCTCGACGTGACGCGCGGGATTCCGCAGGTGTCGCATTTCCAGGGGCCGTGGGCCGACGAAAGCCAGGTCGAGGGCGCCGCGTCGCTCGGGCAGCGCGCGAAGCGCTATCTCGAACAGGCCGTCTATACGCGCTCGTCGCGCCTGATCGTGCTGTCGCAGGCATTCGGCCAGATCCTGACGAACCGCTACGGCATCGATCCGTCGCGCGTACGCGTGATTCCCGGCTGCGTCGATACCGCGCAGTTCGATACGCCGCTCACGCCGACCGAGGCGCGGCACAAGCTGCAACTGCCGCAGGACCGGCCGATCGTGCTGGCCGTGCGCCGGCTCGTGCGGCGCATGGGGCTGGAAGACCTGATCGATGCGATCGGTCTCGTCAAGCACCGTCACCCGGACGTGCTGCTGCTGATCGCCGGCAAGGGCAAGATCGGCGAGGAACTGCAGCAGCGCATCGACGACGCGGGGCTGCAGGACAACGTGAAGCTGCTCGGGTTCGTGCCCGACCATCATCTCGCGGCGCTGTACCGCGCGGCGACGGTCAGCGTCGTGCCGACGGTCGCGCTCGAAGGCTTCGGGCTGATCACGGTCGAATCGCTGGCGTCCGGCACGCCGGTGCTGGTGACGCCGGTCGGCGGGCTGCCGGAGGCGGTGGCCGGGTTGTCCAACGATCTCGTGCTGCCGTCGACGGGCGCGGATGCGATCGCGGAAGGGCTCGGCGGCGCGCTGTCGGGCGCGATCGCGCTGCCGGACGAGGCCGCGTGCAAGCGCTACGCGCGCGACCACTTCGACAACGCGGTGATCGCGCGACGCGTCGCCGGCGTGTACGAAGAGGCGATCCAGGCGGCGGGGTAGGCGAACGCGGCACGCCGCCGCGACGGTCGAGCCGGCGCACGCGCATGCGCCCGGCCCGCATGCCGGCCGCTCGATCCGGGCGAGCCGGTTTTTTTCGTTCCGTGCGAGGTACGCCGCGATTCGCGCGGCGTGTTCGACACGTCGACACGCGTCATGCACGCCGGAGCGTCACGGCCCATACGGCGATTGCCCCCACGCTGACCGCCGCCCCGAGCCCGCAGACGCCGATCCATCTGGCGTGCGCATACATCATCGTCGACGCAGTCGACGGCCGACCGCACCGCTCAATCGGCTGCCGACGCCGCGCGACGCGCACCGGATGCACCGCGATGCGCATCCGGCCTGACCAGCGTCGCGAGCAGCGCGGCCGTGACCAGCAGCCCGGCCGACACGCCGGTTTCGACATGCAGGCCCTCGACGGTTTGCCACGCGGCGCCGCTGCCCGCGACCGCGCCGAACGCGGCGACGCCCATCGCGCCGCCGGTCTGTCGTGCGGTGTTCAGCACCGCCGATGCGATACCCGCGCACTCATGCTCGACCGACGCGAGCACGGCCGTCGTCATCGCCGGCACCGCGAAGCCCATGCCGGTCGGAATCAGCAGGAACGGCACGAGCAGCAGCGGCAGCGGCGTCGACGCATCGATGAAATGCAGCGCGCCGTAGCCGAGCGCGGCAACCAGCGCGCCCGCGAGCATCGGCGCGCGCGGGCCGTGACGCGCGACCGCGCGGCCGCTCGCGAGGTTCGACAGCAGGAAGCCGCCCGTGAGCGGCAGGAACGCGAGCCCCGCCTGCCACGCCGATTCGCCGCGCACGCGCTGCAGGTACAGCGCAAGCACGAACACGGTGCCGTAGTACGTGAGGTTCACGCAGATGCCGAACAGGACAGCCGCGCTGAACGTGCGGCGGCGGAACAGCGACAGCGGCAGCATCGGCGTCGCGGTGTGCGACTCGACTGCGACGAACGCGAGCCCGGCCAGCGCCGCGAGCGCGAAGCCGCCGGCGACGACCGGATGCGAGAAGCCGAGCGGTTGCCATTCGATCACGGCGGCGGTCAGCGCGGTCAGCATCGCGATCGCGATGAGCTGACCGCGCAGGTCGAGTGCCTGCACGGCGCGCACTGGCGTCGTCGGTTGCTTCGACGCAGCGCCGATGTGACGCGCGGGCACCCATGCGAACGTGGCCGCCAGCCCCGCCGCACACAGCGGCAGGTTCACGAGAAAGATGCCGCGCCAGCCCCATGCGGCGATCAGCAGGCCGCCCACGACCGGGCCGGCCGCGATCGAGATCGAGCCCGCGGCGGTCCACCAGCCGACGGCGCGGGCGCGCAGAGGCGGATCATGCCGGCACGCATCGTTGAGCAGTGCGAGCGAATTCGGCAGCATCGCCGCGGCGCCGACGCCTTGCAGCGCCCGGGCCGCGATCAGCATCGCGGGCGAGACGGCGGCGCCGCACGCGAGCGACGCGAGTGCGAACAGCACGAGGCCGACGACGTACATGCGGCGCGCGCCGAAGCGATCGCCAAGCGCGCCGCCCGACAGCATCAGCACCGCGAACGCGAGCGTATACGCATCGACGACCCACTGCAGGCCGGCGACCGGCAGATGCAGATCGCCGGCCAGATGCGCGAGCGCGATGTTGACGATCGTCACGTCGAGTTGCGTGACGACGAAGCCGATGCTGACGGTCGCGACGATGCGGGCGAGCCCGGGCGGAAAGGTGGGGGAGCGCGTGGTCGTATCCATGCGCCCATCGTAGGACGCGACGGGCGGGCGACGTTTCAGTGAGACGTGAAGCGTCGATACCGTCGCGATGTGGCCCGGCTTGCCGGCCGCAGCGCGACAGGGGCACGGGGGCAGGGAGGCTCAGCGAGCCGTGACACGGTTTTCGGGCAGGCCGGGGCGACGCGCGTGAGCGCTCAGTGCCGCTCGCCGCGCCAGCGCCCCGGTGCGAGACCGAAGCGCTTCTTGAAAGCGTGCGTGAAGGTGCTCTGGTCGGCGAAGCCGACCATACCGGCGATGTCGACGAGCGGATGGCGGTCGTCCGCGAGCAGCACGACGGCGGCGTCGAGCCGCAGCCGCTGCAGGTAGCGATGCGGGGTTTCGCCGAACGCGTCGACGAACAGTTGATGAAAGCGGCGCATTCCGTAACCGCAGTGCGCGGCGAGATCGGCGATGCGCAGCGGTTCCGCGAGCCGCGCGCGCAGCCAGCGGTCGATGCGCGCGAAATCCAGGCCCGCCGCGGGCGCGGCGAGGCCGGCATCGTCGAGCAGCGCGTCGCACAGACGCGCGGCGGCCTGCCACTGGAAGCGATGCGCGCGCTGCGTGTCGCCGGCTGTCCCGTCGAATTGCGCGGCCGCCGCCGCGACCTGCGCGACGAGCGACGTGAGCGCCGGGTCGATCGACACGGCACGCGCGCTGTCGAACAGCCGCTGGGGCACCGCAAGCGACGCGGCGGGCAAGTCGAGCACGAGCTGGCGATTCTCGCCGAGGCCCGCGTAATCGTGGCGCGCGCCGGCCGGAATCAGCCACGCCGCGTGCCGGTCGATGCGCTGGCCGACGCCGTCCACCGCCATCACCATCGCGCCGTCGACGCCGATCACGACCTGATGAAAGTCGTGCACGTCGGATGCTTCGCACGTGTCGTAACGGCGCAGCGCGATGGCGGGAGACGGGATGCGTTCCATCGGAAGGACGTCGGCCGATGGCGTCGTCAGACGGCGAGCAGTTCGACTTCGAACACGAGCGTCGCGTTCGGGGGGATCACGCCGCCTGCGCCGCGCGGGCCGTAGCCGAGTTGCGGCGGGATCGTCAGGCGACGCACGCCGCCGACCTTCATGCCCTGCACGCCTTCGTCCCAGCCCTTGATGACCATGCCGCCGCCGAGCACGAACGCGAACGGGTCGTTGCGGTCCTCGCTCGAATCGAATTTCTGACCGTCGGTCAGCCAGCCCGTGTAGTGGACGCTGACGGTCTGGCCGGCTTGCGCTTCCGCGCCGCTGCCTTCGGTCAGGTCTTCGATTTTGAGGCCCGATGCGGTCGTGGTGACAGACATGACTTCTCCTGAAAGGGGTTGGGTAAAACCGCTATTGTAGGCGAGCGGGCAGGGGGCCGCCTTACGCGACAAGCGCCCCGCGGCATGCCGATTGCGCACCGGCCGCGGCGGTGGTCATGCATTCCGCCTGAAACGAGAATGGAACGCGTGTTTGAATTTTTCGTGAACCGGACCGACGGGGTTGCGCCGCGCGAACGCGGCGCGCGTATGAATCGGTGCCACCCGGCTGCCCGGCATCACGTCGGGCGGCACCGCGTGGTCCCGCGAAACGCCCGTCGCGCGGGGTTTTCGTGCCGATTTCGGCGCGTGCGCGCGCCGTCTGGCTGCCGGTCGCGTACCGGCGTGCGCGTTCGAATCCCGGCGCGCCCGAATGCCGCTCGAACCTCGTTTTTTCCGCGCTGCCGACCGTGCCCTGTTTGGAAGCGCGCGTCTACCGCGCGGCTTGCGCGCGACGCCGGCCGGCGCCTATCTTTACAGTTATCGATGTCAAGATTTCGGCGTTGCGCGATGCGCTGCCCGGGCCCGCGCCGACAAGGCCGCGACGGCTGGCGGGCCGCCCGAAAACCAGGAGAACGACGAACATGAAGTCAGCCGCTTCAGCCACTGCAGCCGAGGTGATGCCGGTGCGCCGCGACCTGCGCTTCGACTTGCCGGTCGAGCGCGCGAAGGACTGGCATGGGCTCGGCCCGCACGTGACCCACTTCTTCAATGCGCTGTCGCTGCTGTTTCCGGCCGGCGAACGCTTTTTCATGGATTCGGTGCGCAATTATCGCGACCGGATCGACGACCCGGTGCTCAAGCGGCAGGTGCTCGGCTTCATCGGCCAGGAGGCGATGCATACGCGCGAGCATGTCGAATACAACGAACTGCTGCAGGCCAACCGCCTGCCCGCGCGCAAGCTCGACAAGCGAGTATGGACGGTGCTCGGCTTCGCGAAGCGCACGCTGCCGCATTCGGTGCAGCTCGCGCACACGGTCGCCGCCGAACACTACACGGCGATGCTTGCGGACTGGCTCCTGAGCGACCCGACGCGCCTGGACGGCTCGGTCGAAGGCTACCGGCAGATGTGGCTGTGGCATGCGCTCGAGGAAACCGAGCACAAGGCCGTGTCCTACGACGTGTGGAACGCCGTGATGAAACCAGGCCTGCGCCGCTACCTGATCCGCGTCGGCGTGTACCTGGCGACGACGCTGACGTTCTGGCCGACCGTGTTCCTGATACACGTGACGCTGCTGTCGCGCGATCGCGGCATCAGGCATCGTGTGCGCGGCATGCTGCGCATGATTGCATTCCTGTACGGGCCGCGCCGCGGGCTGTTCCCGCGCATCGCGGGTGAATGGCTGAGCTTCTTCCGGCCGGGCTTCCATCCGTGGGACCACGACAATCGCCACCACCTCGCGCGCGTCGACACGCTCGTCGCCGCCTACGGCGCACACGACGGCGCGTCGGCCGGACGCGGCCGCGCCAACGCACTCGCGCCGCTCGCATCGGGGCGCTGACACCGCCACGCCGCGCGGCACGTGTTGCGTTCGTGCATCAACCCCGCTTCTTCTGACGATTGACCAGCGTCAAGCGGAAAACGGTTGCGCGAGCGCGGGCCGGCACGGCCGCCGGGCCGATTCCACGTGCCCGGCGCCGCGCGTCGCACCCGCGCGCCCGCACCAGCGCGGCTTCGCGCGCCCGAGATCCGTCCGGCCATGTTTTCGCACCCGCCTCGCCACCCGGATATCACCCATCTAGCCGCGCATCGGCGGCACCGTTATACCGTTCATGAAAGAATCCGCCCGGCGCGCGATTATTGCCCGGGGGGATTTTATTCGGACGGAAATGCGGCCAATATGTCGGTTCGATCGAGGTCCTTCGGATGCGGCGGCGAGCCGACGCACGATACCAACGCCAAGCGGGGAACAACGATGGTTGCAAGGTCACCCGACGCAAGCGGGACGGCGGCGTCCGAGATGCCGCCCGTGTCCGTTACCGCTCCCGAGGCTGGGCGCAAGCTGTTCGTCATCATGCGTTCGCCCGACGAGCCGTTGCTGGCGCAACTGCGCGAGCTCGGCTGGGACATCTCGGTCGCGAAGACAGCCGGCGCCGCGCAGAACATGACGTCCGGCGTGAATGTCGCAGCCGGGCTCGTCGATTTCTCGGGCTTCACGTCGCGCGACTATCCCGCGCTGAAGGCGTGCCTGAGCCAGCCGGCGATCGGCTGGATTTCCGTCGCGCAGGCCGGCGTCACGATCAGCGCTGCCGTGCGCGAGCTGATCCGCAGCTATTGTTTCGATTACGTGACGCTGCCGTTGCCGCACGAATGGATTTCGCACGTGCTCGGCCACGCGCGCGGGATGGCCGCGCTCGATCGCGTCGACGGCGCGGCGTACGCGGCGTCGATCGGCGAGCACGGGATGATCGGCAACTGCGAAGCCATGCAGCAGCTGTTCAGCACGATCCGCAAGGTCGCGAAGACCGACGCGAGCGTGTTCATCTCCGGCGAGTCGGGCACCGGCAAGGAGCTGACGGCGCTCGCGATCCACGAGCGCTCGGTGCGCGGCAAGGGGCCGTTCGTCGCGATCAACTGCGGCGCGATTCCGCATCACCTGCTGCAGTCGGAACTGTTCGGCTACGAGCGCGGCGCATTCACCGGCGCGAACCAGCGGCGCGCGGGCCGGATCGAATCCGCGAACGGCGGCACGCTGTTTCTCGACGAAATCGGCGACATGCCGATCGAAAGCCAGGCGAGCCTGCTGCGCTTCCTGCAGGAAGGGAAGATCGAGCGGCTCGGCGGCCAGGAGTCGATTCCGGTCGACGTGCGGATCATCTCGGCGACGCACGTGGATCTCGACGGCGCGGTCGAAGCCGGACGCTTTCGCGCGGACCTCTATCACCGGCTCTGCGTGCTGCGCATTCACGAGCCGCCGCTGCGTGCGCGCGGCAAGGACATCGACATCCTCGCGCATTACGTGCTGCAGAAATACAAGGCCGACAGCGGCCGCAAGATCAGCGGCTTCACCTCGGCCGCGCTCGACGCGATGCGCCGCTACGAGTGGCCCGGCAATGTGCGCGAGCTGATCAACCGGGTGCGCCGCGCGATCGTGATGGCCGAGAGCCGGCTGCTGACACCGCACGACCTCGGGCTCGATGTTCCGGGCGAAACGGAGCCCGTGACGCTCGAGCAGGCGCGTTCGCTCGCCGAGCGCACAGCGATCGAAAACGCGCTGCTGCGCAACGATCACCGGATCAACAAGGCCGCCGCCGAACTCGGCATCTCGCGCGTCACGCTTTACCGGATGATGATCGAGCACGGGCTCAACGACCACGACAACAACGGCGACAACGGCGGAAAGGACGGCGCGCCGCCCGACGACGCCGACCATCAGCGAGTCGGCTGAACGACGGCGGGAAAGCGTCTGCGGTCGTCCCGTGCGCGGGCGTCCGGCGCCATGTAAAGAGCGTGAAACGTTTCCCGCCGGCGGCCGCCCAAATCGACCCGGCAAACGCGCGCGGCGGCGTGCCGCCCGTGTCGGGAAAATATTCCGCATCGTCCGCGCGCCTTGTCCGGCAAGGCGTTGCCGCCACACGGGCGCGCCCGCCTGCGCCCGACGCGTTTCAGTTTCGCAACGTCCTGCCTGTCCCGCCCGTTCCGGCCGCGGGCTTGTCCGATGAAAGCCTTGTGCGGCCGGCCTTGAACGAAGCTGGCCCGCTCCTTGCGCAGTTTGAGGTGCGAAAGTCGATGACGTGGCGTCCGGTCGGTCCGGCAGCGAACCATGCGAGGACCGGCAAGGACGCAGTCCACGGGGATGACCGGACGGACGGGCAGGCAGCATGGCCCTGCTCCGAACGGCATGGGCCGCCATCGACGGATCGTCGGGGCGCCGGCGATGTCCGGTTGCCGGTACAAGCTACGGATCGAACACGGGGTAGAAAAATGACGAACGATCGCCACACGCCGCGGCCGGCAGGCCGCGATCGCAGTGATTCGACCCATCGCCGGTCGACCGCGCATCTTGCTGCCGGCCGGCATGCGTCGACAGGCCACCTCTCCGCGCCCGGTGCGAGGCGGATCCGGCTGATACCCGGTCATCCGCGCCGGGCCGGCGCTTTCTCGCTCGCGAACCCGATCCGCATGGGGATGTGCACGCGGGCACCGGTCCACCGGCGCCCGATCTTTGCTTATTGACGACGTCGAGCGCCTGCTGTCGCCAGAGCGGGTGATCCGTTTGCAATGCGAACGATGTGCGGCGTCCGGATGCGCGATACGGACGATGAACCGGCGCGACGGCGAACGTCAGGGAGGCGTCGCCGTCCGGCGAGCAGGGGAGGGGCGGTCAGACCGCGCGCGACGGGTATCGCACCCGTGCGCGCGGCGCCGCTTCAGCCGCCGTATATGTCGAAGTCGAAGTACTTCGACGCGAGCCGCTTGTACGTGCCGTCCTTGACCATGTCGAGGATCGCGCGATCGATCTTCGCCTTCAGGTCGGTGTCTTCCTTGCGCAGCCCGATGCCGGCGCCGATGCCGAGCACCTTCTCGTCGACGAGTTCGGGCCCGACGAACTGGTAGCCCGTGCCGCGCGGCGACTTCAGGAACCCGATCGCGGCCTGCACCTCGTCCTGCAGTGCGGCGTCGAGGCGGCCCGACGTCAGGTCCGCATACACGCCGTCCTGGTTCTGGTAGGACACGACGTTCGCACCCTGCTTCGCCCAGTACGCCTTCGCATACGCTTCCTGCGTCGTGCCCTGTTCGACGCCGATCGACTTGCCCTTCAGCGATTCGGCCGTCGGCAGCAGCGGCGAACCCTTCTTCACGACGAGCCGCGTCGGCTGGTTGTAGATCTTCGTCGTGAAGCCGATCTGTTCCGCGCGCTGCGGCGTGATCGACATCGACGACAGCACCGCGTCGAACTTCTTCGCCTTCAGCGCCGGGATCATCCCGTCGAAATCGTTCTCGAGCCACACGCACTTCGCCTTCAGCCGTGCGCAGATCTCGTTGCCGAGGTCGATGTCGAAGCCGACGAGCTTGCCGTCGGGCGCCTTCGATTCGAACGGCGCGTAGCTGGCGTCGGTGCCGAAGCGCAGCGTGGTCCAGTCCTTCGCGACGGCGGGGCCTGCCGATACCGCGAGCAGGGCGATCGAAACGGCGGCAATCAGTCTCTTCATGGTGGTTCCTTGGCGTGGTCTGTCCGGTTCTGGGCGACACGGTTGCTGCGGGGACGCTCCGCGTCCCGGTGCGCTGTCCGCACGATCATTAACGCAGAAAATAAAATTACAGTCCAGAATGGACAAAAAATATCGGTCCTTCGGACGGAATCCCGACGTCGAGGGGGCGACCCTTGCAAAAATACGAAAATGGACTAATCTTGTTAGTAAATTCGTTTCGAGACTAACGATCATGTCACAGCCCGCCTTCGATTCGCATTCCGCCCCGCGGCAGGCCTCGGTCGCGCGGATGTCGGCGGCCGGCCTGCGCGCGTTCTTCAACATCGCGCGCGACTGGGAGCTGACGATCGACGAACAGATCGTGCTACTCGGGTCGCCCGGCCGCTCGACGTTCTTCAAGTGGAAGGCCGCGCCGGAATCGGCCCGCCTGCCGCGCGATACGCTCGAGCGGCTGTCGCTGCTGCTCGGCATCTACAAGGCGCTGCAGATCCTGCTGCCGCAACCGGCCGCGGCCGACACCTGGGTCAAGCGGCCCAACGATGCCGCGCCGTTCGGCGGCAAGCGCGCGCTCGACCGCATGCTCGCCGGCAACGTCGGCGACCTGGTTGCCGTCCGTCAATATCTCGACGCGATGCGGGGTGGCTGGGCGTGACGATGCCGCTCGAAGCAGTACGGCACTGGCCCACGACCGCTGTCGACTGGGCACCTGCCTATCGCGTGATTCCCACTCGTTTTCCGGCCATCAACCTGTTCGACCGCGTGGCGGACGCCGAGGATTTCGACGCGCTCTATGCGCTCGAATCGCTGACCAACGACCGCATCCGCAACGAAGTCGGCACGCTCGACCTCGTGCCGCCGGCCGAGCGTCGCTACGGCCCGGGCTGGGGGCCCATCATGGCCGCGTTCACGCACCTGAATCCGCAGGGCAGCCGCTTTTCCGACGGCAGCTACGGCGTGTTCTACTGCGGACGGTCGCGCGATACGGCGATCGCCGAGACGCGCTATCACAGCGGGCTGTTCCTGGCCGCGACGAAGGAGGCGCCGATGCGCCAGCAGATGCGGCTGTACACGGTGTACGCGCAGGGCGACGTCGCCGACGTGCGCACGTGGCCGCAGCGCAGCCCGGGGCTGCTCGATCCGCTCGACTACAGCGCCGGGCAGGCGCTCGGCCGCGCGGTGCGCAATGCGGGCGGCGCGGGGATCGTCTATCCGTCGGTGCGCGACCCGCGCGGCGAGTGTCTCGCGGCGTTCCGCACGACGTTGCTGCGCGACTGTCATCACGCGGCGTATCTCGAATACAACTGGAACGGTTCCGCGATCGATGCGGTGTTCGAACTGAACCAGGTCGGCTAGCCAGCGCGGTGGGCCCGCCATGAACGCCGCCGGCCCCGAGGCCCTGCATTGGCGTGAACCGGCCTTAAGGCAGCGGCAGGTCGCCCGCATGACGTGCGCGCGCGTCGGCCTGGGTGAGCGACCACGTCTCGCCCGTGCGCGGCTCGACGATCGTCAGGCGTCCGGACGGTGCGAACGCGCCGGTGTCGATGAACCATTGCGCGCCGATGCGCTGCGGCGCGCGCACGGGTGTGTGGCCGGTGCAGGTCAGCGACAGGCCGGCCTGCCGGGCCGGGTCGGCGAGCCCCTGCACCAGGTCGCGCCCCCAGATCAGCCGCTCGCGCACGTCGGGCGAATAGCTGCCCGCGTCGAGTTCGGCGTCCGAACCGAAGAATTCCGCATGCAGCACGTTGAAGCGCGCGGGGCCGTCGCCGATCACGCGCACGAGCGGCAGCGCGTCGACGCGTGCCGCATGCGCGTGCAGCCGTTCCGGCGGAAGATCGGCGCCCCAGTCGCCGCCGATTCCACGCCACGCGTCGGGCGACAGCTTGCCGCGCGACACGAGGCTCAGCACTTCTTCGTGATTGCCGCGCACCACGTGGCACCACGGGCGGTCGAGCAGCTCGAGCGCGGTTTCGGACGCGGGGCCGCGATCGACGAGATCGCCGACCGAGAACAGCCTGTCGCGAGCCGGGTCGAAGCCGATGTCGTGCAGCAGCGCGCGCAGCACATCCACGCAACCGTGCAGATCGCCGACGACGAAGTCGCGGCCGGCCGCGTTCGCGGGATGATGGCAGAGGACGGGAGTCATTCCGATATCTTAGGCGCTCACGCCCATCGCCACGTCATGCAGGAATGGCGATAATCGGGGCGGTACCGTTCGGCACGGCGCAGCGCACCGTTCGCACGCCGGCCGAACCCTTTCCATCCGCTTTCGGAATCGTACGATGACGCTTTATCCGCAGGTGTTACGCAATCGGCCGCGCATGGTCGTCGCCTTCGCCGTCGGCGTGCTGTGCGCGGTGCTGCTGCCGTTGCAGTTGAGGCCGACCGCGCGTGCGCTGATCGGCTGGGATTGCACGATCTGGATGTATCTCGTGCTGATGTGGGTACGCATGGTCACCGCGCATCATCACCAGGTGCGCGAGATCGCGATCCGCGAGGACGAGAGCGCGACGACCGTGCTGACGGTCATCTGCATCGCGACGGTCGCGAGCGTCGCTGCGATCGCGATCGAACTCGCCACCGCGAAGAACGTGGGCTTTCGCGCCGGGCTCGGCCATTACGCGGTCACGGGCGCGACGCTGTTCGGCGCATGGTTCCTGATTCCGACGATCTTCACGCTGCACTATGCGCGGCTCTATTACGGCTCGCCGAGCGGCGATCGCGCACTGCGGTTCCCCGACCGCAACCCCGAGCCCGATTACTGGGATTTCCTGTATTTCGCGTTTACGATCGCGGTCGCGTCGCAGACGGCCGACGTGTCGCTCGCGAACCGTTCCGCTCGGCGCGCGGTGCTCGCGCAGTCCATCCTGTCGTTCTACTTCAACATGGCCGTGCTCGGGCTGTCGATCAACGTCGCGGCCGGGTTGTTGAGCTGACGCGGGTGACTCGAGCCGTTCGTAAGGACTGCCACGCTCGAGCGTGAGGCGGTCGGCGGCGCGCGCCTGGATCACTTCGAGAAAGCGCGCGATTGCCGTGTGCGTGCCGCCTCGCGCCGTTTTTCGTCGTCACGCGCCGCGTCGCATCGCGATCCACGCGCCCCAGAACAGGCTCGAGAAAAAGCGCAGCGGCGCATCGAAGCCCGCATCGTGCAGCAACGCGAACACGGCTTCCTCGGCAGCCGGCGGATCGGCGCCCTGCAGGATTTTCGCCAGCTGCGCACGCACTGCGTCGGGCGTCGCGCCCTTCATCCGCCAGCGCTGCTGCCACGCGTCGAGCAGGCGAGGGTGGTCCGCGTAGCGGCGATAGTTGCCCGCGATCACGAGCGGTGCGCCGGGCTTCAGGCGCCGCGCGATCGCGTCCAGCAGCGCGGCCTTCGCCGCGTCGCCGGGGACGTGATGCAGCACGCCGATCAGCGTCGCGCCGTCGAAGGCCGGCGCATCGGGCAGCGCATCGACGCCGGCCTCGACGAATTGCGTGCGTGCGGCGAAACCCGCCGCTTCGACGTTGGCACGCGCGAGCGCGAGCATCGGCGCGGACGGATCGACGGCCGTGAACTGCCAGCCGGGTTCCAGCGCCGCGGGTATGCAGATTTCCTGCCCGGTGCCGCCTGCTCCCACGACGAGGAGCCGCGCCTGCGGCACACCGATCGCCGACGCGAGCATGCACGCGGCGAGCTCGTGGCACGCGTCGTAGCCGGCGAGCGCGATGCGGGATTGTTCGGCGTATTCGTGCGCGCGTGCCGGATCGAACTTCGCGGCGCTGGAGGGGAGCGACATGGCGGATTCCTCGGGTTCGGGCGCGGACGGGGTGCCCACGCGCATCGCACGGAGCGTAAGCGCGGGTCGGCCGCGCAACAAGGCGAGCAGACATTCCGGTATGCGGACTACCCGACTCGGCGCGCCCTATGCGCGACTATTGACGGGGTCGATTCGCATTTAAAAATGCGAGGAATCGATGCGTCGCGGCCGTGAAACCGGCGCATACTTTTCTTCCCCCCTGCCTGGCCGTCGCATGCCGGGCCCCGATGCGCCGCGCCGACCGCGCGGCCATGCCGCTCGGCACGCACGAGGAGCGCATGATGTCAGATTGTCCGCACGATCCGTATGCGCAGCACTACATTCACTGCCTGCCGTTCGGCGCGCAGCCCTGCGGCGCGTTCGGCACGTCGCCGCGCACGCATTTCCGCGTATGGGCACCGGGCAGCACGCATGTTCAGCTCGAACTCGATACCGGTATGGGCCCGACGCTCGTCCCGATGACGGCGGCCGGTCCGCACTGGTTCGAGGCGTTCGTCGAATGCGGTGCGGGCGCGCGTTACCGTTATCGGCTCGACGACGTCGCGTCGATTCCGGATCCCGCATCGCGTTCGCAACCCGACGGGCTCAACGGCCCGAGCGAGGTCGTCGATCCGCGCGCGTTCACGTGGCGTAACACGTTCTGGCGCGGACGTCCGTGGGAAGGCATTGCGCTGTACGCGATTCGTCCGCACGCGGTCGGCGGCTTCGAGGGCGTGCGCCGCCGGTTGCCTCAGCTTGCCCGTCTCGGCGTGACCGCGCTGGAGTTGCTCGCGTCGCCGCACGACAGCCTGCCATTCGCGCCGCTCGCGGCGGAGGGCGGCCCCGACGCACTGAAGGCGCTGATCGACGATGCGCACGGCTACGGTCTCGCGGTGCTACTGGAACTCGATTACGCGCGCTTCGGCAGCGGCACCGACGCGCTGCGTCATTACGCGACACCGTTCTTTCATACGCGCGACGATCCGCTGCAGGTACCGCCGCTCGCGCTCGATCATCCGGAGGTTTGCGACTTCTTCTGCGACAACGCGCTGTACTGGATCGACGAATACCGTTGCGACGGCTTGCGGCTGCGCGAGGCCGACCGGATCGGCACGTCGTGGCTGCGGGAGATCGCCGATCGCGTGCGCGCGGCCGTGCCGGCCGACCGGATGATCCACCTCGTGCTCGGCAGCGAGCGTCACCCGGTGCATCTGGCCGATACGCATTTCGACGCGCAGTGGAACGGTTGCGGAGAACGCGCGCTGCATCGGCTGACGGGGCGCGACGTATCGGCGCACGAGGGGATTTCGCCTCACCAGTCGATCCACACGCTCGCTCGCGCGCTGACCGCGGCAGGCGCGGCATTCCAGCCGGCCACGGCGGGCGACGGTCCATGCGCCGAAGGGTTGTCGCTCACGTCGCTGGTGCTGTCCGACGGCGCATGGCGCGAAAGCGAGCATGGCGACCACGAGGAAACTCCCGGCCTCGCGGCGCTCGCGCTATCGCTGCTCACGCCGCAGATCCCGCTGATCTTCGACGAAACCGCGCGCGATGTCGATCGTGCGCATTTCGTGCAGTCGGCGCTCGCGGTGCGCGCGAAGCTGATTGCGCCGCGGCTGTCCGATTGCCGGCCGCAGGACGCGCATGCGCTGAAGGCGAGCGGTGACGGGGATGCCGATGCGCTGCTTGCATCATGGCGGCTCGCCGATGACGAGACGCTGACCATCGCATTGAACCTGTCGCCCGACGCGGTGCCGTTCGATGCGCCGAGCGGGCAGGTCGTGTTCGAGACGCCGGCACGCGCACGCGACCGGGTCGATGAAGGGGAGTTGCCGCCGTATTCGCTCGTCGCATGGCTGACGGGCGACGTCAACCGGTACGCGCTGACGCACGACGTGCGCAGGATCGACGACAGCGTACGACACGCAATGCGTCCCGTTCCGGGCGCATGATGCCTGCGGACGGCCGGATGCTGGCGCACCCGGCCGCAGTTACCAGAAGCTGCGAATGCCCGCGACGCCGTACGCGCCGTGGCGGCGCGCTTCGTCGAGATGCGCGCGTGTCATGCCGCCGAGCGCATAGACCGGCATCGCGGCCTGCGCGGCCAACGCGGCGAATCGCTTCCAGCCGAGCGTCGGCGCGCCGGGATGGCTAAGTGTTGGCAATACGGGCGACAGCGTGACGAAATCCACGCCCGCGCGCGCGGCCAGCACGAGATCGTCGGCCGCGTGGCAAGCGGCCGACATGCGGCGCGCGGCCGGCAGCGGCCGTTGCGCGACGGCGCGCAGCGCGGCGCCGTCGAGGTGCCAGCCCGCGCCGTCGAGTTGCATCACGCCCGCAACATCGATCGGCCCGTTGAGCATGAGTTGCGCGCCGGCCGCGTCGCAGCGCGCGAGCGCATCGGCGGCCAGCCGCGCGAACGCGTCTGCATCGAACGACTTCACGCGCAACTGCACGAGCGTCTCGCCGCGCGCCAGCACGGCCGACAGCCTGTCGAGGAATGCGTGGCAATCGGCGGCCGACGCGGACGCCGGCTCTGGCGTGATCACGTAGCAGCGCGGCAACGTCGGGCTCATCGCGCGCGGCGAGCGGCGACCGTCATTCGTCGGCCTCCTTCGCGATCTTCGGGTAGACGCGTACCAGCACGATGCGCGGCCCGTTCATCTTCTTCACGACGACGTCGAAGCGATCGAACGACACGCGCTGCCCTTCGGTCGGCAAATCGTTGAGCGCCTGGATTACGAGGCCGCCGACCGATTCCGCGCGCCCTTCGTCGATGTCGATGCCGAGCGCCTGCTCGAGCGACACGACGGGCAGGCTACCCTTGCCCATCAGCGTGCCGTCGTCGAGGCGGCTCCAGTCCGCATCGCCCTGGCGGAACTCGTCGTGGATTTGGCCGACCAGCGCGCCGAGCAGGTTGTCGAGCGTCAGGAAGCCGATCGGCTTCTCGCCCTTGTTGCCGACCAACGCGAAGTGCGGCGCGCCCTTGCGGAAGCGGCGGAACAGGTCGAGCGCCGGCGTGTCGGGCTTCACGTACTGCACCGGGCGCACGTAGTCGGAAAGGTCCTCGAGCGCCGCCCCGGCATGACGCGCGAGCAGCAGGTCCTTCAGGTGGATCAGCCCGCTCACCTCTTCGCGCGACGCATCCTCGAACAGCGGATAACGGCTGAAGCGGTGCCGCGCGACGATCCCCATGTTGTCGGGCAGCGGCAGGTCGCGGCGCAGGCCGACCATTTCATGCGCCGGCCGCATCAGGTCCGATACCGTCATCGACGAGAAATCGAGCGAATGCGCGAGCGTGTTCCACTCGTCGTTGGAGTAGGTGCCGCGGGCCGGCTGAGCCGCGTTGCCCGCGCTGCGGCGGCTGCGCAGGATCAGCTTCAGCTCGTCGGTCGAGTAGTGCGCATCGCCGCCGTGGTCGGCCGACAACCCCGCGAGCTTCAGCACCGCATTCGCGCTGCTGTTGAGCACCCAGATCGCCGGATACATCGCCCAGTAGAACGCGTAGAGCGGCAGCGCGACCCACAGGCCGACCTTTTCCGACTGGCGGATCGCCATCGATTTCGGTGCGAGCTCGCCGACCACGATGTGTAGGAACGAGATCAGCGAAAACGCGAACACGAGCGAGATCAGGTGCACGATGCGTTCGGACTGCACGCCGATCAGGTCGAGCAGCGGGCCGATCAGTTGCGCGAACGCCGGCTCGCCGACCCAGCCGAGGCCGAGCGACGCGAGCGTGATGCCGAGCTGGCAGGCGGACAGATAGGCGTCGAGCCGGCCGTGCACGATGGCGAGAATGCGCCCGCGCAGGCCGTGCTTGCGGGCAAGTGTCTTGACGCGCGTCGCGCGCAGTTTGACGAGGCCGAATTCGGCTGCGACGAAAAACCCGTTCAGGGCCACCAGGAACAACGCGCCGATGAGCGCGAAGATCTGTAACAAAGAATCGCTCCAGTCATGAAAGGCCCATCAGTATAGGGCCTGAAAGTGAAATGTAATGATTCGGGCTGCCGATCGCTTACACCGGCGCCTCGCAGGGAACGCAGAGCGAGAGGGTGGCGGCGGAATTGTCGGCGAACGGGGTGTGGGTGAAGGTGCCGCCGTGCGCGAGCGCGACACGCTGACACAGCGCGAGCGTCCCGGCGACGCGCTTCGCGTCGCGCGCGCGCAGCATCTCGTGGCGGGCGAACGGTTCGAATGCGTGCGGCAGCGCGGGATCGGCGAGCGCGTCGGCGTTCACGTCGCAGGTGACGTGCGCGACGCACAGCGCGCCGTCGCGCGTGCATGTGAAGGTCACGCGACTACCGGCGGCGCTGGCTTCGACGGCCGTCGTCAGCATCGTCCAGAACGCCTGCGCGATGCGTTCGCGATCGGCAGTCAGCGACGATTCGCCGTCGGGCAGCGTCGCGTCGATGGTCACCCGCCGCGCGTCGGCCAGCGCGAAGCGCACCAGTGCAAGCGTATCGTCGAGCAGCGGGCGCAGCGCGAACGGCTCCACCGCGATCGCGAGTGTGCGCGTTGCGGCGCGCGGCGCGTCGAGCACGTCGTCGATCAGCGCGACCTGCTGGTCGATCCCTGCGCGGATGCCAGCGAGCGCGCGTTGCAGGTTCGGGTCGGCACCGGCGAGCTGGCGCTCGAGCACGTACGCCCAGCTGTGCATCGCGTTCAGCGGGCTGCGTAGGTCGTGCGATGCGGTGGACAGCGCCTGGTCGCGCAGGAACAGCGCGGCTTCGGCGGCATAGTGCGCTGCGCGTTCGCGCAGGAGGTCGGCGGCGGGATCGACGGAATTGGACGTCACGGAGCTGGCCTGTCGGAAGCGGTTGGCATGAAAAACACGCGAACCGCCATTATAGGGATCGTGCGTGTCACGCCGGCAGCGCGTCCTCGTCCTTTTTCCGGGCGTCGCCGTTCGGCAGCAACTGGCAGGCGAGCAGGCCGGCCAGCATCAGCGCGCAGCCGACCAGCGCGCGCAGCGTCAGCGTCTCGCCGAGCGCGGCCCAGCCCGCGATGGCCGCGAACACGCCTTCCATGCTGAAGATCACGGCCGCGTGCGCGGGCGCCGCATCGCGCTGCGCGACGACCTGAAGCGTATAGCCGACGCCGACCGACAGTAGCCCGCCGTACAGCAGCGTCGGCAGCGCGCTGCGCAGCATCGCGACGCTGACCGGCTCGATCACGAGGCCGGCCGCGAGGCACAGCGCGCCGCACGTGACGAACTGCAGGAACGCGAGCACGAGCGGATCGTGCCGCGTCGCGAAATGGCCGACGGCCATCACGTGCGCGGCGATGACCACGGCGCCCGCGAGCTGGAACCAGTCGCCGTAGAGCACCGAGAAATGCTCGTCGATGCTGAGGAAGTACAGGCCGATCGCCGCGAGCAGCGCGCCGAACCACGTGCCGGCGCCGATCCGGTGGCGAGCGAACACACCCATCAGCGGCACGATCACGACGTACAGCGAGCTGATGAAGCCCGCGTTCGCGACCCGTGTGTACTGCAGGCCGAACTGCTGCAGCGAGATCGATACGGCGAGCAGCCCGCCGAGCGCGAGGCCCGGCCCGAGCAGCGCCGGCTCGCGCCGAATCGCCGCGAGCTGCGCGCGCGAGCCCGCGTTGAGCGTCAGCAGCGGGATCAACACCAGTGCGCCGAGCAGGAAGCGCAGCCCCGTAAACAGAAACGGCCCGATCACGTCGAGGCTCAGGCGTTGCGCGACGAACGCCGAGCCCCAGATCGCGGCGGCGGCGAGCATCAGCAGGTTGGCACGGAGGTGCTTGCGGGCTTCTGGCTTCATCGGAATTCTTCGGAAGATTGCGAACGGCGGGCCGATCAGTTTACGCCGAGATTGCAAGGCTGTCGGAAAACCTTCGGAGGGCGGCCGCCGCGCGGGCGTCGCGCACGCGCGAATACAGCACGACTTGCGAGTGCGGCAGCGGTGGCAAGCCGAATTTCGCGCCGACGTCGACCAGCGTGCGCGGCGCGACGCGCCGCGCCAGCGGACAGACCGCGAGCCCGGCCGCGGCCGCCGCCGCGACCGCTGCGACGCCGCCGCCCGTAAAGCGCTCGCGCCACGGCCGTCCAGCATGCTCGAGCGCGCGCAGCGCGGCGGCCCGCACGCCGCACGGCCCGGCCAGCACCGCGAGCGGCAGCGGCTCGCCGGCGCGCGGCGTCCAGTCGGGCGCGGCGAGCCACGCGAGCGGTTCGGTAAACAGCAGCGTGCCGTCGTCGCGCGGAGGATCCTCGCCGGGTTCGTGCCGCACGATCGCCGCGTCGAGCCGCCGTTCGTCGTATTGCGCGATCAGGCTCGCCGACGTGCCCAGATGCATTTCCAGCGACAGCCCGGGATCCTGCCGGTGCAGGCTCGTCAGCACGGCCGGCAGGTCGGGCACCGCAACGTGCTCGCTGACGCCGAGCGACAGGCGGTGCGTGCCGGCCGAAATCGCACCGAGCGCCTGATCGTGCGCGTCGAGCAGCGCGCGTGCGGCGGGCAGGAAGTTCTCGCCGTCAGCGGCCAGCTTGACGACGCGCGGCGTGCGCGCGAGCAGCGGCTTGCCGAGGTGCGCTTCGAGCCGTTTCAGCTTCAGGCTGACGGCCGATTGCGTGGTGCCGAGCGCGTCGGCCGCGCGCGTGAAGCTCGCGAGATCGGCGACCAGCACGAACGCGCGCACTGCATCGAGGTCGAGGACTTTCATTTCAAATGTAAATGAATGAAATATAGATTGATGACTGTTAATTATAGTAAGGCGCGCCTAACCTGACGTGGCGTTTCCATTTTTCAACGTCACCGAAAGGAGCAGGACCATGCCGTTCACCCGTATCGCAGTGCGCGAAGGCAAACCGGCCGCCTACCGTGCGGCGCTCGTCGACGGCGTGCATCGCGCGCTGATGCACACGTTCAACGTGCCCGAAGACGACATCTTCATGGTCGTGACCGAGCATTCGGCCGAGAACTTCGTATTCGGCCGCCACTACCTCGACATCGAACGCAGCGACGATCTCGTGATGATCCAGATCACGGCGAACAACACGCGCACGCTCGAGCAGAAGCAGGCGCTGTACCGGACCATCGCCGAAAACCTCGCGCGACAGCCCGGCGTGCGGCCGCAGGACGTATTCATCAGTCTGGTCGAAGTGCTGAAGGAGGACTGGTCGTTCGGCAACGGCATCGCGCAATACGTCGTCTGATACGTCGTTTGATGCGCGACAGGCGCGACAGGGCCAGATCGTTTCCCGCGCGTTTTTGCGGCGTGTACTATGGAAGCTGCTTCACGGGTGACGCCGGCGCGGACGATGCGCCGGCGATTCTTCATGTGCAGGAGCCTCCATGTCGCGCGTGCTGGAAATCGTGTTGTGCCTGTCGCTGGAAGGTTGGCCGGTCAAGACGGGAAGCCGGGCCCGTGGCGCGCAGCGCGACTTCGGTGCCGAACTCGTCCGTGCGTGGCGGATCTGCCCGCAGGTGCGAATGCGGCGCGGCCAGGAGCGCGTGACGATCGAGCCGTGCCAGGTCGAGGAAGCCGAGCCGAACCCCGGCGAGTGCTGGTGGACGTGGATCGAGTCGAACGCGCAGGGGCGGCGGGTCGTCGCGTCGCGCACCAAGGCATTCGCGCCCGGCGTCGTGGAGCGTGAGTTGTTCGATGCCGAGCATGCGGGCATCGTCGTGGCCACGCCGGTGTCGGCGCCGATCGCCGATTCGGAATCCGCGGCGGCCACGGGCGAGGGCGATAGCGTGACGGCTGGCGCCGTCGACGAAGCGGCGGTCGCCGCATCGTCGGCGCCCGCACCGCCGCGGCTCGTCAGCGAGCGGCGGCGCGGGCGCTGGGCGGACGACACCGGCGTGGTGGTCGAGATGACGCTCGACGATGTCACGCTGCACGGCGGCACCGAGCCGCCGCGCCGTCATGTCGAACTGCGCCTCGCGGCCCCCGACTGGGAAACCGCCGCCGCACGCACGGCGGCGCTGCGCGCGCTGTTTGCCGCCGTGCGCGAGCTCAGCGGCGCATGGCCCGCGTTCGTGCAGCTGACCAGCGTGATCGATCGCGCGTGCGCGGGCGAGCCTGCCGTCGCGGGGCCGGTCAAGGCGCAACCCGTCGACCTGACCGGCATCCGCACGCAGCGGGCAGCGCTGTTCGCGCTGTCGGGTGACATCGCCGCGCAATGGCTCGGCAACGAGGGCGGCGTGCTCCACCGCGACGATCCCGAATTCGTGCACCAGATGCGCGTCGCGCTGCGGCGGCTGCGTACGCTGATGCGCTTCTTCCCGCGTTTCGCGGACGATCAATGGCAGGACACGTTCGGCGTCGACTTGCGCTGGCTTGCGGCCCTGCTCGGCACGGTGCGCGACTGGGACGTGTTCTCGACCGAGAGCCTGCCCGCGCTGATCGCGGCCGACGGCGGCAGCGCGGACTGGGACGGCACGCTCGACGCCGCGCGCGTGCAGGCGATGGCCGCGCGCGTCGAACTGCGCCAGGCGCTGCATTCGGCGCGCTATGCGCGACTGACGCTCGGGTGGCTCGAGTGGCTGAGCGGGCTCGCGCTGCCGCCGACCGATGCCGACGACGACGCACCGTCGCTGCGGCGTCACGCGACCAAGCGCGTGCGGCGGCTGTTCGGTCAGCTGTATGCAACGCCGTCGCTCACGTCGCTCGACACGGCCGCGCGGCATCAGGTGCGGATCGACGCGAAGCGGCTGCGTTACGCGCTCGAATTCTTCGCGTCGCTGGCCTCGCGCCGCACGCGCAACGAAACGGTCAAGACGCTCGCGCGCGTGCAGAGCGTGCTTGGCGAGGCGAACGACACGATCGTCGCGCTGCATCATCTCGAGCAACTGGCGGCGCCCGCTTACCAGCTGGGTTTCGTGCGCGGCTACGGTGCCGCGCTCGAGCAACGCGCGGCGAGGGAGGCCGAGACGCTGCTCGCGAGCCTGCGCCCGCCGAAGCTGAATGGCAAGCCGCGTTGAGCGGCGCGCGCTCACTATAATGGCCACCCGTTTTCTTCAGAAAGACCGATGAGCGACGCGTCGCCTCCTTCCTCTTCTGCCGGACCGCTCGAGCTGGGCGGCGAACTGTGGCTGCGCGCGGGCGAGCAGACGCTCGGCGGCGCCACCCGCATCGCGCTACTCGCGGCGATCGGCGACACCGGGTCGATCACGCGCGCGGCGAAGGCCGTCGGCCTCAGCTACAAGGCCGCGTGGGATGCGATCGATACGATGAACAACCTGGCCGGCGAGCCGCTCGTGACGCGCTCGACGGGCGGCAAGGGCGGCGGCGGCACGACGCTGACGCCGCGCGCGACGTCGCTGATTGCCGCGTTCCGCACGATCGAGCGCGAGCATCGCCGCTTCATCGACGCCGCGAGCGCGGCGGTGTCCGGTTTCGACGTCGACTGGGCACTGATCGGCCGGATCGGGATGAAAACGAGCGCGCGCAACCAGTTGTTCGGCAAGGTCGAGGCGATCGTGCGCGGCACGGTGAACGACGAGGTGACGCTCGTGCTGCCCGGCGGGCAGGTGATCGTCGCGGTGCTGACGCACGAAAGCGCCGATGCGCTGGGCCTGCGGCCGGGCGCGGATGCGTGCGCGCTCGTGAAGGCGTCGTGGGTCGTGCTGGCCGTCGACGACGAAGGCGGAGCCGAAGCGTTTCTGAAGGTATCCGCGCGCAACCAGTTGCACGGGACGGTCGAAGCCGTCGCGGCGGGCGCGGTGAACAGCGAGGTGACGCTGGCGCTCGACGGCGGCGGGACGCTCACGGCCGTGGTCACGAACGACAGCGTCAGGGCATTGCAACTCGCCGCCGGCCAGCGTGCGATCGCGCTGTTCAAGGCATCGAGCGTGATTCTCGCGGTGACGGGCTGATCGCGCGCGACGGCGGTGTGAGCCGTTTCCGGCGATGACCGTGGGTGGGCGAGGCGAAACCGGCGCCGCCCAACGTACGCGAGGCGCCGGCTTCGATCCCGTTTTCAGCTTGTGCCGCCAGTGCGGCTTCTCTCAGGTCAAATGTGGCCGCTTGGGCCACCGCCTTCGCGCGATCAGGTGACGCGCGTCGGCCACTCGGCGTGCGGCACGGCGGCCTGCACGCGTCCTTCGCTCAATTGCACGACCTGGTCGCCGAATGCGGCGACGTCGTCGGGGTCGTGCGTGATGAGCACCATCGGGATATCGAGCCGCGCCTGCAGTTCGGCGAGCTCGTGGCGCATGCGCTGCCGCATCGCGCCGTCGAGCGCCGCGAACGGTTCGTCGAGCAGCAGGATGCGCGGCTGCGCGACCAGTGCGCGGGCAAGCGCGACGCGCTGCTTCTGTCCGCCCGACAACTGCGACGGGAATTGCCCGGCGAGCGTGTCGAGTTCGAACGCATGCAGCCAGTACGCGACTTCGGGCGGCACGGCCTTCGCACGCGGATTGCGCAGGCCCGACGTGAGCCCGAACGCGATGTTCTGGCGCACGTTCAGGTGCGGAAACAGCGCATAGTCCTGAAACAGGTAGGCGACGCGGCGCGCACGGGTCGGCACGTCGATGCCGCGCGCGGAATCGAACAGCGGTTCGCCATTCAGCGCGATCGTGCCTTCGTCGGGCGACAACAGGCCGGCGATCGCCTGCAGCGTCATGCTCTTGCCCGCGCCGGACGGCCCGAACAGCACGACGCGCTGCGTGGCGGCCGCGAACGACACGTCGAGCGTGAAGCGGCGCTCCGCAGTCACGTAGGTCTTGCGGATGTCGACGGCAACGCTCATGCCGGTCTCCGTCGTGCCGCGCCGCGCGTGCGGGAAGCCGATCGCGCGGCGGGAAGGCGTTTTGCCGCGACCCGTGAGGCGCGGCGGTACGAATGCGGCACGCGCGTCATGTCAGCTGGCTCCGCCCGGCGCGCGACGGCACGAGCCAGCCGGTCGCGAGCAGCACGAGCACGCAGGTGATCGACGTCACCAGCACGAGGAAGTTGGCCGTGCTGTCGTCGCCGGCCTGCACCGCCGCATAGATCGCGACCGAAAGCGTCTGCGTGCGGCCGGGCAGGTTGCCGGCGATCATCAGCGTCGCGCCGAATTCGCCGAGCGCGCGCGCGAAGGCGAGCAGCGCACCGGCCAGGATGCCGCGCGTGGCGAGCGGCAGCGTCACGCGGAAGAACACCGCGGCTTCGCCGAGCCCGAGCGTGCGTGCCGCGCGCTCGAGATGCGGATCGACGCTTTCGAACGCCGTGCGCGCCGATTTGAGGATCAGCGGGAACGCGACGACCATCGATGCGATCACCGCGCCCTGCCACGTGAAGACGAGTTGGATGCCGAGCTTGTCGAGCCATGCGCCGAACACGCCGCGTCGGCCGAGCAGCACGAGCAGGTAATAGCCGAGCACCGTCGGCGGCAACACGAGCGGCAGCGTCAGCAGCGAATCGACCACGTCGCGCATCGGCGAGCGCCAGCGCGCGAGCAGGAAGGCGGCGGCGACGCCGAGCACGACGTCGAGCGCGGTCGCCCAGCCGGCGACCTTCAGCGACAACAGCAGCGGTACCCAGGCGTCCTGCATCATGCTGCGCTCACTTGCCCGCGGGCTTGAAGCCGAACGTGGCCAGTACGGCCTGGCCTTGCGGCGACGCGACGAAGTCGATGAACGACTGCGCCTGTGCGGCATGGCGGCTGTCCTTGACCACCGCGATCGGATAGGTGATGGCCGTCTGCGTCGGCACGGTCAGCACCACCTTCACGCGGCCCGGCATGATTGCCGCGTCGGTGCCGAATACGAAGCCCGCGTCGACTTCGCCGCGGGCGACGTAATCGAGGCTCTGGCGCACGTTGGCGGCCAGCACGCCCTTGGCGCTGACGGCGTCCCATACGCCTGCCGCACGCAGCGCGCCTTCCGTGTAGCGGCCGACCGGCACCGACGCCGGGTCGCCGTACGCGATACGCTTCACGCCGGGCGCCGTCAGGTCGTTCAGCGACGTCGGCGCGGCCGCGTGGCTGTCGGCCGGCACGATCAGCACGAGCGAGTTCGCCGCGAAATCGCGGCGCGTACCCGGCACGATGACCTTTTCGCTGACCGCACGATCCATCGCCTTCTGGTCGGCCGATGCGAACACGTCGGCCGGCGCACCCTTGGCGATCTGCTGCATCAGCACGTCAGACGCGCCAAAGTTGAACAGCACCTTGGTGTCCGGATGCTGCTTCTGATAGGCATCGCCGACGGCCTTGAACGCATTCGTCAGGCTTGCCGCCGCCGACACGACCAGCTCGTCGGCAGCGGAAGCCGGCCCGCTGAACGAGATGGCCGCGGCAACCGCGGCGAGCGGCAGCAGGCGGAGCAGGGTGCGGCGAAGCGGGCGGACGGTTGAGCGCATGGACTGATCGTTCGAATGGAATGGTTGGAACCGTAATCGTAATATAGGGCGGGTTATAACGCTCGACATACCGTTCATGCGACGGCGCGCATGAAATCTTCAGGCCTGAACGGCGGCGGGAATGACGGGCGCGCGGCCCGTTACGCGTGCAGCAACGGCGGCGATCCGGTGCGGTGCAGCGACGACGGCTGATAGGCCGGCCGGTAGTTGGGATTGGCTTTCCATCGGGCACGGACGAA
Organism: Burkholderia sp. FL-7-2-10-S1-D7; assembly: GCF_001524185.1. Lineage (NCBI taxonomy): Bacteria > Pseudomonadati > Pseudomonadota > Betaproteobacteria > Burkholderiales > Burkholderiaceae > Burkholderia > Burkholderia sp. FL-7-2-10-S1-D7. The sequence goes on along the minus strand of NZ_LOWY01000008.1, from coordinate 79,440 downwards.
CGGCCGCTCGTGCCCCGACAGTTCCAGCGCAACCCTGGTGACCCAGCGGTGCGACGGCACCGTGATGCCGTGCAGCGCGACGGTGACGAGCGCGAGGCTCACGACGACCGCCGGCACCGACCAGCGGTGCGGCACCGCGTGCCACGACCCGGCGATGAATGCCAGCGCGGCGATCGCACCGACGATGCAGCCGGTGATCGATTCGGACGGCGAATGCGCGTCGAGCGCGACGCGCGACACGCCGACCGCGATGCCGGCCGCGAGCCCGAGCGCGATGCCGGCGATCCGCACCGTCGTGCGCGTGCGGATCAGCGCGAGGAAGATCGCGACGGGATAGACCGACGTCGACAGCATCGCGTGGCCGCTGAATCCCGTGAAGTCCCATGCGCGGATGCCGACGCCCCAGCCGAGGAATGCGATCTTGGTGAGCGCGACGACCCCGATCGCGACGGCGAGCACGCCGAGCCACGCGGCCGCGCGCTGCCACGAGTAGCCGAGCGCGAGCCACACGGCGATCGTGATCGCGAGCGGCAAGGTCAGCCCGGCGCCACCGAACGCGGTGATCGTGATCCACAGGTGAGAGGGCAGGTCGAACATCGGGAGAGAAACGAGCAGAGGCGGGACGAATGCTTAAATCAACGCGCGAGCCGGAAAGAACGACTACAACGGATACAAGCGGTTAAACCCCAGTATAGCGCCGCGTATGCTCGAGGCCCGTTTTTTGCGCCCCGGGGGAACTATCCGCGAGCAGGAAAAATCCCATAAACAATGCTATGGTGCATTGCACAAAGTCGAACGATCCACCGAGTGTTGTATCCCTATTTTTCCTGACTGCGAGCCCGATCGATGACCAAAAGTCTGACGAAGGTATGGCTGGGCGGCATGAAACGTATGCTGTCTCCGGCCGCCAAACGAGCGGCACGTGATGCACAGCGTATCGCGCGCGATACGCTCGAGGCCGCCGCGTCGCCCGCCGCAACCGATCTGTCCCCGCCGCGTGAGTCGCGCGTGCGGCCGCGCGCGGCTGCATGGGCGGCCGGCGAGTGGACGCGCGGCGAGCATCCGATGGCGCCCGCGCTTGGCCGCCTGGTCCAGCAGCTCGCCTACGGGCTGTACGTTCCGCCTGGCCGCCGGCGCGGTGCGATGCCGCTCGTGGTGATGCTGCACGGCTGCCAGCAATCGGTCGACGAGTTCGCGCAGGGCACCCGGATGAACCTGCTGGCCGACAAGTATGGCTTCGCGGTGCTGTACCCGGAGCAGTCGCTGCGCGCGCACGCGCACGGCTGCTGGCACTGGTACGAAGACACCGACCGCGCGGGCCGCGGCGAGGCGGACGCGGCCGCGTCGCTCGTCGACGCCCTCGTCGACGAGCACGGCTTCGACGCATCGCGCGTCTACGTCGCCGGGCTGTCGGCCGGCGCGGGCCTGGCGGCACTGCTCGCGCTGCACCACCCGGATCGCTTCGCGGCTGTGGCACTGCACTCGGGCCCCGCGCTCGGCGAGGCGAATTCCGGGATCAGCGCGATGGACGTGATGCGGCGCGGCCTGCGGCAGAACCCGGCCGCGGTGGTCGACACGCTGGTTGATGCGGGGGCGTATCCGGGCATGCCCGTGTTGATCGTGCAGGGCGACCGGGACCATGTCGTCGCGCCGAAGAATGCCGACCAGTTGATGGTGCAGTTCATGCGCCTGAACGGGCTCGCGGACAGCCGCGGCGCACTGCGCGGCGGCGAGCGTGTGGAAACGCGCGAGGCTGGCGCGCAGATCACCGACGTGCGTCGCGACGGCGAGTCGATCGTGCGGCTCTGTCACGTGAAAGGGCTCGATCATGCGTGGGCGGGCGGCGACGAAGCGGTGCCGTTTCATGCGGCGGTCGGTCCCGATGCGAGCGCGATGATATGGTCATTTTTCGAAGAGAATCGGCGGATTGTGGCGACCGAACGACGCACCGTCTGATCGACGCTGGCCAAAGACTAGGGTTTTCCCTATAATTCGGGAAAACCCTAGTCAAAGAACCTTTGGATTGCGAGATCGACCATGTACCTGCTGAGCCACCTCTTCCTGATGCTGACCAAAAACGCTGAAAAGGCCGCGCAAGAGCCCGCCGATGCGTACCTGGCCGAAGCAACCGACATCTACGATCTCGAATTCCGCATGCGCAAGATCGATCGCGAAGCGGCGATGAACCGTCCGTTCTCGTTCGGCTCGCGTTAAGCAGCGCAGCGCGGGCCGGCTCACTCGCCGGCCCGGCGAATCACGCAAGAGGGCGTGTGTGGCAAGCAGCCACACACGCCCTTTTTGCATTCGGCGCCGCGCGTTGCGTCAGATGACCGTCAGGCGCACCGGCACGTTGTTGCGGGTCGCGTTCGAGTACGGGCACACGTGGTGCGCCTTGTCGACCAGCGCCTGTGCGTCGGCCTTGTCGAACCCCGGCAGCGACACGCGCAGTTCGATGTCGAGCCCGAAGCCGCCGGCGTCGTTCGGGCCGATGCCCACTTCCGCGGTCACTTGCGTGTCGGCCGGCAGCGCCTGCTTGTTCTGGCCGGCGACGAACTTCATCGCGCTCAGGAAACAAGCCGAGTAACCTGCTGCAAACAGCTGCTCCGGATTCGTACCTTCCGCGCCCGTACCGCCGAGCTCGCGCGGCGCGGCCAACTTCACTTCCAGCTTGTTGTCGGCCGATACCGCACGGCCGTCGCGGCCGCCCGTGCTCGTGGCGCTGGTCTTGTACAGAATGTTCATGGTGCAGCTCCTGTCGAAAGAATGGTGGGAAGCGGTCCGGTCGGACGGGGTGTCGCCGGCCACGGAAGAAGTATAGAACACAAATGATTTGTGTGCAAATGAAATTTGAAGAAAAAGCCCGGCGGTGCCGGGCCTGTTTGAGACCGACGTGCCGTCAGCCTTCGTTGGCGGCCGACAGTGCATTGCGCAATTGCTGGAGATCCGCGCGCAGCCTGACCAGGAACTCGGGCGTTTGCTGCATCGCGCAAAAAAGATCGGCGGGCACCGAGCGCGCCTTGAGCTTCAGCGCTCGGCCTTCCGGCGTCACGCGCACGTTCACGACGCGCTCGTCGGTCGCACTGCGCACGCGTTCGACATAGCCGAGCGCCTCGAGCCGCTTCAGCAGCGGCGTGACGGTGGCCGGGTCGAGGTCGAGGCGGGCAGCGATATCCTTCACCGCGATATCGTCACGTTCCCACAGCACGAGCATCGCCAGATATTGGGGATAGGTCAGCGACAGTTTGTCGAGCAGCAGCTTGTACGCCTTCGTCATTGCATGCGAAGTCGAATAGAGCGCGAAGCACAGTTGCTCGTCGAGCGTCTGGGGCAGCGGGGGCAGGCGGTCCATGATTCGGGTGGCGCGGCGGACGCGCTAATGATTTGCATGCAAATCATTTTGCGCTCAACAGATTCGATTGAACAGGGGGCAGCGCGAAGGTTGGGGCGGCCGGCGGCGTGCGCCGGCCGAGTCTGCATCAACGGCCCGACTCAACGGCCCAACTTAACGGCCCAACTTAACGGCCCGACGTGGGCGTTGCGGCCCCCGGTTCCTGCACGCCGAAGCAGCCGCGATAGGTCGCGTAGAACGAGCAGTACATCATCGTCACGATGATGATCGTCACCGGCATCATGATCGTCAGCACGTAAGCACCGGCGCCGAGCGCCTGCAGCAGCAGCGACAGGCCGAACGACGTGCCGAGCGCAACGGCGAACCACAGCAGCCCGTACACCACGAATGCGCCGCGATTGCGCCAGCAACTGACGATGCTGAAGAACAGCGCCTTGGCGGGCGGGATGTCGTGCCACGCGGTGAGCACCGGCGCGAACCAGAACAACATCGCGACCGGCGCGTAGAGCAGCGTCGCCAGCAGCAGGGCGCCGAGCGTGCCTTGCGCGGCAAGCGCTTCCGGCGTCGGACTCGTTTCGCTCGTCGCGCCCAGCATCATGGTGAGCAGCCCGCCGCCGTCCACGACGGACGACGCGGCGAACACCAGCACCATCAGCGCGACGTAGACCACGCCGAGCACGAGCAGCCGCTGCGTCGTCACGGTGCCGTACGAGCGAAAGCCGTCGACGAGGATCGTCGGCATCACCGGCTTGCCGGCCACCGTGTCGCGGCACGCGGCCATGAAGCCGACGGCGACGCCGGGGATGAACAGCAGCGGCAGCGCCGCGCCGATGACAGGCACCATCGACACCAGCGTGATCGCCAGCAGGTACGTGAAAAACAGCGTGATGAACGCGAGCGGGTTCCGGCGGAACAGCCAGATGCCTTGACGGAACCAGACATAGCCCGCTTTCGCGGGTACTTCGATCAGTTGCATGCGGTATGGGTCTCGGGAAGCGCGGGCGTATGGGCGATACGTTCACGCAGGATGCGTTCGAAATGACCGGGGTCGTGCGGTTTGAGCATTTCGGCCGCGCGCGGCAGGTAGAAGTCGTACAGGCGCGATACCCAGAAGCGGTACGCGCCCGCGCGCAGCATGTTGCTCCAGTGGCGGCGCTCCTCGGCCGTGAACGGCCGGACCGTCTGGTACGCGCGCAGCAGCGCGTCCGCGCGCGCGACGTCGAGCACGCCCGTCGCGAGGTCGACGCACCAGTCGTTGACGGTCACCGCGACGTCGAACAGCCATTTGTCGCAGCCCGCGAAATAGAAATCGAAGAAGCCGCCGAGCCGGACGTCATGACCGGTGCCGGGCGCCGCGTGCGCGAACAGCACGTTGTCGCGGAACAGGTCGCAATGGCACGGGCCGCTCGGCAGCGCCGCGTAGTCGTCCGACGAGAAGAACGCGGCCTGGTGCGCGAGTTCGTCCTCGAGCAGCGTGCGCTGCGCGTCGGAAATGAACGGCACGATCGCCGGCACGTTCTCCTGCCACCACGGCAGGCTGCGCAGGTTCGGCTGGTGGCGCGCATAGTCGCGCCCCGCGAGGTGCAGGCGCGCGAGCATCTGCCCGACCTCGATGCAGTGTTCGACCCCCGGTGCGAGTTCGGCGGCGCCCTCGAGCTTCGTGACGATCGCCGCCGGCTTGCCGTGCAGCTCGCCGAACAGCGCGCCGTCGTCGCGCGGGACCGGATCCGGCACCGGCACGCCGTGGCTGGCCAGATGGCGCATCAGGTCCAGGTAGAACGGCAGTTGTTCCCCCGTCAGCTTTTCGAAGATCGTCAGGACGTATTCGCCGCGCGTCGTCGTCAGGAAGAAGTTGCTGTTTTCGATGCCGGACGGAATGCCGCGGAACGCCAGCACGTCGCCCAGTTCGTAGTGGCGCATCCATTGCGCGAGATCGGAGTCGGAAACAGCGGTGAAAACGGCCATGCGAGATGCGTCTGGTCAGTTGTCGGCACGCGCGCGGCGTGCGGCGCGACAGGAGGTGAAGGGAAAGCCGGCGCGCCGCGTCGGGATCGACGCGGCGCGGCAGGAAATCAGTAGCGGAGGTTGACCGACGGCAGGCGCGTGATCGGGACGCCCGCGTCATGCGGCTTCGGCGAGGTGTCGAGGGTCGAGCTCATCTGGTAGCGCGTGCCGAAGTTCGACTTCACGTCGATCTCGACCGGCTTGCCGCGATCGCGATACTCGGTGACCTCGGTGCCGTTCTTGCTCTTTTCGTGGAAGCTCGGCGTGCGACGAATGTCGGCGAAGTCGACTTTCGACGTGACTTCGGCGCCGGGCCGGTTGATCTTGCGGAGATCGGGCAGGCCGGCGGCTTCGTTGGCCTCGGCCCGGGCCTGCGCGTCGGCGTCGGGCGTGCCGCCGGCGGCGTGGGCGGCGGCAAACGTGCCAGCGAGCACGGCGGCAGCGGCGACGAGAATGAGCGGCTTCATGATGAGTCTCCAGTGAACCTTCGGATTTTAGCAAATACTGCGCGCGGCCCGGCCCTCGCGTTTAAGCGGCGTGCGAGCGGGCGGCCATGAGCGTGACCGGGTTCCGTGGTAATGTCGTTCGATCAGACGAGGTGATGAAAATGAAGAACGATTTGAGCCGCCGGCATCGGATGCTGACGCCCGAGAGCCCGCCCGTCGAAGCATTCGACGATTCCGTTGCCGCCGTCGCGCGGCTGTCGGCCATCTACGACACCAATACCGGCTTCCTGCGCGACGCCTTCGCGCGTTATCGCCGCCATGAATCGATCACCGAGCACGTGCGCGCGTGCTATCCGTTCGTGCGGATTCGCACCGAAGTCAACACGCACGTCGATTCGCGCCGCTCGTACGGGTTCGTCGCGGGCCCCGGCGTGTTCGAGACGACCGTCACGCGTCCCGACCTGTTCGCGAACTACTATCGCGAGCAACTGCGCCTGCTGTCGAAGAACCATCATGTGAAGATCGAGATCGGCGTGTCGTCGCAGCCGATTCCGGTTCACTTCGCGTTTCCCGAAGGCATCCATCTCGAAGGCGAGCTCGACCGCGACCGCCTGCTCGCGATGCGCGACATCTTCGACACGCCCGACCTGTCGTACCTCGACGACCGCATCGTCAACGGCACGTTCGAGCCGGCACCCGGCGAGCCGCATCCGCTCGCGCTGTTTACCGCGGCGCGCGTCGACTTCTCGCTGCACCGGCTGCGTCACTACACGGCGACGTCGCCCACGCACTTCCAGAATTACGTGCTCTACACGAACTACCAGTTCTATATCGACGAATTCGTGAAGCTCGGCCGCACGCTGATGACGGAAAGCACCGATCCCGACGTGCGCGCGTACCGCAGCCAGTACAGTTCGTTTGTCGAGCCGGGCGACGTCATCACGTACAACGCGAACCTCGGCAGCGAGCCGGCCGAGGGCGCCGCGCCGCCGCGGCTGCCGCAGATGCCCGCGTATCACCTGAAGCGCGCGGACGGCAGCGGGATCACGATGGTCAACATCGGTGTCGGTCCGTCGAACGCGAAGACGATCACCGATCACATCGCGGTGCTGCGTCCTCATGCCTGGGTGATGCTCGGTCACTGCGCGGGCCTGCGCAACACGCAGCGCCTCGGCGACTACGTGCTCGCGCACGGTTACGTGCGCGAGGATCACGTGCTGGATGCGGACCTGCCGCTGTGGGTGCCGATTCCGGCGCTCGCCGAAGTACAGCTCGCGCTCGAACGCGGCGTGGCCGAGGTCACGCGTCTCGAAGGTGCCGAACTGAAGCGCGTGATGCGCACGGGCACGGTCGCGAGCGTCGACAACCGCAACTGGGAACTGCGCGATCACCGCGAGCCCGTGCAGCGGCTGTCGCAGAGCCGCGCGATCGCGCTCGACATGGAAAGTGCGACGATCGCCGCCAACGGTTTCCGTTTCCGCGTGCCGTACGGCACGCTGCTGTGCGTATCGGACAAGCCGCTGCATGGCGAGCTGAAGCTGCCGGGCATGGCCGACACGTTCTATCGCGGTCAGGTCGACCAGCATCTGCAGATCGGCGTGAAGGCGATGGAGATTCTGCGCACGAACGGGCTCGACAAGCTCCATAGCCGCAAACTTCGGAGCTTCGCGGAAGTGGCGTTTCAGTAACAAGCCCCTGCGGTATAAGGCTCCCCGGATGATTCGGGGAGCCCTCGTGTCTAACATGGGCGTCGGCGTCCAACTTGGACGCGTCAATGGAACGGGTTGAACGCGTTCTACTTCACGCGATTTCGTGTAGTGTGCCGTCATGCTTTCGGTCGTGTGGCCGGCCAGTTATTGCGCTGCCGCGGCCCCCCGCCGCCGCTTCAGATCGGTCAGCGCTTTCGCCCGCAGGTCGTGGAAGTGCATGCCGATCAGGTATAGCGGATTCGGGGTGATTCCCCTTTCTTCGCAGTCTTTCTCGTAGGCCAATCGTGCGCGCTGACAGGCGCGTTTCCACCCTGAGTACGCGCCGATATCGGTGAAGCGGCCACCGGCATGCGTGCATGTCACTGGCCCGATGGCGGTGATCTTGCCGCCGCGCGCTCGATCCAATGTTTCTCTCAGGTCGGGGGCATCTCGATCAACAGGCGGACGCACCGCGTGCCGCCGCAACCGATGGGGATCATCCCGTCGAACGCGGGCGGGTTCGGTAACGTGGAGAAGGTGGCCGGGGGGTATTCAATGGCCTCGAGATCGAGCCGCTGAAGGCGCGGCTCCGTGAGCTGAACGACTGGATCGGGATCGAGGTTGTGCGCTTCCGCCAATATGTGCCGCCGACGCAGTGACGGGACCGCCGGTTGCCGACAGTACCGGCTACTTCGCCGGCCGGTCAGGCTCGGCGGTCGTTTCGTTGACGGGGTAGGGCAGCAGTGCGCGACCAATGGTCGGCGCGCGTCGCGTTCATCCTCAGCCGGGGTCACTTTCTCTGGGGACGTGCGGACCCTCGCGAGGCAGGCGTCGAACCAACATCAGTGTCGCGACGTCGAGCGGTCCAATACTGCAGCTTCGAAATCTCGATGAGCAGATCATCAGAGCGATCCCGGAGATCCAGATAGTTGTAGCGATCGGCCGTATCACGAATCGACTCGAGTCGCGCCTGCCAATATGCGGGATCGCGGATCGACGCCCCAAGCGGAAACTCGTCGCGGTTTTGCGAAAGGGTTTGTAGGGCATTTTCTACATGCACCAGATCTCGTTCAATCCCAGCGTAACGATCGTCCATACCGACCCCCGCAAGCGTATTGTCACAATACAGCGGCCCCGGCTGCTCTGGTCCATCAGATTCAGTGAGAGGTAAAAAGAGAGCCGCGCCCCGTACCCCCTCCGGCACACGGCCCAACACGGGAACCAATTGCTCCCGCGAGCCAACTACGCAACCCTGCGGCTCGGGCAGTTCAAAATTCTGCGCGCGCCAATCGTCGATTTCAGAATGATGTGTCGCTGGTGCGCAATGTCGGCACATGAAGCAAGGTGTTGGAGTGGGCTCCATTTCAGTTGGCGTTCTCGATGCTCGTGTTACGTGATGCTGGATCTACCTCTAAATAGACAATCAGTACAACGATCAATGCCATCGCGAATCTGGCTTCCTCGATCTTCGTGCTTTCTTTTAAGGGACGCCATGACTGGGGCAGTCGTGGTCCCTCGGGGCGATCGCCATTTCCCGGACCCGTTCCAGTCATTCGACCAGTCGCGCAGGTGTGAGAGCACCATAGTACGGCCCGACCCCGCCCGCCCCTGACGCTTGGCATTTGTCCGCATTGTTGCTCATCTCCATTTGGATGTACTTCCCGCTTCCACCAACTGCCTGGTCGATGTGCACACACGCAAATGCAAGAATCCGCTCGTAGGACGTTGTCGTGAGATCCTGAACAATCGGGACCAGGACATACTCGCAAGCTTTGTTGCCGGCGGCACTACAGTCGTTGACGGACGTATACAGCGTCGTTTTCGTGCCGGGCTGGATATAGGTGCATGTATCGTCCGGTGTCGAGCAAACACCACCAGGCGATCCGACTGCTGCTGGATCCGGATTACCGTTGGATATCAAATTCCGCACGGTTGGAACATCGTTAGCGGTTGTGTCGAAGGTCGTCCATTGACCCGCTTCGCAAGGACCAGCATGGTAGGACGAGGTCACATAAAAGGTGTACGGTTGTCCAACCACTTGGTTTGGCTGACCCGTGCCGGGCGGCGTCGTCGATGTTGCAACTTTGGGCTTACCGTTCGTCGAATCCCAGTACTGGTCATACATGCACTTCGTCAGCGCAACCGGGAATAGCGCACCGGAGCCAGTGTTTCCGGGGTCCGAAATGACCGCGACAGCCACGGCGTTCTCGGGTACAGACTGCAACCCCCAAATCTTCGCCAAAAACGAAGGAACGCCGCCGCCATTCTTCGTTCCAGAGCGGCTGACAACTACCTGCACTGCAGGCTTGCCAACGGCCGGTGATGGCGGCATGGACGTTTGAAGGCCCTTGACGCTACCAGTGACGTCCCAGTAACCGTACGACACGTCGGACGTATATCCCGTCAGCGTTACGTTTGACGACTTGTTCAACGAGACACCGAGCACGGCTTGCGCTTGGGCCGTTGCCCAATCTGGAGCCGCGGCATTCGTATTGCCACATTGCGCTCGGGGGTAAATGCATGGCGCACCGGCCAGCGCGGCAGCATCGGCTGCGTTCTGCAGTTCATTCCGGACAACAAAGAGATATCCGACGTCGATGGAGATTGCGGCAAAGCCGAGCAGTATCAGCATCATGAGAGCGACGGTTATCGCGACCGCACCTCTCTGATTTCGACGACGCTTCAAACCGCATCGGTTGTACGTCGACGGTCTGGGCGAGCGAGGCACGTCTATCGGCTGTGAGCGAGTGCGATCCATGACCGGCTCCTCATTCATTGTTCATGACAGTGGTAGCCGTCAACGTCAGCAGTTTGCTGAACGGACCAATCCATGAACCCAAAGCCAGTCCAGTGAATTTGTATGTGACAGTAACAGTGAGTGGCGTACCAAAACTGCCACCTTGGCCCGACGGAACGGAGACAATAGGTGTTGATGTGCTGCCCAAACTGATCAGATGGCTTTGGCAGTAGTTGAGCGCGACGGTCTGAATGTCGGTTGTCGTCGCTTTCGGCGATTTGAGGACAATCCCCGCGCGCGCACCTTCACGGCTTGCATTTGTGATGACGGCTTGGTCGAACATCACAAGTCCGAACTCGACAATGCCAAACAGGATCAACAGCAGCAGAGGGAGAACCAATGCAAATTCAACAACAGCAACACCCCGTTGCTTCTTCCAATGTTGTCGATTCATGATTATTTTTCCCCGTTCAATAAACGTGGCGCAGTTCTTGGCGCCCGAAACTTGCTGCTACATACAGGTCAGATCACCCCGATCCGCGCTGTACTTGATGCGAACTGGCTTTGCCGACTGGCGCGACCGTGCGTGTCCCGATGCCGGTGAACAGCGTCGCCGACTTCGAATGCGTAGCGGGAAGCGGCCCCCCTCCGCTGCGCGACACAACTCGCTGCCTCCCACATACACCTCGGTGCATACGGTCAGCGGATAAGCAAAACGCGCACCATCGGTCGCAATCGCTTGTGGCACGGGGCCCCAGGCTGCGGCGTGGGGGAACAAAAATGGGGTGGTATGGAAAATGTTTCAGGCTTGTACCGTGGAACGCCGATTTCGCCTCGTCAACGCGCCGCACCTGCAAGCTCAGGCCATTGGAAACGGGACGATCGCCTCGGATGATTCAGTTCTGAAACGCCGAAGCTCGGGGTGTTCGGTAGAGAAGCCACGGATCGTATCTGCGAAAAGTCGGGGCGCTCGGCGCTGTTTTCCTGGTGCGTGGCAACTACAGTGAAATCACAGCTTGGGTGGCCTCTGATTGACCTTGGGTAGCCTTGGATTTGCGGTTTGCGGTTTGCGGGTCGCGTAAGACATTGATTTTAAGGATGTCCAGGGCGCTGATAGAACTCCAAAGGCAGCGTATGACCGCCCGCAAGCGTCGTCTAACTTGCTCCCGGAATGCTGCTGAAATCCCCACGTAACCGTGAACGGAATTTCCGCAAAAAGTTTGAGGAAGTTGTGGAACGCCGAGATTTGATGTGATTTTGTGTCCGCAAACTTCGGAGCTTCGCGGAAGTGGCGTTTCAGTGATGCAAACGCCGCGCAAGCCGCGAGCATAACGACAAAGGCCGCACGCGAACTTTCGTTCACGTGCGGCCTCGTTCTTTGTCCTGCGGTGCGCGACCCCGATCGACCCCGCACTCAGATGCTCAGCACTCACCCTTCTTCGCGTGTCCCGGCGGGCAATGGTAGTCGTGGTGACCGCGATGGCGCTGATGATCTTCCCACTCGCGACGCTCCCAGTAGCGGCGGCCGTCCCAGTAACGATCGCCGTGCCAGCCGGTCACGACCGCAGGCCCCGGAGCGACCACGACAGGCGCAGGTGCGACGACGACCGGCGCAGGCGTGCCGATGTTGACGTCGACATTGACGGCTTGGGCAAGGCCGGACAGCGAAAGACCGAGGCCGGCGAAGGCGAGGGCGATCAGCGAACGTTTCATGTTGTTTTCCGTGATGTCTTTGTCAAAAGGCCGGCGCGACGCGATGGACGCGAGGGGGGATCGTTCCACCGGGGGACGCCACGCCGACGAGATGCAGTGTGCAGGCGCGGCGCGAAAAAGGCGAGACGGGTTTGTTACGTCGGATTGACGTCAGATGCGCCGGCCGGATCGATGGCAGGCTGCATGATTTGACAATGGCAGGCCGGGCATGGGAGGCGTCGACCGCATGGCGCGATGCAGGCTGCCCGGATTTGACATTCGGCGGCGCACGGCTGCGCGGCGGGATTAATACGGCGTTACAAAATGACGGGCGACAGGCGGCGGAATTGCCGTGCCTGCCGCGCGGGAGACGGGACGCCGGCCGTGAGGCCGGCCATCGCACCGATCGAATTACAGATAGAACATGCGGTCTTCTTCGGGCCGCGGCGGATGGTCTTCGCCGTCCGCGCCTTCTTCCTCGCCGCTGTCCTCGTAGAATGCGAGCACAGCGTCGAGCACCTGGTCGGGATCGTCGATCACCTGCATCAGATCCATGTCTTCCGGATTGATGAGGCCCATCGGAATCAACTGGTCGCGGAACCATTGCAGCAGCCCCTGCCAGAACGTGCTACCCACGAGAATGATCGGCACGAGGCGCGACTTCTTCGTCTGGATCAGCGTGAGCACCTCGGACAGTTCGTCGAGCGTGCCGAAGCCGCCCGGCATCACGATCACCGCGTCGGAGTTCTTCACGAACGTTACCTTGCGCGTGAAGAAGTGGCGGAAGCGCAGCGAGATGTCCTGGTAGTGGTTGCCCGCCTGCTCGTGCGGCAACTCGATGTTCAGGCCGACCGACGGCGCCTTGCCGGCGTGCGCACCCTTGTTCGCGGCTTCCATGATGCCGGGGCCGCCGCCGGAGATCACCGCGAAGCCGGCGTCGGACAGCTTGCGCGCGATCTGCACGGCCAGCTTGTAGTGCGGCGTGTCGGGCTTGAGACGGGCAGAACCGTAGATGCTGACGGCCGGTCGGATCTCCGACAGGTACTCGGTCGCCTCGATAAACTCTGCCATAATCGTGAACATCTGCCACGATGCGCGCGCCTTCTTGGCCGTCGCGCGTTCTTGATCTGCGAGCGAACGCAGACTCGGAATCACTTTTCTCTTGTTCATAATGCCTGAAGAACGAAATCTGGAAGGTAAGACCCTGCTATTGGTTGACGGTTCGAGCTATCTGTATCGGGCTTACCATGCGATGCCTGATTTGCGTGGCCCTGGCGGGGAGCCGACCGGAGCGCTCTACGGAATCATCAACATGCTGCGCCGTATGCGCAAGGAAGTCAGTGCAGAGTATAGCGCTTGCGTGTTCGATGCAAAGGGCAAGACGTTCCGTGACGACCTTTATGCCGACTATAAGGCAAACCGTCCGTCGATGCCGCCCGATCTTGCACTGCAGGTCGAGCCGATTCACGGCGCGGTACGCGCGCTCGGCTGGCCGCTGCTGATGGTCGAGGGCGTCGAGGCCGACGACGTGATCGGCACGCTCGCGCGCGAAGCCGAGCGGCACGGGATGAACGTGATCGTGTCGACCGGCGACAAGGACCTCGCGCAGCTCGTCACCGATCACGTCACGCTCGTCAACACGATGACCAACGAGACGCTCGATCGCAGCGGCGTGATCGAGAAGTTCGGCGTGCCGCCCGAGCGGATCATCGACTATCTCGCGTTGATCGGCGACACTGTCGACAACGTGCCCGGCGTCGAGAAATGCGGGCCGAAGACGGCCGTGAAATGGTTGTCGCAATACGACAGCCTCGACGGCGTGATCGAACACGCGGGCGAGATCAAGGGCGTGGTCGGCGACAACCTGCGCCGCGCGCTCGACTTCCTGCCGCTCGGCCGCAAGCTCGTGACCGTCGACACGGCCTGCGATCTCGCACCGCATCTCGAATCGATCGAAGCGTCGCTGAAGACCGACGGCGAAGCACGCGACCTGCTGCGCGACATCTTCGCGCGCTATGGCTTCAAGACGTGGCTGCGCGAAGTCGACAGCGCGCCCGCCGAAGGCGGCGGCGCCGACGCGCCGGAAGGCGAGCCGGCACCGGTGGTCGCGGCGGACATCGTCCGCGAATACGACACGATCCAGACCTGGGAACAGTTCGACGCATGGTTCGCGAAGATCGATGCGGCCGCTCTGACCGCGTTCGACACCGAAACGACCTCGCTTGATCCGATGACCGCGCGGCTCGTGGGCCTGTCGTTTTCGATCGAGCCGGGCAAGGCCGCGTATCTTCCGGTCGCGCATCGCGGCCCCGACCTGCCCGAGCAATTGCCGATCGACGACGTGCTCGCGCGCCTGAAGCCGTGGCTCGAATCGGCGGACCGCAAGAAGGTGGGCCAACACCTGAAGTACGACGCGCAGGTGCTCGCGAACTACGACATCGCGCTGAACGGTATCGAGCACGACACGATGCTCGAATCGTACGTACTCGAATCGCACCGCACGCACGACATGGACAGCCTCGCGCTGCGTCATCTGGGCGTCAAGACGATCAAGTACGAAGACGTGGCCGGCAAGGGCGCGAAGCAGATCGGCTTCGACGAAGTGGCGCTCGAGCAGGCCGCCGCGTACGCCGCCGAAGATGCGGACATCACGCTGCAGCTTCATCATGCGCTGTATCCGCAGGTTGCGCGCGAACCGGGCCTCGAGCGTGTGTATCGCGAGATCGAGATGCCGGTGTCGCTCGTGCTGCGCAAGATGGAGCGCACGGGCGTGCTCATCGACGACGCACTGCTGCAGGCGCAAAGCAGCGAGATCGCGACGCGTCTCATCGAGCTCGAAGGGCAGGCGTACGAACTGGCCGGCGGCGAATTCAATCTCGGTTCGCCGAAGCAGATCGGGCAGATCTTCTTCGAGAAGCTGCAGTTGCCGGTCGTGAAGAAGACGCCGAGCGGCGCGCCGTCGACCGACGAAGAGGTGCTGCAGAAGCTGGCCGAGGATTACCCGCTGCCGAAGCTGCTGCTCGAGCATCGCGGGCTGTCGAAGCTGAAGTCGACCTACACCGACAAGCTGCCGCGCATGGTGAATCCCGCAACGGGCCGCGTGCACACGAACTACGCGCAGGCCGTCGCGGTTACGGGCCGCCTTGCGTCGAACGATCCCAATCTTCAGAACATTCCGGTGCGCACGGCCGAGGGCCGGCGGATCCGCGAGGCGTTCATCGCGTCGCCGGGTCACTGCATCGTGTCGGCCGACTATTCGCAGATCGAACTGCGGATCATGGCGCACATTTCAGGCGACGCGTCGCTGCTGCGCGCGTTCTCGCAGGGCGAGGACATCCACCGCGCAACGGCCGCCGAAGTGTTCGGCGTGACGCCGCTGGAAGTCAACTCCGACCAGCGCCGCATCGCGAAGGTGATCAACTTCGGGCTCATCTACGGGATGAGCGCGTTCGGCCTCGCGTCGAACCTCGGCATCACGCGCGATGCGGCGAAGCTGTATATCGACCGCTATTTCGCGCGCTACCCGGGCGTTGCGCAGTACATGGAGGACACGCGTGCGGCCGCGAAGGAAAAGGGCTACGTCGAAACCGTCTTTGGCCGCCGCCTGTGGCTGCCGGAGATCAACGGCGGCAATGGCCCGCGCCGTCAGGCCGCTGAGCGTGCGGCCATCAATGCACCGATGCAGGGCACGGCTGCCGACCTGATCAAGCTGTCGATGATCGTGGTGGACGACTGGCTCACGCGCGACCACCTCGCATCGCGGATGATCATGCAGGTGCACGACGAACTGGTGCTCGAGGTGCCCGACGACGAACTGTCGCTCGTGCGCGAGAAACTGCCGGAAATGATGTGCGGCGTGGCGAAGCTGAAGGTGCCGCTGGTCGCTGAAGTGGGTGCCGGCGCGAACTGGGAAGAGGCACACTGACGCACCCCCGCGTGATTCCCGCGTCCCGCGGCATATTGTTGCAGGGATGCTGAATATCGAGATGGTTTGCTTGTGGTCAACGCGCAAGCTCCCGGACAATGCATGTCAGTCAGGTCATTGTCGCGGGGGCAGCGCGCCCCGCGTTCCGGGATCGGCACATCGAAGTGTTTCGAACTGCACATCGATGATGTCCGAACCGGTTAATCCAGCGGGCGGCGCGAACGCATCGCGTCTGCATCGTCCGGCGGCAGCAGTTTCGAATCGCAAAGGGGGAATCGGATGCATCGGATCATCATCGTAGGCGGAGGCGCGGGCGGCCTGGAACTGGCGACGCGGCTCGGCGATCGTTACAGCGCGCGCGGCAATCGTCCCGCGCGTGCGCTTGTCACGCTCGTCGACCGCAATCCGACCCACATCTGGAAGCCATTGCTGCACGAGGTCGCGGCCGGCAGCATGGACCCGTTCACGCAGGAACTCGAATATGCGGCGCAGGCGCGCTGGCATGGCTTCGAGTTTCAGCAGGGCGAACTGACCTCGCTCGATCGCGCGGCGAAGCGCATCACACTGTCGCCCGTCAACGACAGCGACGGCGCGGAACTGCTGCCGGCGCGCGACCTGGAATACGACACGCTCGTGATCGCGATCGGCAGCACGACGCATTTCTTCGGCGTGCAGGGCGCGGCCGAAAACGCGATTGCGCTCGACACGGTCGGCGAGGCCGAGCGCTTCCGCAAGCGCCTGATCGCCGCGTGCATGCGCGCCGAGCACCAGGTGCCGGCGCAGCCCGCGCCGGGCGCGCCGGACGAGCCGCGCATCCAGGTGGTGATCGTCGGCGGTGGCGCGACGGGCGTCGAGCTGTCCGCGGAACTGCGCAACACCGCGCAGGTGCTGTCCGTCTATGGGCTGCACAAGCTCGACCCGCAGCACGACGTCGGCATCGTGCTGATCGAATCGGGGCCGCGGATTCTGCCTGCGCTGCAGGAGCGCGTATCGACCGCAACGGCCGAGCTGCTCGAAAAGCTCGGCGTGCGATTGATGCTCGCGGAGCGTGTGACCGAGGTCGCGCCGGGTTTCGTGCATACCGCGAGCGGCAAGTCGGTGCGCGCGGATCTCACGGTCTGGGCGGCCGGCATCAAGGCGCCGTCCGTGCTGTCGAATCTTGATGGCCTGCAGGTCAACAAGCTCGGCCAGCTCGACGTGCGTCGCACACTGCAGACCTTCACCGACGACAACGTCTTCGCACTCGGCGATTGCGCGGCATGCGTATGGCCCGGCAACGAGCGTAACGTGCCGCCGCGTGCGCAGGCTGCGCACCAGCAGGCGAGCTTTCTGCTGAAGGCGATCGGCTGCCGGCTCGACGGACGTCCGCTGCCCGAGTTCACGTATCGCGATTTCGGTTCGCTCGTGTCGCTCGGTCACTTCAGCGCGGTCGGCAACCTGATGGGCGGACTGATCGGCGGCAACATGCTGATCGAAGGGCTGTTCGCGCGCTTCATGTACATGTCGCTGTACCGCCTGCACATCGCGGCGCTGCACGGCTATCCGCGCATGATGCTCGATACGTTCGCGCACTGGCTGCGCCGCACGACGCTGCCGCGCGTGAAGCTGCACTGACCGCACGGTTCGTGCTCCGACGGGCAGGGAACGCGTATCGAGCGCGTTTCCTGCCCGTTGTCGTTTCAGGTGCGGTTGACCTCGGATTCGCGCACCGGGGCCTGTTTATTGCGCATCGTTTCGTTTCAATCCGTGGACTTTCGAGCGCGCGACGGCGCTCGCCGCATGCGTGCCCTGCATGGGTTTGCCGGGCCGGGTCGCCGCGGTTATCGATGCCGTTGGATGCCACTACATTACACCGTCGTAATCGAGTCTTACACATCTGACAGTTGACGCGACAACGGATTATTGGGCATCTTGTCCGGGTTTCCGCTTGCGGCGGGGTGCCAACCGCCGCGACATCCGCGCCGTCCGCCGGCATGATGCCGGGTCGCGTCCCTGGCCGTGACGGCGGCGCCCAATCGAGGAGTGCATTCATGTTGAAACCCGAAGTCGACAGCCTGGTTCCCCACGTTCCGTTCTCGCGCCGCAAGTTCATGCAGGCCGCGCTGGGCGGCGCCTTCGCGGCGGCCGTGCTGCCCGTGTCGGCGCAGACGATCACGACCGACAGCACCGGGCTGGACGTCGACACCATCGAGATCCGCTCGGGCGACGCGAGCATCCCCGCGTATCGCGCGCAGCCGGTCGACAAGACGAACCTGCCGGTCGTCATCGTGATCCACGAGATCTTCGGCGTGCATGCGCATATCGCCGACGTCTGCCGTCGCTTCGCGAAGCTCGGCTATCTGGCGATCGCGCCGGACCTGTTCGCGCGCCAGGGCAATGCGTCGAAGTATCCGACGATGAAGGAGCTTTACGACAACATCATCAGCAAGGTGCCCGACCGGCAGGTCACCGAGGATCTCGATGCGACCGTCGCGTGGGCCGGCAAGAACGGCGGTGACCTGTCGCGTCTCGGCGTGACGGGGTTCTGCTGGGGCGGCCGCCAGGCGTGGCTATACGCGGAGCATAATCCGCACGTGCGCGCGGCCGTCGCATGGTACGGGTTCGTCGAGGGCAAGACCGACGAGATGACGCCGTTCAATCCGGTCGATCATGCGCCGTTGCTGAAGGTACCCGTGCTCGGGCTGTACGGCGAGAAGGACACGAACATCACGCAGGCGTCGCTCGCGGACATGCGCCAGGCGATCCAGAAGAGCGACTCGAAGCTTGCGCGTCAATCGGAGATCGTCGTGTATCCGGATGCCGGCCACGCGTTCTTCGCCGATTATCGGCCGAGTTACGTGAAGGGCGATGCCGAGGACGGCTGGAAGCGCGCGATCGAGTGGTTCCACAAGTACGGCGTGATGTAGGCGACAAGGCGGCAGATGCCGCCGCCTTGTCGTCGCGCCGCGCAGGTGCTTACGGGTTCGGGCCGGTCGCGATCGGACGCGACGGATCGGCGCTCCATTCGCTCCACGAGCCCGGATACAGCGACGCGCCATGCAGCCCCGCGATTTCGAGCGCGAGCGCGTTGTGGCATGCGGTCACGCCGGACCCGCATTGCAGGATCACGCTGTTCGGTTCGGTGCCGGCCAGCAGCGTGGTGAATGTCTCGCGCAGCTCATGGCCGGTCTTGAAGCGGCCGTCGGCGGCCAGGTTGTCCTTGAAGAACCGGTTGCGTGCGCCGGGAATGTGGCCGCCGACACGATCGATCGTTTCGTTTTCGCCGCGATAGCGATCCGGTGCGCGCGCATCGATCACGACGCGCGTGGCCGACGTCACGTTCGCGAGCACGGCTGCCGCGTCGACCGTCGATTCGAGCGGGGTCGCCGCGCGGAAGTCGCCGGCGGCCGGATGCGGCACGTCGGTGGTCAGCGGCTGGCCGGCCGCTTCCCATGCCTGCAGGCCGCCGTCGAGCACCGCGACGGAATCGTGCCCGAGCCAGCGCAGCAGCCACCAAAGCCGCGCCGCATAGGCGCCGCCTTGTGCGTCATAGGCGATGACCTGCTGGCCCTGCTTGACGCCGCGGCTGGCGATCAGCGTCGCGAATGCGTCGCGGGTCGGCAGCGGATGGCGCCCGTTGGTGCCGGTCTTGCGGCCGGACAGGTCGCGGTCGAGATGGAGATACTGCGCGCCGGGGATATGGCCGGCCGCATAGGCGGCTTCGCCTGCGCCCGGATCGACGAGGTCGAAGCGGCAGTCGAACACGGCGACGCTGCCCGGCGCCGCAGCCAGCCGCTCGGCGAGATTGGCTGCGGAGATAAGCGTGGTGTAGTGGGTGTGTGGCATGACGGCTCCCTGGAGTGCAAACGGCCTGATACTCCAAGTCTAAACAAAAAAAGACGGGCCGAAACCCGTCTTTTGATATGCCGAATGCCATGCGGCGCTGGCGCGCCGCGCGCGGTCAGATGTCGCCGAGGTGGCGGCGCAGGAACTCGTGGAAGTGCTGCATGCCGTCTTCCATCGGGCTCTGGTACGGGCCGACCTGCGACTCGCCGCGTGCCATCAGCGCGCGGCGGCCCGCGTCCATCCGCATCGCGATCTCGTCGTCCTCGATGGCCGTTTCCATATAGGCGGCGCGCTCAGCCTCGACGAATTCGCGTTCGAACAGCGCGATTTCCTCGGGGTAATAGAACTCGACGATGTTGGTCGTCTTTTGCGGCCCGCGCGGAATCAGCCACGACACGACGAGCACGTGCGGATACCACTCGATCATCAGGCCCGGGTAGTAGACCATCCAGATCGCGCCGAACTCCGGCGGCACGCCGTTGCGGAACTTGAGCACCTGCTCGTGCCACTTCTGGTAGGTGGCGCTGCCCGGTTTCGCGAGGGCGTTGTGCACGCCGACCGTCTGCACGCTGTACCAGTCGCCGAACTCCCATTTGAGATCGTCGCACGACACGAAGCTGCCGAGGCCCGGGTGGAACGGGACGACGTGATAATCCTCGAGGTAGACCTCGATGAACGTCTTCCAGTTGTAATCGCACTCGTGCACTTCGACGTGATCGAAGTGATATTCGGAGAAGTCGAAGTGATGCTTCGTGCCGAGGTTCGCGAGATCGCGCGCGACGTTGCGGCCTTCGGCCTCGAACAGCAGCCCCTGCCAGTTCTGCAGCGGGCTCTTGCCGAGGTTCAGGCACGGCTTGTCGGGGAAGTGCGGCGCGCCGAGCAACTGGCCTTCCAGATCGTACGTCCAGCGGTGCAGCGGGCACACGATGTTCTGCGTGTGGCCGCGCCCGTTCAGCATGATCGCCTGCCGGTGACGGCACACGTTCGACAGCAGTTCGATCTGGTTCGCCGGGTTGCGGACCAGCACGCGGCCTTCCTTCTCGGACGGCAGCGCAAAATAATCCCCCGCCTCGGGCACCATCAATTCGTGCCCGACGTAACGAGGTCCTTTCTTGAAGAGGGTTTCGATCTCGCGCTCGAGGAGCGCCTCATCGAAATATGCAGTGACTGGAAGCTGGCTGTGAGCCGACTTCAACTGAAGCGCGTCGCTCAGATTGGACATTCCCACTCCCGGTGTTAGCGTGAAAGCAGTGAACAACCCAACCATCGAAAAATCGATTTAGGGAAACGGGGAATTATACCCGGTTCGCCTCGCAAGGCTAGGATTAAGTGCCTGATTTGTGTCAATTTTTTGTCGGGAGGCAATCGGGGTGCGCACCCCGTGTGTCGAAGATGGGGCCGGAAGATGTGCCGGGGTGCCCACGTCGGCAGATCGGAGAATTCTCTTTTGCCGTAGAATGTCCGACTTGTTTTGAAATTTGACACCCTCGTCCATGGCGAAAACCGCATCCCCAGGCGCCACGCCGCCCGGCAATGGCACCGAACCGTTGCCGGACAATTATGAGATGGCGCTCGCGGAACTCGAGACGCTGGTTGCACGGATGGAAGGCGGCGCGTTGAGCCTCGAGGATTCGCTGGCGGCGTATCGCCGCGGTGCGGCCCTCGTTGCGTTTTGCCAACAGCAGCTCGAGAAAGTGGAGCAGCAGGTTCGCGTGCTGGACGGCGCGACCCTGAAGCCGCTTTCGTCCGGAACGGCCGCCACGGACGGCGAAGACGACGATCTATGACATTCGAACAATGGATGCGGTCCGTGCTCGACCGCGTCGAGGACGCACTCGGCCACTATTTGCCGGCTGATAATGTGGTGCCCACGCAACTGCACGAAGCGATGCGTTACGCGGTCCTCGGCGGCGGCAAACGCGTTCGCCCGCTGCTGTGCCATGCAGCAGGCGAACTGACCGGCGCGACCGAAGCGGCGCGCAACGCAGCGGCGGCGGCGCTGGAGATGATCCACGTTTACTCGCTCGTGCACGACGACATGCCGTGCATGGACGACGACGCGCTGCGACGCGGCAAGCCGACCGTGCACGTGCAGTATGACGAGCCGACGGCGCTGCTGGTCGGCGATGCGCTGCAGTCGCAGGCATTCGTCGCGCTGACCGACGCCGCGGCACTGACTCCGGTGCAGCAGGCTGCGCTCGTGCGTGAGCTGGCGCTGGCGAGCGGCTCGATCGGCATGGCCGGCGGGCAAGCGATCGACCTGGCGAGCGTCGGCCTCAAGCTGACGCGCGAACAGCTCGAGACGATGCACCGGATGAAGACGGGCGCGCTGCTGCGTGCCGCCGTGCGGATGGGCGCGCTGGCCGGCGACACGCCGTCGGCGGAAGCGATGGCCGCGCTCGACGTTTACGCGGGCGCCGTGGGTCTCGCCTTCCAGGTCGTCGACGACATTCTCGACGTCACGACCGATTCGGCGACGCTCGGCAAGACGGCAGGCAAGGATGCGGCGAACGACAAGCCGACCTACGTATCGATCCTCGGCCTCGACGCATCGCGTGAGCTCGCGGCCCAGCTGCGCGCCGAAGCGCACGATGCGCTGAAACCGTTCGGCGCACGCGCACAGCGTCTCGCCGAACTTGCCGACCTGGTGGTAAACCGGGTCAGCTGACGCGAAGCCCGCCGCTGCGCACACGCTACGGTGCGTGCAATAGAATGCGGGCGCGTTTGATTTCCTACAATGGAACGACGATGTACGACTTGCTGAAAACCATCGACGACCCGGCGGATCTGCGCCGCCTCGATCGTCGCCAACTCCAACCGCTCGCGGATGAACTGCGCGCGTTCGTGCTCGACAGCGTGTCGAAGACGGGCGGCCATCTGTCGTCCAACCTCGGGACGGTCGAGCTGACGATCGCGTTGCACTACGTGTTCAACACGCCGAACGACCGGATCGTCTGGGACGTGGGTCATCAGACCTACCCGCACAAGATCCTGACGGGCCGCCGCGACCAGATGCACACGCTGCGCCAGTACGACGGCATCTCGGGTTTCCCGCGCCGCAGCGAGTCCGAATACGACACGTTCGGCACCGCGCATTCGAGCACGTCGATCTCGGCGGCACTCGGGATGGCGATCGGCAGCCAGCTGAACGGCGACGACCGCTTCTCGATCGCGGTGATCGGCGACGGCGCGATGACGGCTGGCATGGCGTTCGAGGCGATGAACAACGCGGGCGTGTCGGAGGATGCGAAGCTGCTCGTGATCCTCAACGACAACGACATGTCGATTTCGCCGCCGGTCGGCGCGCTGAACCGCCATCTCGCACGCCTGATGTCGGGCCGCTTCTACGCGGCCGCGCGTGCGGGCGTCGAGCGCGTGCTGAGCGTCGCGCCGCCGGTGCTCGAACTTGCGCGCAAGCTCGAGGAGCACGCGAAGGGCATGGTCGTGCCGGCCACGCTGTTCGAAGAGTTCGGCTTCAACTACATCGGCCCGATCGACGGTCACGATCTCGATTCGCTGATCCCGACGCTGCAGAACATCCGCGAACTGCGCGGCCCGCAATTCCTGCACGTGGTGACGAAGAAAGGCCAGGGCTACAAGCTCGCCGAAGCCGATCCCGTGCTCTACCACGGCCCCGGCAAGTTCAACCCGGCAGAAGGCATCAAGCCGTCGGCCACGCCCGCGAAGAAGACGTATACGCAGGTGTTCGGCGAATGGCTGTGCGATGAAGCCGAGCGCGATTCGCGCGTCGTCGGCATCACGCCCGCGATGCGCGAAGGCTCGGGCATGGTCGAGTTCGAGAAGCGCTTCAAGGATCGCTATTACGACGTCGGCATCGCCGAGCAGCACGCGGTGACGTTCGCGGGCGGCCTCGCGACCGAAGGGCTGAAGCCCGTCGTCGCGATCTACTCGACGTTCCTGCAGCGTGCGTACGACCAGCTGATCCACGACGTCGCGCTGCAGAACCTGCCGGTCGTGTTCGCGATCGACCGCGCGGGCCTCGTCGGCGCGGACGGTGCGACGCACGCGGGCGCGTACGATCTCGCGTTCATGCGCTGCATTCCGAACATGACGATCATGGCCGCGTCCGACGAGAACGAGTGCCGCCAGATGCTGCACACGGCGCTTCAGCAGCCGAACCCGACCGCGGTGCGTTATCCGCGCGGCGCGGGCACGGGCGTGGCGACGGTGAAGGAATTCACCGAAATCCCGCTCGGCAAGGGTGAAGTGCGTCGCCGCACGTCGCAGCCGGAAGGCAAGCGCGTCGCGATCCTCGCGTTCGGCACGATGGTTGCGCCGTCGCTCGTGGCAGGCGAGGAGCTCGATGCAACGGTCGCGAACATGCGCTTCGTCAAGCCGGTCGATGCGGCGCTCGTGCGTGAACTCGCCGAGACGCACGACTACCTCGTCACGGTCGAGGAAGGTTGCGTGATGGGCGGTGCGGGCTCGGCCTGCGTCGAAGCCCTGATGGAGAGTGGGGTTATCCGACCCGTAATACAATTGGGCCTCCCTGACCAGTTCATCGATCACGGCGATCCCGCGAAGCTGCTGTCGCAATGCGGCCTCGACGGCGCGGGCATCGCGAAATCGATTCGCGAACGCTTCCTGAGCGCGGCGGCCGATGTCGCCGGCCAGGCGAAGCGCGTCGCATAAGCTGGCGCCGCCTGCGGGCGGCGTCGGTGCGACTGGCGCAACCGGTCTACATTGATGCGGAAAACATGGGCCTGCGGGCCCATGTTGCTTTTCCGGCTGCCGCATGACGCGGCGTGCGCGTCGTCGGACGCGCTGCTTACAAGGATTGAAAAAGATGAACCAGATGAATCCCGCCTTCGTGATGCCCGACGTGCAGAGCACGGTGGATACCCGCCAGATTCCGATTCAGCGCGTGGGCGTGAAGGCGGTCCGGCATCCGTTGACGGTGTGCACCGAGAGCGGCGACGTGCAGCCGACCGTCGGCGTCTGGAATCTCGACGTGCGCCTGCCTGCCGATCAGAAGGGCACGCACATGTCGCGCTTCGTCGCGCTGCTCGAGGAGAATCGTGCGCCGCTGACGGTCGAGCGCTTCCGTGCGATGCTCGCGTCGATGCTCGAGAAGCTGGAAGCCGAGGCCGGCCGCATCGAGGTCACGTTCCCGTACTTCGTGAACAAGACGGCGCCGGTGTCGGGCGTGCAGAGCCTGCTCGACTATGAAGTGACGCTCGCGGGCGAAAGCCGCAACGGCGAAGCGCGCCTGTTCCTGAAGGTGCTCGTGCCGGTGACGAGCCTGTGCCCGTGCTCGAAGAAGATCTCGCAGTACGGTGCGCACAACCAGCGCTCGCACGTGACGATCGACGCCGAGCTCGCGGCCGACCTGCCGGTCGAGGCGCTGATCCGCATCGCGGAAGAAGAGGCGTCGTGCGAGCTGTGGGGCTTGCTGAAGCGTCCGGACGAGAAGTTCGTCACGGAGCGTGCGTACGAAAATCCGAAGTTCGTCGAGGATCTGGTGCGCGACGTCGCGCAGCGTCTCGATGCGGACGACCGCGTGGTCGCCTACGTGCTCGAAGCCGAGAACTTCGAGTCGATCCATAATCACAGCGCGTATGCGCTGATCGAGCGCGACAAGCGGCACGCTGCGTGACGTTGTGCCGCTGTAACGGAAAAGGCCGCTCGATCGAGCGGCCTTTGTGTTTTGGCTGGTGATTTCCGGTGCGTGCCGGTGCGTTGTGCGAATCAGCGTGCGAGCGACGCGAGATCCCAGCGCGGTTTCACCGTGAACGCGTAGTCGGCGTTCGCCTGCTCGGGCCAGCGGCCGAGCCGCAATGCGCCGGCGAGCGCGATCATCGCGCCGTTGTCGGTGCAGAGCGCGAGATCCGGATAGTGCACGTCGAAGCCGCGCTTGGCCGCGGCGGCCGACAGCGCGGCACGCAACTGGCGGTTCGCGCCGACGCCGCCCGCGACGACGAGGCGCTTGAGCTTCGTCTTCTTGAGTGCGGCGAGCGACTTCGCGACGAGCACGTCGACGGCCGCGTCGACGAAGCCGCGCGCGAGATCGGCCTTCGCGCGTTCGAGCGCTTCGCCTTCGAGTTTTGCCGCCTCGAACTTCTTCATCTGCGTGAGCACGGCCGTCTTCAGGCCGCTGAAGCTGAAGTCGAGATCGCCCGAATGGAGCATCGGGCGCGGCAGCGCGACGGCGCCCGGCGTGCCCGTTTCCGCGAGCTTCGACACTTCCGGGCCGCCTGGATAGCCGAGGCCGATCAGCTTCGCCGTTTTGTCGAATGCTTCGCCGGCCGCGTCGTCGAGCGTCTCGCCGAGCGTCTCGTACACGCCGACATCGGTCACGCGCATCAGCTGCGTGTGGCCGCCCGACACCAGCAGCGCGATGAACGGGAACGGCGGCGGTTCGTCGACGAGCAGCGGGGACAGCAGGTGGCCTTCGAGGTGATGGATGCCGACGGTCGGCTTGTTCCATGCCAGCGCGAGCGCATTCGCGATGCTCGCGCCGACCAGCAGCGCGCCGGCGAGGCCGGGGCCTTGAGTGAATGCGATCGCGTCGATGTCCTCGCGGCGCGTGCCGCTTTGCGCCATGACTTCCTCGAGCAGCGGCAGCGCGCGGCGGATGTGGTCGCGCGATGCGAGCTCGGGCACGACGCCGCCGTATTCGCGGTGCATCGCGATCTGCGAATGAAGCGCGTGCGCGAGCAGGCCGCGCTGCGTGTCGTAGAGCGCGAGGCCGGTTTCGTCGCAGGAGCTTTCGATGCCGAGAACGAGCATGGGTAGAGGCGGTGCGAGCTGCGTCGAGCGCGCCGCACAAAGGTAAACGTAACCGCAAATTATAGCAGGCGAGGGCCTGCCGCCGCTGGGGTGCGACCCGGGTGCGCGGCCAGGCAGGTACAACTTTCTGGAACCTTCCTAACTGGTTAGGTCCTTGAGCATAGTACTTGATTTCGAATCAGCTCAAGGCGACAACGCTCTGATAGCCGACAAACAGACCCACGAGCATGATCGGCGCGCCCCAGAAATACTGTGCCTTCCGCGCGAAATCACCGAATCACATCTGCTGCCTCCCGTCACGGTCGCAATTGAAAATTGCGGGCAGGTAGCTTGCCGCAGATCCCGGCCGAGACTGCCGACGATAGCCAGAATCGACCGCAAGGCCTTGCTACAGAAGGCTTTGCGGCGAAACCGCAAGGTCCATACGTGCACGAAAAGGACGATTGCCCCACGGTGAGCTTTTACGGGCGTACGCCCATCGCTTCAACAGCCTCGTGTCGATACCGTCGATGTTGCCGATGGACGAAGTGGTCCCCTCGCAGTCGTCGCGTCGTCCAGCAAGGTACGCAGTCTGAAATTCAATCGAATCAACGTCAGAGCCACCGTCAGGCAGCGGGACTGGTGAGCCGAACCCATACCCATACCGAACCGTCCGCGCGATTTGCCACACGCATGTGACAACGGCAGCGCAGCGTCATGCCCTTTCGTCAACCCAATGGGGTTGCGTTATTTTGGTCGCGAACATGTGGCGCATCCGTCATTTCCAGTACCATCTGCGGTACCGGCCCCCGAGGGCCGGACATTGCCGAGTTGCATTTCCTGTTCGCCGCTTCGCGATGACCGAAGCCGGATCCGATGAAGAAAACCACGTTCCCAGGAAGATCGTTTGATGCGTGGCGGCTGACTGGCGACGCGGTCGGCGGTTCGCGTTCGTCCGATGCGCGGGCGCTTCGGAGTGTCGAGCGTGCGGCGTGGCAGGTCCCGAATCCGATGTTTCTCTGCACCGCCGACGGGATGCTGAGCTGGGTCAATCGCGCGTTCGAAACCCTGACCGGTTATCCGGCTGCGATGCTGGTCGGCCGCTCGACCATTCAGGCGCTATTGGCCTCATCGGGCGGCTTGCTGTGCACCGCGAGCGTGACCGAACTGAATGGCGGGCGCTGGCGCGTGCATCGAGGCCCGGGCGATTGGCGGCCCGTGCGGGTCGATGTATCGCGACTCGACGACAGGCCGCCCCCGGATATCGATTCCACGCACGACGCGTGTGCAGTCGAAGAATATGTCGGCGTTCTGACCGCGTGCGCGGACGGCAGCCATTTGGATGGCGAGCGCTGGTACGCATTGAATTACGACGGCGCGATGAATTTGCCCAACCGCCGGCTGTTTGCCGAGCGGCTGGACCTGCGCATCGCGCGGGCACGCAGCGTTCGTGACCGCTTCAGTGTGGTGATGGTTGCGCTGTCCGGGCTCGAATCAATCCGCAATGTGCTCGGGCAGCCGGGGGTCGAGATCGTCGCGCAGGTGATCGGTGAACGCTTGCGGCAGCGCGTCCCACGCGCCCAGGCGTTTGCGTGCGTCGGTGAGGGCAAGTTCGCGCTCTTTAGTAATGACGCGTCGGTGGATTTGGGCGGCGAAATTGTCGCGCGTGCGCGCGAGCCGTTCGAGTTTGTCGGCGCCCATCTGCGCATTGCTGCCCACGCAGGCATCGCGACGTATCCCGACAACGGCGAAGACTCCGAAACGCTGATGCGTCGTGCCGAAGTTGCACTATCGTCCGCGCGTGACGCCGGCGCGAACGGTGTCTTGCATTTCTCCAGTGTGCTCGAAGTTCGCGCGGCGCGGCGCTTCGAACTCGAAGCGATGCTTGCCCGCGCGCTCGAGCGGCAGCAGTGCTGGCTTGTGTACCAGCCCCAGGTGACGCTCGCGACTGGCGAAATCGCGCAGGTCGAGGCGCTGATGCGCTGGAAGCATCCGACTCACGGCGAGATCAGCCCCGCGGAATTCATTCCGATCGCTGAACAGAGCGGGATGATCGACCAGATCGGCGAGTGGGTGATCCACACGGCGTGCCAGGAATTCGGCAAGCTGCGCCACGTCGTTAGGTACCTGCCGCGCGTGTGCGTGAACGTGTCGCCGCAGCAGTTCAAGCGCGGCAATCTGCTCGAGATCATCTGGGATGCACTGGGCCGTAGCGGGCTCCTTCCTGAGTGCCTCGAAATCGAGATCACCGAAGGTGTGCTGTTTGCCGATACGGAAGGCGCGCTGCAGACGATTCGTGCGATCCGTGAACTCGGCGTCGAGGTCGCGGTCGACGATTTCGGGACCGGGTATTCGAGCCTGTCCTATCTGACCCGCTTCCCGATCAACCGGGTCAAGATCGATCGTTCATTCGTGACGCCGCTGCCTGGTGACGCTGGAAGTGCGGAGCTCGTCAATGCCATCATCGCGATGGCGCATGCGCTGCACATGCGCGTAACGGCCGAAGGCGTCGAAACGGTTGAGCAGGCCAACCGGTTGCGCGAACTTGGATGCGACGAAGCACAGGGTTTCTGGTACTCGCGGCCCCATACAATGGCGTCGCTCCGGACCTTGCTGGCGAGCTGAGTGGTGTCGTGGCGCACGTATCGCGATCGCGGCCGGCGACGCGCCAGTTGCGCGGATTCGTCGAACGCGTTCGGTTGAGTGGTCGGGCGCGGAACGCCTCAAGCGTGGGCACGTCCGGTATTGGGTTGCCGCTTACGTAGGCGTATAGCGATCCTATCGATCATGCGTGCCCGGAAAAATCGCTGCCATTGCTTTACCCCAAAAATATCCAGCCCACAAACATATCGGAAATGAAATGTAGAGAAAAACAACGGCCCAGTGCAATAAAGAGTAAGTATCACGCTCCGGTATGGTTATTGGCGCAATAATAACGCTGACCAACCAGAGACACCAAATCCCAAGATGCCTCGTCGATAAATCATATCGCCACCCGACTAGCCTCTCAGCTTTCTCAAATAACAAACAGTCCAATACGTAAACGGAATCCAGAAAACTGCAACTAATATAAAAAGAGTTGCTTTCATTCAATATCCTGTCGAATCAGTGAAGATAGAAGTAGGCGGCGCCTAATGACGTGACGCGATCTGACGGGTCTGCCCAAGGTAGCCGAGTGTGAAAGAACCCAGATCATCAGCATGGGTCACCAGTCGACCAAGGGCGTCGTACTGGAAAGTCTCCGGCCCAGCACCCGCAACTGTTCGGATGCTCAATCTACCGAACTCGTCATACGCATAAGAGATCGTCGCGCTTGCGATCGGCGTGCTCTCCTGTTGCAGCTGGAGTGCGCCATAGGTCCCGATTGGCACGTAGCTATATTGCGTTGTGCCCGTGCCGTCACTCATTGATACGATTCGGAGGAAAGCCAAATTTCCTTCAGCCAGTTCGCTCGCATGTTCAACCACTGAGACTGGTCGCAGTGGTTTCGGCCCGAGGGGCACTTCGATTTAGCCAGCTGGTTTCAGCTGGAGATGAACAGCAGCCCGGCCGGCACGGTTCCGCTGGTGGGCTAGGATCGGCCGCTGATGAGGAAGTCGCTGGTGGAAGAGATCAGCCGCATTCAGGTTCTCCTGCAGATCAGTAAGGATGGGGGCCGTCGATTTGCGGTTGCGAGCCCCACTTGCGAACGAGCTGCGCCACCATCCAAGCGTTGCGTTGTCGGCCGTCGCATGTATCATTCGCCCTTCCTCAAGATAGCAATCAGTCGCCTACCTCTAAGTGACTGATAAATCTACAAATTTTCCTAACCTATGCAAAGTTCCTGAACAATCCGCGCCATGGAAACTTACGATATCGCCGTGATCGGCGCGGGCGCCGCCGGGATGATGAGCGCCGCGGTCGCCGGGCAACTCGGTCGCCGCGTGGTGCTGATCGACCACGCGCCGCGGCTCGCCGAGAAAATCCGCATCTCGGGCGGCGGCCGCTGCAACTTCACGAATCTGTATGCGGGCCCCGACAATTATCTGTCGTCGAATCCGCATTTCGCGCGCTCGGCGCTTGCGCGCTACACGCCGCGCGACTTCCTCGGGCTGCTCAAACGTCATCACGTCACCTGGCACGAAAAGCACAAGGGGCAGCTCTTTTGCGATCACGGCAGCGACGCGATCATCGACATGCTGAAGCACGAATGCGATGCGGGCGGGATTGCCTGGCGCCGGCCGGTGGCCGTCGACGCGGTGCGCCACGCGCCAGAGGGCTTCACGCTCGACACGCAGCAGGCGGGGCCGATCCGCGCACGCGCGCTGATCGTCGCGACCGGCGGCCTGTCGATCCCGAAGATCGGCGCGACCGACTTCGGCTACCGGCTCGCGAAGCAGTTCGGCCACAAGCTCGTCGATACGCGGCCCGCGCTTGTGCCGCTCACCTTTGCGCAGCAGGACTGGGAGCCGTTCGCGGCGCTGTCCGGCGTGTCGCTCGAAGTGCGCGTGTCGACCGGCGACAAGAAGCATGGCGGCGAATTCGTCGAGGACCTGCTGCTGACCCATCGGGGCCTGTCGGGCCCCGGCATCCTGCAGATTTCCAGCTACTGGAAATCCGGCGACCCGATCCGCATCGACCTGCTGCCGCAGCGCGACGTGGTGGCCGACCTGCTCGACGCGAAGCGTACGTCGAAGCGCCAGATCGGCTCGCTGCTCGCGGACTGGGTGCCGTCGCGCCTCGCTCACGTCTGGCTCGACACGCATCGCGTCGCGGCGGACGCGCGGCTCGCGGACCTGCCCGACAAGATGCTGCGTCAGATCGGCGATGCGCTGTCCGGCTGGACGCTGACGCCGAACGGCACCGAGGGCTACAAGAAGGCAGAGGTGACGAAGGGCGGCGTCGATACGCGCGAACTGTCGTCGGCGACGATGATGAGCGCGCGGGTGCCGGGGCTGTTCTTCATCGGCGAGGCGGTGGACGTGACGGGCTGGCTCGGCGGCTACAACTTCCAGTGGGCGTGGGCATCCGGCACGGCGGCCGGGCAGGCGGCGGCGGAGTTTGCGCGGGGCGCCTGACACGGCGGCGCGGGCCCCGTTGACGGGGGCCGGCCCTTATGTCTTTGCGCGGCGCTCTGCTATACTTGTCAATCTTCCCTGCAAACCTTTATTCGTGTCGGATCATGACGATCATTCGCGTTAAAGAAAACGAGCCGTTCGAAGTCGCCATGCGCCGCTTCAAGCGCACGATCGAGAAGAACGGTCTGCTGACCGAGCTTCGTGCGCGGGAGTTTTACGAGAAGCCGACCGCCGAGCGCAAGCGCAAGAAGGCTGCCGCGGTGAAGCGTCATTACAAGCGAATCCGCAGCCAGACGCTGCCGAAGAAGCTGTACTGAACGATTGAGCGCCGCGCGATTCACTGAGCGGCGCACCGGCGACCTCCGCACGATCGGCCTCGATCTGGGGCTGCGAGTCGCCGATGCCGGATTCGAGCAACCCGCTTGAGACTTAGTCCCAAGCGGGTTTTTGTGTTGACGCCCGTTCGCGGGCGTTGAAGTCACGTTTCCATCCCGGGTGCAAGATGAGTTTGAAAGAGCAGATCAGCGAAGACATGAAGGCCGCGATGCGCGCGAAGGAAAGCGAGCGTCTGGCGACGATTCGCCTGCTGATGGCCGCGATCAAGCAGCGCGAGGTCGATGATCGGGTGACCCTCGACGACGCGGGCATCACCGCCGTGATCGACAAGATGATCAAGCAGCGCAAGGACTCGATCAGCCAGTTCGAAGCCGCAGGCCGCGACGATCTCGTCGCGAAGGAACAGGCCGAGCTGACCGTGCTGGGCGCATACATGCCCGCGCAGTTGTCGGACGCCGAAGTGGCTGCCGAAGTCCAGGCCGCGGTCGCGGCAACGGGCGCGGCCGGCCCGCAGGACATGGGCAAGGTGATGGGCGTGCTGAAGGGCAAGCTTGCCGGCCGGGCGGACATGACGGCCGTTTCCGCGCAGGTCAAGGCCGCGCTGTCGAAGTAAAACCCGCATCCCGGCGCGCCGCATGCGCGTGCGCCGGGGCGTCGTATTGTCTATTTTTCGCTCGATCCCACGGTGATTCCGCATTCGTTCCTGCAGGATTTGCTGAACCGCGTCGATATCGTCGACGTGGTGGGCCGGTATGTGCAGCTCAAGAAGGGCGGCGCCAACTTCATGGGGTTGTGCCCGTTCCATAACGAGAAGAGCCCGTCGTTCACCGTCAGCCCGACCAAGCAGTTCTATCACTGCTTCGGCTGCGGCGCGCACGGCACGGCGATCGGTTTCCTGATGGAGCATGCGGGGCTCACGTTCCCGGAAGCCGTGCAGGAGCTCGCGCAATCGGTCGGACTGACCGTGCCGCACGAGCCGTCCATGCGCGGTGGTGGCGGAGGCGGTGCGGGTGGCGGTGACTATCCGGCGCCCGTGTCGAAATCGGTCGCGACCGCGCTGTCCGACGTGATGTCCACCGCGTGCGACTACTACCGCAAGCAATTGCGCGGCGCGACCGTCGCGATCCAGTATCTGAAGAACCGGGGCCTGACCGGCGAGATCGCCGCGCGCTTCGGGCTCGGCTATGCGCCGGACGGCTGGCAGAACCTCGAAACCGCGTTCCCGGACTACCGCGACGACTCGCTCGTCGAATCGGGGCTCGTGATCGTCAGCGAGAAAACCGATGCACAGGGCGTCGCGCGACGCTACGACCGGTTCCGCGAGCGGATCATGTTCCCGATCCGCAACGTGAAGGGGCAGGTGATCGGGTTCGGCGGCCGCGTGCTCGGCAGCGGTGAGCCGAAGTACCTGAATTCGCCCGAAACGCCGCTGTTCAACAAGGGTAGTGAGCTGTACGGGCTGTTCGAGGCGCGCCTTGCGATCCGCGAGCGCAAGTACGTGCTGGTCGTCGAAGGCTACATGGACGTCGTCGCGCTCGCGCAGCTCGGCTTCCCGAACGCGGTCGCGACGCTCGGCACGGCGTGCACGCCGATCCATGTGCAGAAGTTGCTGCGTCAGACCGACACGGTCATTTTCAGCTTCGACGGCGACTCGGCCGGCCGGCGTGCGGCGCGCCGCGCGCTCGAGGCGTGCCTGCCGCATGCGGCGGACAACCGGACGATCCGATTCCTTTTCCTGCCGTCCGAGCACGATCCGGACAGCTACGTACGCGAATTCGGCGCGGACGCGTTTTCCGAGCAGGTCGAGCGTGCGATGCCGTTGTCACAATTTCTGTTGAACGAAGCAATTGCCGGCAAGGCGCTCGACCAGCCGGAAGGTCGAGCGAAGGCGCTGTTCGACGCGAAGCCGCTGCTGCAGGCGCTGCCGGCGAACGCGTTGCGCGCGCAGATCATGCACATGTTCGCCGACCGGCTCGATATCCCGTTCGAGGAAGTCGCGGCGTTGTCGGATGTCGATGCGCGCATCGCGGCGCCGGCCCGCCAGGCGCCGGCGCGCAGCGAGCGGCGGCGTGTGACGGACAGCGAAAAGCGCGCGTTGCGTACGCTCGTGATGCATCCGCGGATCGCGTCGCAACTCGACGACGAACAGCTTGCGACCCTGCGTGCGCTGCCGCGGATCGGCGAGCTGTTCGCCGAAGTCGTCGAGCATGCGCGTGCGCTGGGCGACGGCGCGGAGTTCCGGCTGCTGTCGGATGTCCTGCGGACGTCCTCGAACGGCGCGACTTACGAGGAAATCTTCCGCGAAATTCTGGACTATGATGAAAACGTCCGCGATTTGCTGTTACAGAATCCGGAAGACGAGACGGTGCCCGAGCGGCAGCGTGAACAGGAACGGATCGCGGGGGAGGAACTGCAGGCCGCGGTGCTCAAGATGCGCTATGACGCCTGCTGCGACCGGCTTGACCGGCTTGCGCGGCAGTCCACCTTCACACCCGAGGAACTGGCGGAATTGACGGAATTGAACCAGCAGCGAACCGACATGAAGCGTCGGCTCGGGCTGTAGGCGGCCGGGGCGCCAAGAGAGGGCTCCCCAGCGTGCTATAATATAAGGTTTCCAGCGGTTTGTTTTCTAAGCAGAGGCGAGATTCGCGATGGCAAAGACGACAGGCGGAAAGAAAGCAACAGGCAAGGGCTCGACGGAGCCGACCACGAAGGTCACAGCGGCCAAGTCTGCTTCTTCCACCAGGACAGTGTCTTCAGCCACGTCAGCCCCTGCAGGAAAGAAAACCGCGGCCGGCACTGCTCAGGCTGCGCCGGCGCCGGCAGCCAAAACACGGGCTGCCGCCAGACCCGACTCCGGGCCGGCCAAGCCGGCGGCGAAGCGGGCAAGTGCGAAAAGCGCAAGGGACACGACTGCCGCCGCGGACGAAACGGCAGTACGTACTACTCATGCACCCACGGTTCAACCGGCTGTCGTCCAGCAGCCGCGAGTCGATATAGCCGGTACGGCGAACTCCATGACCAAAAAGCTGAACGAAGTATCCGTCGATGACGACGCAAATCAGAGCGACGAGCAGCCCGCAGCCGCGGCTGCCCCGGGCAAATCCAAGGTGCGCGATCGTCGCGCCAAGGAAAAGGCGCTGCTGAAGGAAGCGTTCGCGACGAGCACGCCCGGCACGGCCGAGGAGCTCGAAGAGCGCCGCGTGAAGCTGCGCGCGCTGATCAAGCTCGGCAAGGAGCGCGGCTTCCTCACGTATGCCGAAATCAACGACCACCTGCCGGACAACTTCACCGAGACCGAAGCCCTCGAAGGCATCATCGGCACGTTCAACGACATGGGCGTGGCGGTTTACGAGCAGGCGCCGGACGCGGAAACGCTGCTCCTGAACGACAACGCGCCGGCCGCGTCGTCGGACGATGAAGTCGAGGAAGAAGCGGAAGTCGCGCTGTCGACCGTCGATTCGGAATTCGGCCGCACGACCGATCCGGTCCGGATGTACATGCGCGAGATGGGCACGGTCGAGCTGCTCACGCGCGAAGGCGAAATCGAGATCGCGAAGCGGATCGAGGACGGCCTGCGCCACATGGTGATGGCGATTTCCGCGTGCCCGACGACGATCGCCGACATCCTCGCGATGGCCGAGCGCGTCGCGAACGAAGAGATCCGCGTCGACGAACTCGTCGACGGCCTGCTCGATCCGAATGCTTCGGACTCCGCCGATACGGACGGTTTCTCGGCGAAGGAAGCCGAAGCGATCGAGAACGAGGACGAGGAAGCCGAAGAGGAAGAGGAAGAAGAGGAAGAAGAGGACGATGACGGTGCCGCCCAGGCAACCGCCAACGCCGCCCAGCTCGAAGCCCTCAAGCGCGCATCGCTCGAAAAGTTCGCGCAGATCAGCGAGTGGTTCGACAAGATGCGCCGCGCGTTCGAGAAGGAAGGCTACAAGTCGAAGTCCTACCTGAAGGCGCAGGAAACGATCCAGACCGAACTGATGACGATCCGCTTCACCGCGCGTACCGTCGAGCGTCTGTGCGACACGCTGCGTGCGCAAGTGGACGAAGTGCGTCAGGTCGAGCGCCAGATTCTGCACATCGTCGTCGACAAGTGCGGCATGCCGCGTTCGGAATTCATCGCGCGCTTCCCCGGCAGCGAGACGGATCTCGACTGGGCCGAGAAGATCGCGGCTGAAGGTCATTCGTACAGCGCAGTCCTGTCGCGCAACATCCCGGCGATCCGCGAACAGCAGCAACGTCTGCTCGACCTGCAGGCGCGCGTCGTGCTGCCGCTGAAGGACCTGAAGGAAACCAACCGCCAGATGGCGGCCGGCGAACTGAAGGCGCGTCAGGCGAAGCGTGAAATGACCGAGGCGAACCTGCGTCTCGTGATTTCGATCGCGAAGAAGTACACGAACCGCGGCCTGCAGTTCCTCGACCTGATCCAGGAAGGCAACATCGGCCTGATGAAGGCGGTGGACAAGTTCGAATACCGTCGCGGCTACAAGTTCTCGACCTATGCGACGTGGTGGATTCGCCAGGCCATCACGCGTTCGATCGCGGACCAGGCGCGCACGATCCGTATTCCGGTTCACATGATCGAAACGATCAACAAGATGAACCGCATCTCGCGGCAGATCCTGCAGGAAACCGGTCTCGAGCCGGATCCGGCAACGCTCGCCGAGAAGATGGAGATGCCGGAAGACAAGATCCGCAAGATCATGAAGATCGCGAAGGAGCCGATCTCGATGGAAACGCCGATCGGCGACGACGACGATTCCCATCTCGGCGACTTCATCGAGGACAACAACACGGTCGCGCCGGCGGATGCCGCGCTGCATGCAAGCATGCGCGACGTCGTGAAGGACGTGCTCGATTCGCTGACGCCGCGCGAGGCGAAGGTGTTGCGGATGCGTTTCGGTATCGAGATGAGCACCGATCACACGCTCGAGGAAGTCGGCAAGCAGTTCGACGTCACCCGCGAGCGGATCCGTCAGATCGAGGCCAAGGCGCTGCGCAAGCTGCGTCACCCGAGCCGTTCCGACAAGCTGAAGTCGTTCCTCGAAGGGAACTGATTTCCAGCGTCTGACTTGCGAACGCCGCCGGTATCCGCGTGATGCCGGTGGCGTTTGTCCTCATTAGCGTCTTTGTTGTTACAATGCCGGCCCGGCTTCGTTGCCGGAGTGGCGTGTAGCACACGTTGCTTCTTGTCTGGGCCCCTAGCTCATGCTTGGTTAGAGCAGCGAACTCATAATTCGTTGGTGCCGGGTTCGACTCCCGGGGGGCCCACCAGATTCGCTTCCAAGGCTATCCAAGGAAGTTTCGAAACCCGCGACGCCGCAAGGCTTCGCGGGTTTTTCTTTTGCGCGCCGCCTGAATGTGTCGAGCGTGTTGAATGCGTTTACGCCGGCGTCGCGTGTCGCATCGCCGCCACCGGGAAAACGCGCGGAGCGTGCCGTCCCGATATCAATCGAAGTATGCTGTAGCGCGGTCGGCGCGCACGATCGAGAATCGTCGAGCGCGCGAACCGCAGGCCAGCGCCGCGTTCCGTCCGGCAGCCAGAACAAACACAAACAGACTTCGCCCGACAGTGGGGGCGGCCATCATGATCATGTTGCGTTCGTGGAGTGCGATTCTGTCGTTGCTGATGCTTGCCGCGTGCGCCAGCCTGCCGCCGCAGGCCGGTCGCGCGCCAACGCACGCATTTACCGATACGGAAACCACGCGCCTCGGCGTCGCGTTCCGTCAGCAGGCCACCGCCCATCCGGGGCAGGACGCGTTTCATCTGCTGCGCGATCCCGTCGATGCGCTCGATGCGCGCGTGCTGCTCGCCGATCGCGCGGACCGCTCGCTGGACCTTCAGTACTACATCTGGCACGACGACCTGACCGGACACGAGCTCGCGGACGCGATCATCCGTGCGGCCGATCGCGGGGTTCGCGTGCGCGCGCTGCTCGACGATCTCGGGACGAATGCGGACGACCAGAAGCTGCTCGAGATCAGTTCGCATCCGAACATCGAGATCCGGCTCTTCAATCCGGTCGCCACACGCCACTTCAAGAAGATCGGCACGGTGCTCGAATTCTCGCGCGTCAACCGGCGCATGCACAACAAGGCGATGATCGCGGACAACCAGGCCGCGATCGTCGGCGGCCGCAATATCGGAGACGAATATTTCGGCGCGTCGTCGATGCTGGAGTTCGGCGATCTCGATGTGGTCGTGCACGGCCCCGTCGTGAACGACATCTCGACCGAATTCGATACGTTCTGGAATTCGCCGTATGCGTATCCGATCGATGCGCTGGTCGGGCACGACGCGGCGCCGGGCGGCCTCGACCGGGAGCGCGAACGGTTGCGCGATTACCTGCGCACGATGGAGGACAATCCGTACGTGCTCGAGGCGCGACACCGGCTCGACGAGATCGTGCACGGGCAGGGCACCGAGCTGTCCTGGGGGCAGGCGACGGTCCTGTACGACGATCCGGCGAAGATCGCACGCTCGCCGAAGGACAGCGACGGGCACCTGATGCCGCAACTGCGCGCACTCGCGTTGCGGCCCGAGCAGGAACTGCTGATCGTGTCGCCGTACTTCGTGCCGGGCAAGGATATGGTCGAACGGCTGCACGCGCTCACGGCACGCGGCGTGCGCGTGACGATCCTGACCAACTCGCTCGCATCGACCGACGTCGCGGCCGTGCATGCCGGCTACCGGCGCTATCGGCGTGCGCTGCTGGAGGCCGGCGTGAGGCTTTACGAACGGCGGCCGTCCGGCGACAAGAGCATCTCGAAGCAGGTCATCATCGGCTCGTCGCGTGCTTCGCTGCATGCGAAGACCTATGTGTTCGATCGCAAAAGCATCTTCATCGGTTCGATGAATCTCGATCCGCGCTCGCTGAATCTCAATACCGAGATCGGTGTTTACTGCGAGAGCCCGGCGATTGCGTCGGAAGTTGCGGCGGACCTGGAGCCGCGGCTCGATCGAATCGCGTGGCGAGTCGAATCGAGGATCGACCCGGCCGGGAAGGGGCAGCTCAAGTGGATTCAGACTGACGCGGACGGGAAAGTGACCGAACTCGATCACGAGCCGGAAGTATCGGCGGCGCGGCGCGTGGAAGTGTGGTTTCTGGGCTTGTTTCCGATCGAATCGCAGCTGTGATTTCGCTGGCCCGCTGCGACCGCGGGCGGCGTGTGCCGACGCGCAGCGTCGATCCGGGGCTGTGCGCGCACTGGCGCTGATGCGGCTCCGGGCGCGCAAAACGACCCGCACCCGGAAACCGCACCATTCATCGCGCGATCAGCGCGCGAAATCGGACGTGCTCTGGATGAACGTGTTCAGCTTCGAGATGTTCACGCTGCCGAAGCCCGTCGTCGCGTCCCAGCCGGCCTTCGCCTTGTGGCCGTACGTGCCGCTGCCGTTGTTGCCGGACGTCACGTCGTGCACCAGCGCCGCATTGCTCGGAAAGTACTTGTAGATGCTCGACGCCGGGAATCCGAGCGCGTTGTTGTTGGCCGATTGCAGCCGCGCCCAGATGCCGGTGAAGATCGGCGCGGCGAGGCTCGTGCCGCCTTCGTTGTTCAGGTAGCCGGAGCCCCACAGCGTGTCGGACGTCTGGCCGTTCACCACGAGGATCGCGCCGGTGCGCAGGTCGGCGTCGAAGCCGACGTCCGGCAGTGCGCGCTTGGTCGACCCGGTGAGGCTCGACGATTGCCACGACGGCGCGGCTTCGTACTTGCTGTAGCCGCCGCCTGTCGACCATACGGTGCCCGGCTGCCAGCTCGGATCGTTCCACACGATTTCGCTGTTGTATGCGTTGGTCGACGTGTTGGTGAATAGGGTCGTGCCGCCGACCGCGATCACGTACGGCGACGTCGCGGGCTCGCTCACCGTGTAGGTCGAGCGCGACGGCGTGCCGCTCGCGCATTCGTATGCGCCGTGGTCGCCGGCCGATACGGAGAAGGTCTGACCTTGCGCGACGGCCTGCTTGAAGATGGTGTCGTCGGTCGCCTGCGAGCCGGTGCTGTACGCGGACGATTCGCACACGCCGAGCGACACGTTGATGACCTTCGCGACATTGTCGCTCACCGCCTTGTTGTACGCGGCGGTGATCGCGGTGAGCGACATCGACGGCGCCACGTAGAACACGACCTGCTTCACGCTGCCGCCGGCGGCGCCGACGATAGACTGGCTGTCGAGGTTCCATTCGACGGTGCCGGACGTATCGGTGTACGAACTACCTGACGGACCTGTCTGCACGACGCTGCTGCTGATCGTGCCGAGGCCGTTGTTGGCGGCGAACGTATTGAGGTCGCTGACCGTCTGCGACAGGTCGCCTTCGGAGATGATGCCGACGGTGGTTTGTGAGGCCGTCGGCGTGCCGTCGCCGCCATAGAGCGACGAGAATTCCGTCGGGTTGTGCGGCACCGCCGATGCGCCTGCCGGAATCGTCAGGTTGCTGGTGTTGCCTTGCGGTTTGCTGCCCGCGCCGGTATGCATGAGCTCGACGTTCTGCAGCCCCAGCACGGCACCGACGATGCCTGAGATTGCGTTCGGCACCTGCGCGGCATCGGTGTTCGCGTAAACGCTTCGGCCGTTGCGCGTGAAGCGCTTGAGCGTCGTGCGGAACGCCGATTTGACCGTGGCCGCGGTGCCCGACGCGGACACGAGCAGGCGGTTCGGCGCGACCACGATGTTGACGAAGCCGGCCTGGTGCAGGTGCGCGACGACGGCGGCAACCTGCTGATCGGTCGGCGCGTATTGCGCGGCGAACTGCGCCGACGTGAGGAACTGCTTGTAGTGCGGCGAGCCGGGTGTATGCAGATCGTGCAGGTACTGGTCGAGTTGCGCTTCGTTGCGCAGGTTCAGCCCGAGCGCGATGTCGACCGATTCACCGGGCGCCATCTCGGTGGCAGCCGCGGCAGCGGCGGCGGTACTGGCAGCCGGCGCACCGGCGGTACTGCTGCTTTCACCTTGCTGGACGAGCGGCAGGAATCCCTTGGTGCGCGTTTCCGTCCAGCCGGCGGCCGGTGCGGCATGGGCGGCCATGCCGAACGAAGCGGCTGCTGCGGCGGCGAGGGCGAGCTTGACGATGCGGCTGTGCTTTTGTTTCTTGTCTGCAACCTGATTCATTTTGAATTACCCCTCCGGTTGAACATCGAACTGCACGAACAACAACGGTCGACGGCGGCGCGGATCGTGCGCCGCCGATATCCGCCGCGCTCGCGCGGATGGCGCGGACGCGACGGGGCCTTTCGCCCGACCCGGATGGGTGGTGATCCTCCGGGGGGCGAAATGCTGGAATGCTCGGTAAGGGAGGCGCTGCGCCGCGATGCGGCCCGGCCGCGCCGGCAGGCCTGATGCAGGCAAGCTAGAGCAACAGTTTCGGTATCCTGCTCATCTGGTTCGGTCCTTCGGCCTGCTGCCGGACGGCAGTTGCCCAATGAATGCATCGGGATGTTGCATGCGCCGACGGAAGAAGCGACGGTCGGCGGCGAGAACTTCGGTGCGGCGGAAGCGAGATGCGTTGAGCGGGAACGATTGCGTGTCTGCAGTTCGTCGGATTGCTTGCATCGGACGGTATCAAGAACGAAAGTTCGCTGTCAAACTTTTTCTGATTATATGAAACAAAGTTAAATGGAATTAGATGAAATTATTTTGAAAAGTCATGGGGTGTTTTGTAATTTTCAAACCAGAAACAGGATGCAATTGCGGATCCGTCCTTCGGATAATTCGCGATTCGATTCGTAATGCACGTACCGTATTCGAGAAATCATTCGAATCTCCCGTGCGCGTCTTCCGTCACGGAATGCAGGGTTTGACGCGCGTCGGGCGCGTCCGGCGAATCAACCTGATCGGATCGACGGCTCGTCGCGAGAACGGGGTGGGGCGACGCGTCGTGATGGATCGCATCGCGCGGCAAAGCGACCGGATGACACAACGTGTCGACGATTGGCGCGGCGACGACCAGTTGCGCGCGATGAGTCCGTTCGGCCAGTTGACGGTATTCCACCTCGTGCCGCGTTCCACGCTGCAACTGCTCGATCGGGATCGTTCTAACGGTGAAGGTGCCGCGCGCTGCTGATGGCGACCATTGCAGATCGGACTGGCATGTGCAGCGTGGCGCATCGGGCGGCGAGCGGGCCGCGCCGGCGAACGCGGCGCAGCGCGTTCAGCGCGCGATGAAAACCGCCGCGCATCGAGCGCGGCTATCGGTCGTTCGATGGCGCCGGCACAGGCACGGCGCGACGCGCGGTGGCCGGCCCAGCGGCATCCGCACGATCAGTCCGGCTTGCGATCCGGGGCAGCGCGCGGTGGCGGTTCGGCGGCCGGCTTGCCGGCAGTAGGGCCGCCATTCTCATCGTTCTCGGGCGCCACGGGCCGCGAACCGTCTTCATACGCGACGACGCTGCGCTGCGGATTCGCGATCCGGATTCCGCGTTCGCGGAACCGCACCGCGATACGCCGGTTGAATTCGCGCTGCACGCCCCAGCGCGCCGAGTCCTTGCACTGGATCTGTCCGGCCAGCGCGATCGTCGCGCCGTCGACCTGGTCGATGCCCCAGTAGCTGAAATCCGACAGGATGCCGTCCTTGTAATTCGGATCGTCGCGCAATGCGGCGCCGATCTCCTTCAGCGTCTCGATCGCGCGATCGATGTCCTGGCCGTACGCGATGCTGACCTTGACGGCCGCGTTGCCGAGCCCGCGATTCGTGTTGTTGACGGTCGTGACGGAACTGAACGGGATCGTGTACAGCGACCCGTCGCCCGCGCGCAGCCGCACGGTGCGGATCGACAGGTATTCGACCGTGCCGGACACGCCGGCGAGCGTGACCCAGTCTCCCACCTGCATCGCGTTCTCCATCAGCAGGAAGATCCCGGTGATGAAGTCCTGCACGAGCTTCTGCGAGCCGAAGCCGAGCGCGACGCCGAAGATGCTGGCGCCGGCGAGCAGCGGACCGATGTTCACGCCGATTTCGCTGAGGCCCGTCAGCACGACGACGAGCGCGATCATGATGAACAGCAGCGAACGCAGCATCGGCAGCAGCGTGCGCAACCGCGCGGCGCGCACAAGGTTGCCTTCGTGTGTCCACTGCTGCAGGCGGCGCTCGATCGCGATGTTCGCGGTTTCCCATACGATCAGCGCGACGACGGCCGCGATCGCGATCGTGATCAGCGCCGACGCGAGCCGATGGCCGATCGTGCCGGTCTGGAACGCGTGGAAGATCGGCACGCCCCAGATCTGCAGCAGCAGCACGACGGTCACGACGGCGATCACCGCCGACACGATCTGGCGCACCAGCGGGTAGTAGCGGTACGCGTGCAGGTGGACCAGCGTGCGATCGTCGTCGCGGCGCTGGAACAGTCGAGCGAGCGCACCCAACACGACGATCGACACGATCCGCATGCCGATCATCGCGGCGATCGAGCGGCCGCCGAGCGTGATCAGCACGCGGTAGCCGTTGTGGACGTCGAGCGCCCACACGAACCACAGCGCCATCACGACGAATACCGAAACGGGCGCCCACGCGTCGGCGAGCGCGTTGCCGATCATCGCGAAGGCCGGCCGATCGTCGCCGGCCGCGCGGATGCGGGCGGCAACCGGCTGGCGGCACCGGAGAATCAGCGCCGAGATCATCAAGTGGCCGACGAGCGCGACGGCTTTCAGCAGCGCGACGTGACCGGCGTCGCTGAGGCCGAAGCTCGCGGCGATCTCGACCGCGGCCGTGCAGGCGCCGACGACGATCACGATCCGCGCGATCGAGCGCTGCGCGATCGCGGCCCATGCGTCGCTGACGTGCAGCAGCCGCAATTGCCGCGCATCGGGCTGGAAGAACAGCCGGCTGACAATCGTCACGAGGCGGCAGATCACGTAGATGTCGATCAGCGATTCGAGTGCGGTTTCGGTCGGTGTGCCGTCGCCGTCGAGCACCGACATCGTCAGGCTCGCGACGCCGACGAACACCACCAGCGGCACCACGCGCAGCGCGAGGCTGACCAGCGCGCGCGGCATCCGGCGCAGCAGCGTGGTGTGGCGCCGCGCATGGCCACGGCCTTGCGACGACGTTTCGGGTGCGCCCGTGCCGTCGGCGCTGGCGTCGTCCGGCCCGGCTGGCTCGGGCTCGGCCCGACGCGACGATTCGGCACGACGCGTGCCCAGGGCGGCCAGCGCGCGCCGCAGGAGCCGCTTCGCGAACCATTCGACGACGAACGCGGGCACGAGCACGGCGAGGATGACCAGGATCGCGCGCGTGAGGTCCGCGCGTTCGTC
Source organism: Burkholderia sp. FL-7-2-10-S1-D7 (assembly GCF_001524185.1). Taxonomy (NCBI): domain Bacteria; kingdom Pseudomonadati; phylum Pseudomonadota; class Betaproteobacteria; order Burkholderiales; family Burkholderiaceae; genus Burkholderia; species Burkholderia sp. FL-7-2-10-S1-D7. The sequence continues at coordinate 35,393 of NZ_LOWY01000008.1, read as the reverse complement.
GGTTCGCACCAGCCGCTCGTGCCACCAGCGGCCGACGGAGCCGACATCGAGCAGCGAGCGCAGCGATTCGTTCAGCGCGGCGCCGATTTCGCCGGCCCAACGTGCCCCCTGCCGGACGAGCATCGACGCGAGCCCGTTCGTCGTGAGCGCGGCTGGGGTGGCCGATGCCGCGCTGGCCGGTGTCGCGGCGCTCGCCGGAAGCGCGGGCGTGCTCAACACGCCGACGGCCGCGATCGCGCGCAACGTCGTTTCGACCTGTTCGCGCTCGCGAGGATTTTGCAGGACGGAGAGGGCCTGCTGCGCCTGTTGCGGCGTCAAAGCGGGCACGGCGCCGGAGGCCGCCGATGGGGCGGCTGGTGCAGGGGTAGCCGCGTGGGCAATCGATACGACGGCGGCGAGCAGCCAGCCGAGCAGGAAATGTCGCATGGGGAGGCTTGCGGGCGCTCATCGAAATGTGGCCCGCCGGTCTGGACGATGGACGGAAGTTAACATGATCGCGAACGGACCCGAATAGTTCCGTCGACGAATAGTCGCTTGCGACGTGCCGGGTCGGGAACGAAACGTGCTCGCCGGCACATCGATTCGGTGCAAACCACGGCTGCGGCTACATTCGGTAAACTCCGGATTCCTGATGAATCAGCCCTGCTCGTCGTGAAAGATCGGCAGCACGTATTCGGCGATTTCCTCGATGACCTCGCGCACGGGCCGGTCCGAGCCGGGATTCAGCGTGACGTGGTGCGTGCCGGCTGCGCGCATGTCCTGCAAGATCCCGATCAACGCATTCCGTCCGGTCGCGTAGCCGAGCGACAGCGCGCGGGCCGGCGCATCGCGATTCGCATCGAGATCGAGCCGCATCGACACGCCGAACGCGCGAAAGCCCGGTTGAGTGAGCCGGTCGACGGCCGCGCGCCACATCGAATAACGAGAACGCTGCGTGTCCGGATCGCGGTGGTACGTCATCCAGCCGATCGCGTTTCGTGCGATCCAGTCGACGCTCTGTCCGCCCGAGCCGACCGCGAGCATCGGCACCGCGGCATCGCCGCGCGGCAGCAGCGTGAAGTCGGGCGCGTCCGGCGGTGTTTCGTCGGGCAGCACGCGGGACGGCACGCCGAGCGCGGCCGCAACGACGTCCCAATGCCGGCGATACCGGTCGCGCCGCGTTTGAGCATCGACGCCGAACGCCGCATATTCGGGCGGCCGGTCGCCGGAGCCGAGACCGAGGATGAAGCGTCCGCCGGACAGCGTCGCGACCGACAGCGCGCCTTTCGCGATATGCAACGGATGACGCAGCGGCAGCACGATCGCGCCGCTGGCGAGCACGATCCGGCGCGTGCGCGACGCGAGCGCGCCGAGCAGCACCCACGGATCGAGGTGCCCGACCGGGTCGGGATAGTCGGCGCTGTTCAGCGGTACGTCGCGAATCCACAGTGCGCGAAAGCCGAGTGAATCGGCCCGCGCCGCGAGTTCGAGCTGCTCGTTGAAATCGGCGACGGTCCGGCCGCTGCGCAGCAGCGGCAGCGTCAGGCCGATCGACAGCCGCTCGGCCAAGAAGATGCGCTGCGCGACGTCGGCGCGGCCGGAGGCGGGCAGGGGCATGTCCATTCCTTGAAGACGGGGCGAAGCGGGCGCGCTCCGTACGGTGTTCGCATGCTAGCGTGTTTGCGCGACGCTTGCGACGCGCCGCGAGCGATTCACGGCGGCATCGGCGGCTCCGGCATGATCGGCGCTTTCGGTCATCGGGCAATCAATCGGCATCAACGCGCTTCGGCAAGTAATGCTCGGTCTTGTGGCGCGCGGTGCTGTTCGTGTTCGGCGGCGGCGCTCGCACGAGCGAGGCGACGCACGCCGATATCGGCAAGCGCGCCGAGGAGCCGGGCGTCACGGCGGACATCCGCAATCGGTTGCCTCGGATCACGTGCGCGTTCGATCGCGCATGCGCGGCCAGGGGCAGGCGATCGTAAGCGCATCGTCGGGTGTCGTGCAGGTGCATACGTCTCGCCCGCGTACACGTCACATTCGTGCAACACCTGCGCCGCGCTCGTCCGCCGATTGCGCGGGCCGTTTCCGGTTGTTTCACTTTCGAAACGTTCACGCATTTCTGTTGCCGCACGATCCGCTTCGGGGTCACTTCACCGGCCGCGCCGCCTTGCGCCGCGAAGCATGGTGCACTCCTTGCATATCTGTGTGTGCCGTGAGCGCGATCGCCGGCGCAGTGGAGGGCCGGCCATCGCTTCAGTGGGTCGGACGCATCGAAGACGGGGACAAGAGAATGAGAACAGACCGAATCGCAACGTGTCGTGTTGCAAAAATGAATCGCCGACCTGCCCGTGAATTCGCTTCGCCGTTGATTGCGGTGACATGAGCGTGCGGCTTTTCGTTCCATCCGAACAATCCGGGTTCGTTCCGAACGACGACGTGCAGGCGTGACGCACCAGGCCGACCGGTGCCAGTCGGCCTTCGGGGATGAACCGCCGAGCACGTGGATGGGCAATCAATCATGAGATATGGATCGTCATGCCGACGCGCGAAACGCACGCGTGCCGAGCGCGACGCATGCGTGTGCCTGCCGCACGCACCGCCGCGCGGCGATCCGCCCGACATCGGGAAATCGAAGGTGTAGTCCAGGGGAAAGGTCCGCCGGCGGCGCCGCGGTGGATCCGACGACATTGTGCTGTCAGTTGATCCACTACCCCGATGGATCAATTGTTGAAGCGCCCATCGCCATGTGGTCGATGGGCGTCTTTTTTTGCTGCGCCGGTGTTGCGCGGGCCGCCAGCCCGATCGCCCGGCGTTCTGTATCATGTGCTGGCGCGCTGGCCGCACGGCTTGCCACCGCGCCTGATCACGCGCCGCCAACATGAACGACATCGCCTCGCCCGACCCCTCATCCGCCAGCATCGATCCGGCCGCGCTCGATGCGCTGCACGCGTTCGTCGAGCGCCATCCGCGGCTGCTCGTGCTGACCGGTGCAGGCATCAGCACGGATTCCGGCATTCCCGGCTATCGCGACCGCAACGGTCAATGGATGCGCTCGCCGCCGATCCAGCTCCACGAATTCCTCGGTTCCGACACCGCGCGCCGCCGCTACTGGGCGCGCAGCATGATCGGCTGGCCGGTGGTGGGCCGTGCGCGGCCGAACCGCTCGCATGTCGCGCTTGCGCGGCTCGGCGGCACCGGCCGGATCGAGCGCCTCGTCACGCAGAACGTCGACGGGCTGCACCAGCGTGCAGGCAGCGGCGACGTGATCGAACTGCATGGCGGCATCAACGGCGTCACGTGCCTCGATTGCGGCGCGCATCACGCGCGCGCGACGATCCAGACTGTGCTCGAAACGGACAACCCCGAGCTGCTGGGCGCGCAGGCGGAACCCGCCGCCGACGGTGACGCGCACCTCGAATGGGCCGCGCTCGACACGTTCCGCATCCCGGCCTGCCCGGCCTGCGGCGGGTTGCTGAAGCCGGCGGTGGTGTTCTTCGGCGAGAACGTGCCGCGCGAACGCGTCGCGCTGGCGTCGCAGGCGCTCGATGCGGCCGATGCGCTGCTCGTCGTCGGCTCGTCGCTGATGGTGTATTCCGGCTACCGGTTCTGCGTGTGGGCCCAGGCGCAGAACAAGCCCGTCGCCGCGTTGAACCTCGGCCATACGCGCGCCGATCCGATGCTGACGCTGAAGGTCGAGGCGCGTTGCGCGCCCGCGCTCGACGCGCTGAACGCGCGGCTGGGCGTCGCCGGCGGCGCGCCGGAGCACGCATCGTGACGGGGCCGACGTCCTCGCCCGATCCGTCCGCGCGGCTGTCGGCGCCGGCGGCCGAGCGCAATCGCGGGCCGATCCTCGATGTGCTGCGTCGCGTGCTGCCGGCCAGCGGCGATGTGCTGGAGATCGCGAGCGGCACCGGGCAGCATGCGGTCCATTTCGCGCAGGCGCTGCCGGCGCTGCGCTGGCAGCCGAGCGATCCTGACGCACAGGCGCGCCGCTCGATCGCCGCGTGGGTCGCGCATGCCGGCCTCGCGAACCTGGCCGAGCCGCTGGCGTTCGACGTGCGCGATGCGTCGTGGCCGGCCGCGGCGTTCGACGCGATCGTCTGCATCAACATGATCCACATCTCGCCGTGGGCCTGCACCGACGCACTGTTCGCCGGCGCGTCGCGCGTGCTGCGTCCGGGCGGCGTGCTGTTCCTGTACGGCCCGTATCGCCGCGAAGGCCGGCATACGGCGCCGTCCAACGAAGCGTTCGATCAGCAGTTGCGCAGCCGCGACCCGTCGTGGGGCGTTCGCGATCTCGAGGCGGTCGTCGCGCTCGGCCTCGACCGCGGGCTCGACTGCATCGAGGTCGTCGAGATGCCGGCGAACAACCTGAGCGTCGTGTTCAGGCGCCTGCCGCACGCGGAGCAATGACACGCAAGCGCGCATCGCAGCCGGGTTTCCACTATCCTTTCGCCTGTGCGCGCGGCCCTGTTCGGGTCGCGCCCTGTTTTTTCCGGAGAATTGACTAATGGGCAAACAAGCAATCGGTGTGATCGGGCTCGCGGTGATGGGGCGCAATCTCGCACTCAATATCGAGAGCCGCGGTTACGCGGTTTCGGTGTACAACCGCAGCCGCGAGAAAACCGACGAACTGATCGCCGAATTCCCCGGCCGTAATCTGGTACCGACCTATACGCTCGAAGAGTTCGTCGCGTCGCTCGAGACGCCGCGCCGGATCCTGATGATGGTGAAGTCGGGCGAAGCGACCGATGCGACGATCGCATCGCTCAAGCCGCTGCTCGAGAAGGGCGACGTGCTGATCGACGGCGGGAATACGCACTTCACGGACACGATCCGCCGCAACCAGGAGCTCGCGCAATCGGGCCTGCACTTCATTGGCACCGGCGTATCCGGCGGCGAAGAGGGCGCGCTGCGCGGCCCGTCGATCATGCCCGGCGGCCAGCGCGACGCGTACGACCTGGTCGAGCCGATCCTCAAGCAGATCGCCGCGAAGGCCCCGTCGGACGGCGAGCCGTGCGTCGCGTACATGGGTCCGGACGGTGCGGGCCACTACGTGAAGATGGTCCACAACGGCATCGAATACGGCGACATGCAGCTGATCGCCGAGAGCTATGCCGTGCTGAAGGACGTCGCGGGCCTGACCAACGACGAACTCGGCGCGGTCTACACCGAGTGGAATCAGGGCGAGCTCGACAGCTATCTGATCGAGATCACGTCGAAGATCTTCGGCAAGAAGGACGAAGAAACCGGCAAGCACCTCGTCGACGTGATCCTCGATCGCGCCGCGCAGAAGGGTACCGGCAAGTGGACGAGCCAGAACGCGCTGGATCTTGGCGTGCCGCTGCCGCTGATCACCGAGTCGGTGTTCGCGCGCGTGCTGTCGTCGCTGAAGACGGAGCGCGTCGCGGCCAGCAAGATCCTGTCGGGCCCGGCCGCCGCGTCGTTCGACGGCGATCGCGCCGCGTTCGTCGAAGCGGTGCGCCGCGCGCTGTACCTGAGCAAGGTGATCTCGTACGCGCAGGGCTTCGCGCAACTGCGCATGGCGTCCGAAGAGTATGGCTGGAACCTCGATCTCGGGACGATCGCGAAGATCTTCCGTGCGGGCTGCATCATCCGCGCGCGATTCCTGCAGAAGATCACCGACGCGTACGCGAAGGATCCGGCGCTCGCGAACCTGCTGCTCGACCCGTATTTCAAGGACATCGCCGCGAATTACCAGGCGTCGCTGCGCGACGTCGTGGTGGCCGCCGTAAAGGCAGGCGTGCCGGTGCCGGCGTTCGCGTCGGCGGTCGCGTACTTCGACAGCTACCGTTCCGAGCGGCTGCCGGCGAACCTTGTGCAGGCGCAGCGCGACTTCTTCGGCGCCCATACGTTCGAGCGTACCGACCGGCCGGGCAGCTTCCACGCGAACTGGTCGTAACCGGCTGGCGAGGACGGTATTGTTGCGAAATTCTATTCTTTGAGTAGGGTTTTTCGTTCCCGGATCCCGGAATTGTTGGCTCCGAGGAAACAGTGTTTTCGTTGTTTCATGGTTTTCCCTAGGTGATCTCGGGACTAAACTTTGTTCAATCGCTGCAGACATGGTGTGTGCGGCGGAGCAAAAAAATCCCGGAGGTAATCATGAAATCGCTGATCGCAACGTTCGCTGCTGCTGCTGTCCTCGCCGTTCCTGCCGTCTCGTTCGCCCAACAGAACGCCCCCGTCACCCGTGCGCAGGTGAAGGCCGAACTGGCCCAGCTGCAACAGGCCGGCTACAAGCTGGGCAGCGACCGCACCGACTACCCGGCAAGCATCCAGGCCGCTGAAGCCCGTGTGAACCCGCAACAGAACGTGGCCGCTGCCGATACGAGCGGCTACGGTGCGCAACCGGCCGCCCAGCAGGAATCGGGCGCTCCGGCGGTCGCCAAGACCGGCTGGCAGGTCAAGCGCGTGTCGGATGGCGCACCGATCTACAAGGGTCGTTAATCGTCATCGATCGCCGGCCGCATGTGCGGCCTGATGCGACCCCACGCAGTACCCGCAGCCCGTCGTTCCGCATCACGGAACGACGGGCTGTTTTCATTGGTGGCGCCCGTCGTGTCAATGCAGCGGCCGTGGTCCGCGGCCGATGTCCCGGAACAGCGCGTCGGCCGGCTCCAGCGCCTGCAGCCAGGCCTCGTCGTAGCCGCTCAGCGTGTCGAGCGCGTCGCGCAGCCGCTCGATCGCGAGTACCGGCAGCTCGACGCTGTGCCGGGTGGCGCCGCTCAGGTGCGCGACGCTCGCCAGTTGGACGAGTGCGTCCGCTGCTTCGGCGACGTCCGTCGCGAACAACAGGTGCCGGTTGAGCAATTCGACGAGGCCGCTGGAACCGGCGAAATCCTCGGCGTTGAGCTGCACGGACAGAAACGTCGCATTGTTCATGGTTTTCTCCTCGTTATCGCTGGATCGTGCGGTGCACCTCCGAGTATAGGAGGCGGCCGGCAGCGGGGCGGCAGTCATCGGTGGGACACGGCTGGCGGCGGCGGAACGGTGGTCTGAAGCCTCCGGACGCCCCGCGCGATGCGGCTCGCGGCCCGCCGGCACGCGTCGGGGAAACCGCAAGACTGTTGCCGGATCGGCGCCTGCCGCGGTCCTGTCGACGACAGATGGTATCTTTGACGGCCGGGGCGATACGAAAATGGCGCGAAAAAGGGGCCGATGAGCCCGTTCGCGCCGACGTCCCGCCGTGGAAACTGACGGCCGCGAGAGCGGTCGGATACTGGTTGGTCCGGCCGCCTGGCCGGACATCGTGCGTCGCACGCCGGAGGGCGGTGGGCGGCGCCACGACGCAAATCCGGGAGGACCCTTGAGAAATACGATTCCGATCCACGATGCGCTGGCGCGCTGGTTGCCGCAGGCGGCGCTCGTCGCCGCGGCCGCCATGCTGACGGGCTGTACGATGACGCCGTGGACCGACAACTGGCAGCCGGTACGACCGTCGACGCCGGCGTCGGTCGCCACGCCGGGCGTGATTGCCGGCTATTACCGCGTGAATCCGGGCGACACGCTCGCCAGCGTCGCCACCGCCTATGGGCAGCGCGTTCAGGACGTGGCCATCTGGAACCACATGTCGCCGAATGACGCCCTGTCGCCCGGCCAGGTGCTGCGCGTCGCGCCGCCGCCTGCCTCGACCTCGTTCGGGCAGGCGCCCGCCGCGGCCGCACAACCGGGCTCGCTGGCCTGGCCGGCCACGGGCATGGTCGCCGCGCCATTCGTGGTCGGCAAGACGCGCGGCATCGTGATCGCTGCGACCGGGCCCGACCGTTCGGTGCGGGCCGCGGCAAACGGGCGCGTGGTCTATGCCGGGTCTGGCGTCAAGGCATACGGCCCGCTCGTGATCCTGAAGCACGACAACGGGCTCATCACGGCCTACGGGCACAACGGCAAGCTGCTCGTCAACGAAGGCGACGCAGTGCGTGCGGGCCAACCGGTCGCCGAGATGGGCACCGACGCGAGCGGTCGCGCGACGTTCGACTTCGAAGTCCGGCAGAACGGCAAGGTCGTCGATCCGATGAACTTCCTGCCGCGCAACGGCGGCTGACGCGCCGCGTCACGACGTGTGCGCCGCGCGGCGCACACGTTCCCGTCTTCACCCTTCCTTGAATTCCGCGGTGCCGGACTGCCTCGCACGATTGCCGAGCCAGCGAATGCCCAGCGCGAGTCCCGCCGCGCCGAGCGCGATCAGCGAACACTGGAGCGCGACCGGCAGGTACCCGTGCGGCCGCGGATCGACGAACGGGTAGGGATACCAGTTCTCCAGCGCGCCGCGCACGAGCGTATAGCCGAGATAGACGACCGGAAAGCCGAGCCACGCGAACATACTGCGCCACGCGATCGGCGAGCGCGGTTCCACGTACAGCCAGTCGCACAGCACCACGAGCGGCACGATCCGGTGCAGGACCCAGTTGTTGAGGGCCGGCGTGACGTGGCGCAACGCATCGAGCCGGGCGAGCAGCAGTTCGTAGACGATCGCGGTGATCAGCATGTAGAGCACGGCGGCGCCGCGCATCGATTCGTAGCGCGCCGAGCCGGGACGCGTGACACGCGACAGCCCCACGATCAGCATGGCCGAGGCATAGAGGCTGCTCAGTTGCGTGAAGTAGCTGAGGTAGTTGCCGAGATGGAAGGCAGGCATGCCCCAGTAGCCTGCGACGCTGTGCAGCGTGGTCGACACCGCGAGCAACGCGGCGATCAGCCGGTAGGCCGCAACGAAGAACGCTTTACTCATGATGCCCGCGCAACGTCGCACCAAAGCTTAATCCTGCCACAGCCGCGGGCCCGCGCGATTCGGACTTTCCATATGCGGGCCAGCGGACGGGCCGCGCGGATTCCTCGGATATTTGATCCGGCCGCACAACGTCGGTCGCCCGTGAGGCTACAATCGGGGCAACCGCCGGGGTGCCGTCAGCCGCGGCGTATGTCTGCCCCGCATACCACACGAGCAATTTCGAGACACAGCATGAAAAACATCCTCGCGAAACAGACGCGCTACAGCTCACCCGCGATCTTTTTCCACTGGGCCATCTTCCTGATGGTGGCGCTGGCCTATCTGGCCATCGAGATTCGCGGACCGAAAGGCAGTGACAGTCGCGTGTTCTGGATGAACGTGCACCTGCTGGCGGGTACCTGCGTGCTCGTGCTGTCGGTGCTGCGCGTGCTATGGCGGGTGATCAGCCGCGTGCCGGAAGCCATTGAGCAGGCGACGCTGCTCAAGTGGATGTCGAAGCTCGCTCATTTCGCGCTGTATGTATTCATCATCGCGCAGCCGCTGCTCGGCATCATGATGGTCAACATGGGCGGCAAGCCCGTGTCGCTCGACTGGATCGGCGTGTCGTTGACGCTGTTCGGCCCGGACAAGGCGCTGCGGCCGACGATCAAGGAAGCGCACGAACTGATCGGTAACGCGTTCTACTTCGTGATCGGCCTGCATGCGCTGGCCGCGCTTTACCACCACTTCATCCGGCGCGACAACGTGCTGCGACGCATGGCACCGTGATGGCCGCACGCTGAAGCCGCGCAGCAGCCGGGGGCGCATGGTTGTATCGACAACCATGCGCCCCCGGTCCGTTTACCGCGATGCACGACTGGCCATCGCGGCGAACATTCTGTAACATCTCGGCTGCTTTTACATTCCGCTTACGCATCACCGCGCATGCTGCACCGACATCGTCACCTGACCGCCTGGCTCGGCGTGTTCGCGATCTGGCTCGCGATCGCGGCGCCGCTGGTGTCGCAGTGGCGCATCGCGCAGGCGGTCGCCCCCGACGCAATCGTCTGCAGTGCAGAACATGGCGCACACCGCGCGCCCGATGCGGGCCGCGCGCACAACCATGCACTGCATCTCGATGCGTGCGGCTATTGCGGCTTCTTCGCGCACAGTCCCGCGATCGGCGGCGCGGCCGCCGCATCGTTCGTCTTCGTCCCCCCTCATGCCGTTTCCGCCACCGCGCCGCATGCGGTCGCGGCACGCGCCGACTGCTATCCGCGCGCGTATCCACGCGCACCGCCCGAGCGCGCCTGACGCGCTGTCTTCCGTTCCATTCATCGCCGATATCCGTGCGGTCCGTCGAGGTCGCGTGGAGGGCGTCACTCGGGCTTTCGATCATGACCATTCTTTCCTTGCGCGCGCCGAGGGCGGCGCGCCATTCCCGTGCGCGGCGCGTGCCGCGCATGCTGAAACTCACTGTTCCCGCGCTGGCCGTCGGCGCGATGACCGCGGCCGCGGCCGCGACCGAATCCGCGCAGGCCGCCGGTGCGCCGACGGACGACGCGGCCGCGCTGCTGCCGCCCGTCGAGGTCGTTGCGTCGCCGCTGACGACGCCGCTCGTCGTCGTCACGGATCCGAAGACGCCGCGCCAGCCGCTGCCGGCGAGCGACGGCGCGGACTACCTGAAGACCATTCCCGGCTTCACGTCGATCCGCAGCGGCGGGACGAACGGCGACCCCGTGCTGCGCGGGATGTTCGGGTCGCGGCTGAACATTCTCGCGAACGGGATGCCGACGCTCGGCGCGTGCCCGAACCGGATGGATGCGCCGACCTCGTATATCGCGCCGGAAAGCTATGACAAGGTCACCGTCGTGAAGGGCCCGCAAACCGTGCTGTATGGCCCTGGCGCATCGGCCGGCACCGTGCTGTTCGAACGCGTGACGCCGCGTTTCGACCGCCCCGGCATGCGTTTCGACGGCAGCCTGGTCGGCGGATCGTTCGGCCGCAACGACCAGAACGTCGACGTGACGGCCGGCACGCCGGATGTCTACGGCCGCGTGACCGCGAACCATGCACATGCGCAGGACTATAAGGACGGCAACGGCAACACCGTACCGTCGCAATGGGACAAGTGGAACGCGGACGCGGCGCTGGGCTGGACACCCGACGATCACACGCGCGTCGAACTGACGGCGGGCACCGGTGACGGTTATGCGCGCTACGCGGGGCGCGGCATGGATGGCGCGCATTTCCGCCGCGAGACGTTTGGCCTCTCGTTCGACAAGCGGCATCTCGGCGACGTGCTCGACCGGATCGAAGCGCGCGTGTACTACAACGAAGCCGACCACGTGATGGACAACTACACGCTGCGGCAGCCCGACCCGACCAGCAGCATGCCGATGCGAATGGCATCCGAGGTGCGGCGCCGCACGCTCGGTGCGCGGGCGGCCGCGACGTTCCGTTTCGGCGACGATTTCAAGCTCGTGACCGGCGTCGATGCACAGTCGAACCGGCTCGATGCCCGCTCGGCGATGGGGCGACAGAACTACGGCGACCAACCGTGGGATGCGCAGGCGACGATGTGGAACGCGGGCGCGTTCGGCGAGCTGACGTGGTATGCGAGCGATGCGTCGCGCGTGATCGGTGGCGCACGGGTCGACTACGCGAGCGCGCGCGACAAGCGTGCGACGACGAGCGGGATGATGGCGAGCAGGCCGAACCCGACCTTCGACGACGATCGCGCGCGCGTGCTGCCGAGCGGTTTCGTGCGGTACGAGCGCGATCTCGCGGCGCTGCCGGTCACCTGGTATGCGGGGATCGGTCACGCGGAACGCTATCCGGACTATTGGGAGCTGTTCTCCGCGAAGCGCGGGCCGGCCGGTTCGATCAATGCGTTCTCGGCGGTGCAGCCGGAGAAGACCACGCAACTCGACATCGGCGCGCAGTACAAGAGCGACCGGTTCGATGCGTGGGTGTCGGCCTATGCGGGATATGTGCAGGACTACATCCTGTTCAACTACGCGGCCGGGATGATGGGGCCGACCACGCAGGCGACCAACGTCAACGCGCAGATCATGGGCGGAGAAGCCGGCGTGTCGTGGCGGCCGGTCGCACCGCTGCGCGTCGAGACGTCGCTCGCGTACGCGTGGGGGCGTAACGCGACGAGCGGCGACCCGCTGCCGCAGATGCCGCCGCTCGAGGCGCGCTTCGGGCTCGAATATACGCGCGGCGCATGGTCGGCCGGCGGACTGTGGCGAGTCGTTGCGCCGCAGCATCGCTATGCCCTGAACGAGGGCAATGTGGTGGGCAAGGACTTCGGTCCGAGCGCCGGCTTCGGCGTGCTGTCGCTGCATGCGCAGTACAACCTGAGCAAGAAGGTGCAGATCTCGGTCGGCATCGACAACGTGCTGGACAAGGCCTACACCGAGCACCTGAACCTTGCCGGCAACGCGGGCTTCGGCTATCCGGCGAACGCGCCCGTGATGGAGCCGGGGCGCACGGCATGGTTGCGTGTGAGCGCGAAGCTGTAACGCGCGGTGCACGTGTGCGATGCAGCATGCGCACGCGTGAACGCAGCCCCGCCCGAACGGGCGGGGCGCGTCAACCGATTAGAGAACCGTATCTAGTCAGGGCGCAAACGTTCGCGACTCGTGATTCACTCCCGCATTCGACGCACACGTTGCCCGCGACCGTTCGCGACCTGCCGTGCGCGTCGATCCGATCTCATTCGCACCGGCAACACAATAATCAGGAGAACATGCATGGCCAGATCGATGCGTTCCAGGGTGGTGGCAGGGGCAGTGGCTTGCGCGATGAGCGTCGCGCCGTTCGCGGGGACGGCCGCGCTGATGACGCTCGCGACGACGCACGCGGCGATGGCGGCAACCGCGCCGGCGGACGACTACGCGGCGACGCGCTATCCGATCATCCTCGTGCACGGGCTCACCGGCACCGACAAGTACGCGGGCGTGCTCGAGTACTGGTACGGCATCCAGGAGGACCTGCAGCAGCATGGCGCGACCGTCTACGTCGCGAACCTGTCGGGATTCCAGAGCGACGACGGGCCGAACGGGCGCGGTGAACAACTGCTCGCTTACGTCAAGACGGTGCTCGCCGCGACCGGTGCGACCAAGGTGAACCTGGTCGGTCACAGCCAGGGCGGCCTCACGTCGCGCTATGTCGCGGCCGTCGCACCCGATCTCGTCGCGTCGGTGACGACGATCGGCACGCCGCATCGCGGCTCGGAGTTCGCCGACTTCGTGCAGGGCGTACTCGCCTACGATCCGACCGGATTGTCGTCCTCGGTGATCGCGGCGTTCGTCAATGTGTTCGGTATCCTGACGAGCAGCAGCCACAACACCAACCAGGACGCGCTCGCCGCACTGAAGACGCTGACGACTTCCCAGGCCGCCAAGTACAACCAGAATTACCCGAGCGCGGGCCTCGGCGCGCCGGGCAGCTGCCAGACGGGTGCGCCGACGGAAACCGTCGGAGGCAATACGCACCTGCTGTATTCGTGGGCCGGCACGGCGATCCAGCCGACCGTCTCCGCGTTCGGCGTGACGGGCTCGACGGATACCAGCACGATTCCGCTGATCGACCCGGCGAACGCGCTCGACTTGTCGACGCTTGCGTTGTTCGGCACGGGCACGGTGATGATCAATCGCGCCTCGGGCCAGAACGACGGGCTCGTGTCGAAGTGCAGTGCGCTGTACGGAAAGGTGCTGAGCACGAGCTACAAGTGGAACCATCTCGATGAGATCAACCAGTTGCTCGGCGTGCGCGGCGCGAATGCGGAAGATCCGGTCGCGGTGATCCGCACGCATGCGAACCGGCTGAAGCTCGCGGGCGTGTGATCGATGACGGCACGTGAAGGATGCGCGCCGCTCGCGCGACGCGTTGCGGTCTACGGCGCGGTGGGGCTGGCGGCGATCGCCGGCGTCGCGATCTGGAGCGGCACGGCATCGCATCGCGGCGCCGACGCGGCGCATGTGTCGGCCGGCGCGGCCGTGCTCGGCGGCACGAGCGCCGCGCCGCCGCAGGCCGCACTGCCCGCGAGCGCTGGACTGCCGCCGCCGCTCGACGGTTCCAGTGCGCCGAGGCTGCCGCTCGATGCCGGTGGCCATCTCGCGAAGTCGCGCGCGGTGCGCGATTTCTTCGACTACTGTCTGACCGCGCGGAGCGACCTGAACGCGGCCGCGCTCGATGCACTCGTCGTGCGCGAGGTCGCCGCACAGCTCGACGGCACGGCCGCGCAGCGCCAGGCGCTCGACGTCTGGCATCGATATCGCGCGTATCTCGACGCGCTGGCGAAGCTGCCGGAGGCGGGCGCGGTCGACAAGTCCGATCTCGGAGCGCTGCAGCTCGCGCTCGATCAGCGCGCGTCGATCGCGTCGCGCACGCTCGGCGATTGGAGCCAGCCGTTCTTCGGCGCGGAGCAGTGGCGGCAGCGCTACGATCTCGCGCGGCTGAAGATTGCGCAGGACCGCACGCTGACGGATGCGCAGAAGGCGGAGCGGCTCGCAGCGCTCGCGCAGCAGATGCCCGCCGACGAACGCGCGGCTCGGGAGAAGGCCGACCGGCAGCAGGCCGCGATCGACCAGATCGCGCAGCTGCAGAAGAGCGGGGCGCCGCCCGATTCGATGCGCGCGCAACTGACGCAGACACTCGGCCCCGAAGCCGCCGCGCGCGTCGCGCAGATGCAGCAGGACGACGCATCGTGGCAGAGCCGCTACGCCGACTATGCGGCGCAGCGTGCGCAGATCGACGCGGCCGGGTTGTCGCCACAGGATCGCGACGCGCAGATCGCCGCACTGCGGCAGCGCATGTTCACGAAGCCCGGCGAAGCGATCCGCGCGGCGTCGCTCGACCGCGGCACGGCTGCCGCGCAATGACGCACGCGGTCATGCGGCGCGCGTGAAGTGCCGCGGCAGATGCTGTTCGATGGTCGCCGCGAGCGTGTCGAACGCGGGCCCGATGCCTTCGTGCGCGACGCACGCATAGCCGAGCAGCAGCCCGCGCCGCGCGGTGTCCAGGTTGCTGTAGTAGCTGGTCAGCGGGCGCACGATCACACCCGCGTCGAATGCGCTTTGCGTGACCGCGCGATCGTCGCACGTGTCGGGCAGGCCGAGCACCAGATGCAGGCCGGCCTCGTCGCCCATCACGGGCAGCGCGTCGCCGAAGCGCGCGTGGATCGCATCGATCAGCAATTGCCGGCGCTCGCCGTACAGCGTGCGCATCCGCCTGACGTGTGAAGTCAGGTGCCCATCCATGATGAATTCGGCGAGCACGGCCTGCTGCATCAGCTGGCCCTCGCGATACAGTTCCGACAACCCGGTGCGGAACGTGTCGACAAGATGCTCCGGCACGACCATGTAGCCCATCCGCAGGCCCGGGAACAGCATCTTGCCCAGGCTGCCGACGTAGATCACGCGGCCGCCGTCGTCGAGCCCCTGCAGCGACGCGAGCGGGCGGCTGCCGTAGCGGAATTCGCTGTCGTAGTCGTCCTCGATGATCCAGCAGCGGTGCTGGCGCGCATACTCGAGCAGCATCCGGCGCCGAGCGAGGCTCATCACCATCCCGAGCGGATACTGGTGCGACGGCGTGACAAGCACGAGCCGCGGCGGATGCTGCATGTCGCTCGTGCTCGGATCGATGCCTTCCTGGTCGACCGGCACCGGCGTGAGCGCGAGGCCGGTCGCCTGCAGCACGCTGCGCACGCCCCAGTAGCACGGCTCCTCGACCCACGCACGATCGCCGATGTCGGATAGCAGCCGCACCGCGAGGTCGATCGACTGGTGGATGCCGGTCGTGATGATCACCTGGTCCGGCGAGCATTTGACCGAGCGCGCGACGCGCAGGTAGTCGGCGAGCGCACGGCGCAGCGGCCGGTAGCCGCCGCCCGGCGCATAGGTCAGCAATTCGGGATTCGCTTCTTTCCACAGGCGCGCCTGCAGGCGGCTCCATGTCCGGCTCGGGAATTCCGACACATCCGGCACGCCCGGCATGAACGCGCCCCACTGGCGCCGCGACACGCCCGCATGCTCGATCAACTGCCGGCCCCGCATCGACAGGCTGCCTTGTGCGTCCTGCTGCGCCGCCGCACCGGCGTCGGACGGCGGCGGCGCGGCGCCCGGCACGCGGATCACGGCCGCGTCCGGGCGCGTGTCGGCCACGTAGGTGCCGCTCCCGGTCGTCGTCAGCACATAGCCTTCGGCCGTCAGCTGGTCGTACACGTGCAGCACGGTATTGCGCGCGATCGACAGGTCTGCCGCGAGGGTGCGTGAACTGGGCAGCTTTGTCCCTGGCCCTAATTCTCCGGTAAGAATCGCTTGCTGCATCAGTTGCAGCAACTGCCGGTACATCGGCTCGGACGAACTGCGGTCGAGACGGGCGGAGAGCCAGTCGGCCAGGATCACGGTATCCAAAGTGGTCCTACTAGTAATATTGAAATGGTTCCCTATTGTAGAACCGTACGCACCGTATAGTGGGCCCATCTCAAAAACGTTTGTCGCGCAGCAAGGGGACAGCCACGATGAAGTCCGATGATGTGATCGTCAGCTTTCGCGGCGTGCGGAAGACCTACGACGGCGAGACGCTGGTCGTCAAATCGCTCGACCTCGACATCCACCGAGGGGAATTCCTGACGCTGCTCGGGCCGTCCGGCTCGGGCAAGACCACCTGCCTCATGATGCTGGCGGGCTTCGAGTTTCCGACGGGCGGCGAGATCCGCCTCGACGGCGAACTGTTGAACACCGTGCCGCCGCACAAGCGCAACATCGGCATGGTGTTCCAGAACTACGCGCTGTTTCCGCACCTGACGGTCGAGCAGAACGTCGCGTATCCGCTGTCGGTGCGCAAGCTGCCGGCGGCCGAGCGCGCGGAGCGCGTCGCGCATGCGCTGAAGATGGTGCAGATGGAGCGTTTCGCGAAACGCTATCCGGCGCAGTTGTCGGGCGGCCAGCAGCAGCGCATCGCGCTCGCGCGGGCGCTCGTGTTCGAGCCGAAGCTCGTGCTGATGGACGAGCCGCTCGGCGCGCTCGACAAGCAGTTGCGCGAACACATGCAGTACGAACTGAAGGCGCTGCACGAGAAGCTCGGCGTGACCTTCGTCTACGTGACGCACGACCAGGGCGAGGCGCTGACGATGTCCGATCGCGTCGCCGTGTTCGACAAGGGCATCGTGCAGCAGCTCGATACCGTCGACCGCCTGTACGAATCGCCGTGCAACGAATTCGTCGCGAACTTCATCGGTGACAGCAACCGGCTGCGCGGCACCATCGCGCGCGTCGACGGCGAATTCTGCGAATTCCGGCTCGACGACGGCACGCAGCTCGTCGGTCGCCGCATCGGCGACGCAGCTGAAGGCGCGCCGGCCGTCGCGTGCATCCGCCCCGAACGCATGAGCCTCGCGAACGGGCACGCGACCGGCACCGCCAACCGCGTGACCGGCGAAGCGCGCAGCCTCATCTATTTCGGCGATCACGTGCGCATGCGCTGCGCGCTGCCGGGCCAGGATGAGTGCTTCGTGAAGGTGCCGCTCGGTACGGGCGCGCTCGATGCGTTCTCCCCCGGCGCGCCGGTATCGCTCGCATTCGCGCCCGAGCATCTGCGCATATTCGCCTGACGCAGGGTTTTCCCGTTTTATCGCAGTACGTCGTCAACAACAACTGCCCACTTCCACCACGAGAGGAGAGGAACCACCATGAACGGAGCAAGCTCTACCGCGCGTCGCACCGCGCTCGCACTGGCGCTCGCCGTCGTCGGCGCATCGGCCACCGCGGCCGAACTCACGGTCGTCAACTTCGGCGGCGCGAACGGCGACGCGCAGAAGGCCGCATTCAACCAGCCGTTCGAAAAGGCGACCGGCAACAAGGTCACGGCCGTCGAGTACAACGGCGAGCAGGCGAAAGTGAAGGCGATGGTCGAGGCGAAGCACGTCAACTGGGACGTGGTCGAAGTCGAATCGGGCGACCTGAACCGCGGCTGCGACGAAGGGTTGTACGAGAAGCTCGACTGGTCGAAGATCGCGAAGAAGTCCGACCTGATTCCCGAATCGCCGCAGGTGTGCGGCGTCGGCTTCTTCGTGTGGTCGACCGCGCTGTCGTACAACGCGGACAAGCTGAAGACCGGGCCGACCGGCTGGGCCGATTTCTGGAACGTGAAGAAATTCCCCGGCAAGCGCGGCATGCGCAAGGGCGCGCGCTACAACCTCGAGTTCGCGCTGATGGCCGACGGCGTCGCGCCGAAGGACGTGTACAAGGTGCTCGGCACGAAGGCCGGCCAGGACCGCGCGTTCAAGAAGCTCGACGAGCTGAAGCCGTACATCCAGTGGTGGGAAGCGGGCGCGCAGCCGCCGCAGTTCCTGGTGGCCGGCGACGTCGTGATGTCGACCGCGTACAACGGCCGTATCGACGCCGCGCAGAAGGAAGGCAAGAACCTGAAGGTCGTGTGGAACGGCAGCATCTACGACCTCGACTACTGGGCGATTCCGAAGGGCTCGCCGAACAAGGCGCTGGCCGAGCAGTACATTGCGTACACGCTGACGCCGAAGCCGCAGCAGGCGTATGCGCAGCACATCGCGTACGGCCCCACGAACGTCGCGGCGATCAAGTCGCTCGACGCGAAGACGCTCGCGAACCTGCCGAACTCGCCGGCCAACGGCAAGAACGCGGTGCTGGAGGACATCGGCTTCTGGACCGACCACAGCGACGAGCTCGAGCAGCGCTTCGCCGCGTGGGCGGCGAAGTAACCGCTACTCAGGTGTCCTGATGCAACCTGCCGCGCGGCGCATCGATTGCGTCGTGCGGCATTCCGCCGGATCGAGCCCGGCCGGAGAGAACCGTTGAACACGATGACGATCGCTCCTTCCTCGCCGTCGTCAGCCGCGCTCAAGCGCGAGCTGAAGGCCGCCGAGGCCCGCAAGCGCACGATGGCGTTGCTGCTGATCGCGCCGCTCGCGATCTTCCTGCTGCTCATTTTCGTCGTGCCGATCGGCACGCTGCTCACGCGCGCGGTGCAGAACCCCGAGATCGCGGCCGCGCTGCCGAACACGATCGCCGCGCTGTCGGGATGGGACCGCAAGGCCCCGCCGGCCGACGCCGCGTACGTCGCGCTCGCGGCCGACATGACGAAGGTCGCCGACAGCGAGGCGATGGGCGCACTCGCTCGGCGCCTGAACACCGAGATTCCCGGCTACCGCTCGCTCGTCGCGAAGACGGCGCGCGCGATGCCGCTGAAAGGCGACAACGACGCGGCACTGACGCCCGCGCAAACGCGCGCGAAACTGATCGACCTCGATTCGCGCTGGGGCGACGTTGCGTACTGGCAGTCGATCGCGAAGAACGGTAGCCAGTTGTCGCCGTTCTACCTGCTCGCCGCGCTCGACCACAAGCAGGACGGCTTCGGCCAGATCGTGCGGGCCGATCCCGATCAGTCGATCTATCTCGCGATCTTCGGCCGCACGTTCGTGATCGGCGTCGCGGTCACGCTGTTCGCGCTGTTGCTCGGCTATCCGCTCGCGTACTGGATCTCGACGCTGTCTGAGCGCCGCGCGAACCTCGTGATGATCCTCGTGCTGATTCCGTTCTGGACGTCGGTGCTCGTGCGCGTCGCCGCGTGGATCGTGCTGCTGCAGAGCGAGGGGCTCATCAATACGGCACTGATCGGCAGCGGGCTGATCTCGCATCCGCTGACGCTGCTGTTCAATCGCGTAGGCGTGTACATCTCGATGACGCACATCCTGCTGCCATTCATGATCCTGCCGCTCTACAGCGTGATGAAGTCGATCCCGCCGACATACCAGCGCGCGGCCGTGTCGCTCGGTAGCCATCCGTTCGCCGCGTTCTGGCGAGTGTACGTGCCGCAGACCTATCCGGGCGTCGGCGCCGGCGCGCTGCTCGTGTTCATCCTGGCGATCGGCTACTACATCACACCCGCGCTGCTCGGCGGGCCGAACGACCAGATGGTCAGCTACTACGTCGCGTACTTCACGAACGTGACGATCAACTGGGGCATGGCGTGCGCGCTCGGCGGGCTGCTGCTCGCGGCGACGCTGGTGCTGTATGCGGTGTACGGGCGCTTCACGCGCACCAACGTGAGCCTCGGCTGAGCGCCCGGGCAGCAACACGCAAAGAAACGGGAAGGGGATGCCGACCATGAAACTCGCCAGGCCGCTGTTCGCGCCGCACATGTCGTTCGTCGAGCGCGCGTGGTATGTCGCGCTACGCGTGCTCGTCGTGCTGACGCTGCTGTACCTGATCCTGCCGGTGCTTGCCATCGTGCCGCTGTCGTTTTCGTCGAGCACGTTCCTCGTCTATCCGATTCCGGGCTTCTCGATGCGCTGGTACGAGAACCTGATCGCGTCGGACGAGTGGCGGATGGCCGCGAAGAACAGCTTCATCGTCGCGCCGTCGGCGACCGTCGTCGCGACCGTGCTCGGCACGCTTGCCGCGATCGGCCTCACGAAGGCGGACTTCCGGGGCAAGGGGCTCCTGATGGCCGTGCTGCTGTCGCCGATGATCGTGCCCGTGGTCGTGGTCGGCGTCGGCATGTACCTGTTCTTCGCGCCGCTCGGCCTCGCGAATACCTACACGGGGCTGATCGCCGCGCACGCGGCGCTCGGCGTGCCGTTCGT
Source organism: Burkholderia sp. FL-7-2-10-S1-D7 (assembly GCF_001524185.1). Taxonomy (NCBI): domain Bacteria; kingdom Pseudomonadati; phylum Pseudomonadota; class Betaproteobacteria; order Burkholderiales; family Burkholderiaceae; genus Burkholderia; species Burkholderia sp. FL-7-2-10-S1-D7. Next base: position 15,051 of record NZ_LOWY01000008.1, on the reverse strand, counting down.
CGTGACGACGGTGGCCGCGACGCTGCAGGGCTTCAACCAGAACCTGGTGCGCGCGAGCTTGTCGCTCGGCGCGAATCCCGTCACGACGTTCTTCCGTGTGACGCTGCCGGTGATCGCGCCGGGCGTGATGTCGGGTGCGCTGTTCGCGTTCGCGACGTCGTTCGACGAAGTCGTCGTCACGCTGTTCCTCGCGGGCGCGGACCAGACGACGCTGCCGCGCCAGATGTTCACCGGCATTCGCGAGAACATCAGCCCGACGATCGCCGCGCTCGCAACGATCCTGATCATCTTCTCGACGAGCCTGCTGCTCGCGCTCGAATGGCTGCGCGGCCGCAACGCGCGACGCGCGGTGTCTTGACGGCCGGCGCCGCAGCGGCCGCCGTATCGTCGATCGTTGCGGTCTCAACGATGCCGCGCCCTCGACGCGGCGCACGGAAGCTTTCGTTTCGCTGACTGGCGACGCGGTTGCCTGCACGCTCGATGAGGCTCTGCAACAATACGGCTCGCGATGCCGCGCGTTCCGTTCTTGCAGCAGGGGCGCCCGGTGCCGCGCCGCTCAATCCGCGACGCCGCGCGTCGCTCGTCAGCCGAGCCTCATCTTGTCCGAATTTGCATCCCCTGCCGGCGCCCCGGAGCCGGCCGTCAACTGGCGCGCGATGTCCGCCGTGCTGCTGGCCGTCGCGCTCGCGACGCTCGACACGGCGATCGCGAACACCGCGCTGCCCGCGATCGCCACCGACCTGCACGCGTCGCCGGCCGCGTCGGTGTGGATCATCAACGCCTACCAGCTCGCGATGGTCGCGACGCTGCTGCCGTTCGCGTCGCTCGGCGACATCGTCGGTCACAAGCGCGTGTATGTCGCGGGCCTCGCGGTGTTCACGCTCGCGTCGCTCGGCTGCTCGCTCGCGGCGACGCTGCCGCAGCTGACAGCGGCGCGGATCGTGCAGGGCTTCGGCGCGAGCGCGATCATGAGCGTCAACATCGCGCTGATCCGCGGCCTGTTTCCCGCGCACCGGCTCGGGCGCGGCGTCGGCTTCAACGCACTGGTCGTCGGCGTGTCTTTCGCCGTGGGGCCGACGATCGCGTCGCTGATCCTGTCGGTGGCGGCCTGGCCGTGGCTGTTCGCGGTGAACGTGCCGCTCGGCGTGCTCGTGCTTGCCGTGGCGATTCCGTCGCTGCCGCAGACTGCGCGCGGCAAGCATGCGTTCGATCCGCTCGCCGCGCTGTTCAACGTGATCACGTTCGCATCGCTGATCTTCGCGCTCGGTGAATTCGCGCAGCGCGGGCCGCTGTCCGTCGTGTTCGCGGCTGCCGCGGTCGCGCTCGTGTTCGGGGCGCTGCTGATCCGCCGCCAGGCCGGGCACCCCGCACCGATGCTGCCGGTGGACCTGTTCCGCCGGCCGGTGTTCACGCTGTCCGCGCTGACGGCCGTGTGCGCGTTCGCCGCGCAGGGGCTCGCGTTCGTATCGCTGCCGTTCTACTTCGAAACCGTGCTGCATCGCGACGCGGTGGAGACTGGCTTCCTGATGACGCCATGGTCGGCGATCGTCGCGCTCGCCGCGCCGATCGCGGGCCGGCTGTCCGATCGTTATCCTCCCGGATTGCTCGGCGCGATCGGGCTCGCACTGCTGAGCGCGGGAATGGTGTCGCTCGCCGCGCTGCCGGCGGCGCCGAACGTCGTCGACATCGGCTGGCGGATGATGCTGTGCGGCGCGGGCTTCGGTTTCTTCCAGTCGCCGAACCTGAAGGCGTTGATGTCGAGCGCGCCGCCCGAGCGCAGCGGCGGCGCGAGCGGCATCATCGCGACCGCGCGGCTGATCGGGCAGGCGACCGGCGCGGCGCTCGTCGCGCTGTCGTTCGGGGTCGCCGGGCGTCACGGGCCGACGCTCGCGCTGATGCTCGGTGCGGGCTTTGCCGGCGCCGCGAGCGTCGCGAGTGGGTTGCGGCTCTTCGCGCCGTCGCATCGGGCCGGCGCGCCGGTCGCATCGGTCGCCGCGGTAGAGGCGACGCCGGCGCAGGAGCGGGCGACGGAGTAGCTCCGTGCGCGCCCGCTGCCCGCGCGTTTCCCGGCCGGCGTGCGGCAAGCGACCGCCGCGCGCCGGCCTTCGCATCACGCTCAGAAGCCGCCTGTCTTGATCAGCTTGTTGAGGTTCGCGATGTTCAGGCTGCCGAAGCCGGTCGTCAGATCCCAGCCGGTGCCTGCGTTGTAGCCGTACCCCTGATAGCCGTTGTTTCCCGACACGACGTCATAGCGCACGAGCGACGGGTTCGACGGAATGTCCGCATAGAACTTGCCGGCCGGGAAGCCGAGGCCCGTGCCGTTCGCCGCGAGCAGACGCGCCCAGAAACCGGTGAAGATCGGCGCGGCGAGGCTCGTGCCGCCGATCTGCTGCAGCTGGCCATAGTTGTAGATGTACGCGCCCGTGCTTTGCGCGGCATCGAACGACACGTCGGGCAACTGACGATTGCTGCCCGACTGCCACGCCGGTGCCGGCAGGACCGTGCTGACGCCGCCGCCCGTGGCCCACAGCTTGCCGTTCTCGTCGAGCCCTTCATTCCACACCGTTTCGTTCGAGAATGCGCCCGCCGACGTGGTGTACAGCGTCGTGCCGCCGATCGCGAGCACGTGCGGCGATGCGGCCGGCCACGACACCGTGTAGTTCGCGCCGTCCGGATAGCCGCGGTTGTTGCACTCGTACACGCCTTCGTCACCCGACGATACCGAGAACGTCTGGCCCTGCGCGGCAGCCGTCGTGAAGATTTGTTCCTCGGCGTCGATCGTGCCGTCCGCGTTCGCGTCGGTTTCGCACCAGCCGAGCGACACGTTGATCACCTTCGCGGTGTTGTCCGACACCGCGCGGTTGAACGCCCGTGTGAGGCCCGTGTTGCCGGCGGCGTTCAGGTCCGCCATGTAGAACACCAGCTTGCCGACCTGGCCGCCGGCCGAGCCGACGATCGACTGGCTGTCGAGATCCCATTCGCCCTGGCCGTCCTGGTCGTCGCTGTAGCTGCCGCTCGTGCCGGTGCCGTTGGTCTTGACGGTCTGGGTCGTGACCGTGCCGTAACCGTTGCTCGACGTGAACTGCTTCAGGTCCTGCAGTGTCTGCGACACGCCGCCGATCGTGATGATGCCGACGGTCACGCCGGCCGCGGTCGGCACGCCGGTCGCGTTGTAGAGGCCCGGGAATTCCTTCGGATAGTGGCCGGTGGCCGTGCCCGCCGCGAGCGCCTGCGGCTTCGCCACGTTGCCGATGCGCAGCATCGGATGCGCACGCGCGACGTTCTGCAGCCCGAGCACCGAACCGACGACGTCGCCGAGCGCGCGTGGCACCTGTGCGGTCGACGCGTTCGCGAAGCCCGAGCGGCCCGCGTACTGGAAATGCACGAGCGACGTGTTGAACGCGGTCTTCACGGTGCCGGCCGTGCCGCGCGCGGACACCAGCAGCCGGTTCGGCGCGACCTCGATGTTCACGAAGCCGCTCTTGCGCAGATAGTCGACGACCGACTGCACCTGCGCGTCGGTCGGCGCGTAGCTGGCGAGGAACTGCTCGTGCGTCAGGTACTGGCGGTAATGCGCGTTGCCGGGCCGGTTCACGTCGTGCGCGAGCTGCTTGAGCTGCGCGGCATTGCGCAGCTTCAGGCTGACGACGATGTCGGTCGTCTCGCCGGCCGCGAGTTCGAGCGACGGCGCCGCGCTGCGCGCCATAAGTTGCGGTCCGGTCAGAAAGGCCTTCGTGTGGGTATCGACCCAGTCCGTCGTCGCGTGTGCGGCGCCGGCGGCGAGCACGAGCGGCCACACGCACGCAAGGCGGCGGGGCGACGGAAGGGGCAGGGCAAACCGGGCGTTCCTTTTCATCGGGAGTCCTTTTTAGGAGAGACGACGTTGCTGGAGCCCCCGGCCCTTGTGGGGCCGCGAGCGGTGACGAGCGTAGGGCGTCGGTGCCGTTCCGGTAGCTGCCAGTTTCCATAGCTGTCAGTTCTGACATCGGCGTGTTCGCGCGCACGTGCCGGCGTCGTCGGTGCACGCGGCATCGGTGCCGGCAAAGGGAACCGGTTCGCGACGCGATCGCGGTGCGGCCGACGACGTTTGCACGCATGACTCGTTCGTTGCGGTATCGGAATGCGCGCGATTGCGGAGCGAATCGCGGCGAGAGCGCTTGGCGTGCAACCGGGTACGGGTGCGCCGCGCGTTGCACTATGTGGTCAAGCGCCGCCATGATGCCAACGCGACGACGCCTCGATGCGCGGATGCACGAAAAAGGGGCCGGTCGATCGCGAGCGTTTCCCGAACTGTGGAACAACGCGTCGCCGAGTCTTGCAGCGTGCTTTCGGTTCGCGGGTCAGGTGCGCGGATTAGAGTGAATGCTCGAATGCGGACGATGGCGCCAACTTGGCGCACGCCGGATGTCCATCGCGAGCCGGTTCGTTGCCGCTCGGCTCGCTCCGGCGAACGAGCGCGCTGCGGGATCGAACGATGTCGCCGCGAAACGCTTCCTTGACGCGTTTCGTTCGGCGACTATTCTTCAATCCATAACCATCGGGTTATTGATTCGAACATGCAAAGCGCTCACGACATGCTTTTCAGGACACTTGCCGATCCGACGCGCCGCGCGCTGTTCGAGCGGCTGTGCGAGGAGGGCGAGTTGACGGTCGCCGCGCTCACGGCCCATGCAGGCGTGTCGCAGCCGGCGGTATCGAAGCATCTGGGCGTACTGAAGCAGGCCGGGCTCGTGAGCGACCGTCACGAAGGCCGGCAGACGCACTACAGCGCGCAGCCGCAGGCGCTGACTCCGCTGATCGACTGGACCAGCCAGATGGCCGGCTTCTGGCAGACCCGGTTCGACGCGCTCGAAGATCTGCTCAAAAGGATGGATCAATGAACCAGGCCACTACCGAAACGCGCTCCGTCGTCGTCGAACGGGAACTGTCGCATCCGCCGGAGAAGATCTGGCGTGCGCTCACGCAACCGCACCTGATCGAGGCGTGGCTGATGCAGAGCGACTTCGAACCCGTCGCGGGCCGCGCGTTCAGCTTCCGCGCGGACTGGGGTTCGGTCGACTGCACGGTGCTGACGATCGAGCCGCAGCGCGTGCTGTCCTATACATGGGCCGCGTATGGGCTCGAAAGTGTCGTCACGTGGACGCTCACGCCGACGCCGCGCGGCACGCTGCTGCGCATGGAGCAGGCCGGCTTCCGCGCGGATCAGGAACAGGCGTATCGCGGTGCGCAGCACGGCTGGGTACGGTTCTTCGAATCGCTCGAACAGGTGCTGGCGCGGCCCGATGGAGAACCGGAGGCCGGGGCATGAGCGCATCGGACCTGGAGCCGTCGGCACGCATCGACGCGCTGATCGCGGGCATCGCCGACTGGCGAGGCAAGACGTTCGCCGCGCTGCGCGAGACGATCCTTGCGGCCGAAGACGGCATCGTCGAGGAATGGAAATGGATGGGCAGCCCGGTGTGGTCGTGCGACGGGATGATCGCGGTCGCGAATGCGCACAAGGGCAAGGTGAAGCTGACGTTCATGCACGGCGCGCACCTGCCCGATCCCGATGGCCTGTTCAATGCGGGCCTCGAAGGCAATGCGCGGCGCGCGATCGATTTCTTCGAAGGCGACCGGATCGACAAGCGGGCGCTTAAGGCCCTCGTGTGCGCGGCGATCGAATACAACCGCACCCGCCTGAAGAAGAACACGCGAGGAGCGGGCGCGAAGGCGCGCGGCGACAAGGCGGCGTGACGCGCCGGACGAGCGACGGCATCGCGTAGCGAGCAGGCAAAAAAAAGCCCGACACGAGGTCGGGCATCCAAATCGGCCGCAACCGCCCGCGAGGCGGCTGCGGCACCTGCAACAGCAGGGCGCTTACGCTGCGAGCAGCGAGCGCAGCACGAACGGCAGGATACCGCCGTGCTTGTAGTAGTCGACTTCGATCGGCGTGTCGATGCGCAGCAGCACCGGTACGCGGGTCGCTTCGCCGTTCTTGCGGTGGATCACGAGCGTGACGTCCTGCTGCGGCTTGAAGTCGTCGCCGAGGCCTTCGATGTCATAGGTCTCCTCGCCGGTGATGCCGAGCGACTGGACGCTGTCCGAGCCCTTGAACTGCAGCGGCAGCACGCCCATGCCGACCAGGTTCGAGCGGTGGATCCGCTCGAAGCTGCGTGCGATCACGGCCTTCACGCCGAGCAGTTGCGTGCCCTTCGCGGCCCAGTCGCGCGACGAGCCCGTGCCGTACTCTTCGCCCGCGAACACGACGGTCGGCGTGCCGGCGTCGACGTACTTCATCGCCGCATCGTAGATCGACAGCTGTTCGCCGCTCGGCTGATGAATCGTCAGGCCGCCTTCGACGCGCGTGCCGTCGGCCTTCGCCGGGATCATCAGGTTCTTGATCCGGACGTTCGCGAACGTGCCGCGCATCATCACGTCGTGGTTGCCGCGGCGCGAGCCGTAGCTGTTGAAATCGGCCTTCTGCACGCCGTTTTCCTTCAGCCACTTGCCTGCCGGCGAGTCTTCCTTGATCGAGCCTGCCGGGCTGATGTGGTCGGTCGTGACCGAGTCACCGAAGATGCCCAGTGCGCGCGCGCCCTTGACCGTCGGGATCGAATCCGCCGGCTCCATCGAGAAGTCGTTGCCGAAGAACGGCGGCTCGGCGATGTAGGTCGACTTCGGCCAGTCGTAGACCTGGCCCGTTTCGCCTTCGATCTTGCTCCAGAGGTCGCCCTTCTTGGTCAGCTTCGAGTAGTTGTCCTCGAATTTCTTCGGGTCGAGCGCGAACTTGAGCAGCGCGTGGATTTCCTCGCTCGTCGGCCAGATGTCGCCGAGGTAGATGTCGTAGCCGTCCTTGCCCTTGCCGACCGGCTCGGTCATCAGGTCGCGCGTGATGTTGCCGGCGATCGCGTAGGCGACGACGAGCGGCGGCGACGCGAGGAAGTTCGCGCGGATGTTCGGGTGGATACGCGCTTCGAAGTTACGGTTGCCCGACAGCACCGCAGCCGCGACGATGTCGTTCTTCATGATCGCTTCGTTCAGTTCCGGCGTCAGGTCGCCCGCGTTGCCGATACAGGTCGTGCAGCCGTAGGCGGCGACTTCGAAGCCGAGCTTCGCGAGGTAGGGCAGCAGGCCCGTCTTCGTCAGGTACTCGGTGACGATGCGCGATCCCGGCGCGAGCGACGTCTTGATGTGCGGCGCGACGGTCAGGCCGGCTTCGACGGCCTTCTTCGCGAGCAGGCCGGCGGCCAGCAGCACGCTCGGGTTCGACGTGTTCGTGCACGACGTGATCGCGGCGATCAGCACGTCGCCGTTCTTCACGTCGACGCCGTTGCTCGTCGTGTACTGCGCGTTCAGGTCGTCCGCCTTCTTCGCGAAGCCGTTTTCCGCGACCGGCTTCGAGAACAGGTCGGTGAACGTCGACTTGACGTTGCCGATCTCGATGCGGTCCTGCGGGCGCTTCGGGCCGGCCAGCGACGGGGCGACCGTTGCCAGGTCGAGCGTCACCGTCTTCGTGTAGTCGATGTCGCCGGCCTTCGGAATGCCGAACAGCTTCTGGGCCTTGAAGTAGTTTTCGAACGCGGCGATTTCGGCCTTCGTGCGGCCCGTGCCTTCGAAGTACTCGATCGTCTTTTCGTCGACCGGGAAGAAGCCCATCGTGGCGCCATATTCCGGCGCCATGTTGCCGATCGTCGCGCGGTCCGGCAGCGACAGCGACTTCGTGCCCTCGCCGAAGAACTCGACGAACTTGCCGACGACCTTCTCCTTGCGCAGCATTTCGGTGATCGTCAGCACCAGGTCGGTGGCCGTCACGCCTTCGCGCAGCTTGCCCTTCAGCTCGACGCCGACGACGTCCGGCGTCAGGAAGTACACCGGCTGGCCGAGCATGCCGGCTTCCGCCTCGATGCCGCCCACGCCCCAGCCAACCACGCCGATGCCGTTGATCATCGTCGTGTGGCTGTCCGTGCCGACGAGCGTGTCCGGGTAGTACACGGTGTCGCCGCCGTCCGCCTTCTTGTGGACGCCGCGCGCGAGATACTCGAGGTTCACCTGGTGGACGATGCCGACGCCCGGCGGCACGACCTTGAACGTGTCGAACGCCTGCATGCCCCACTTCATGAACTGGTAGCGCTCGTTGTTGCGCTGGAATTCCAGCTTCATGTTCAGGTCGAGTGCGTCCTTCTGGCGGAAGTAGTCGATCTGGACCGAGTGATCGACGACGAGATCGACCGGGACCAGCGGCTCGATCTTCTTCGGGTTCTTGCCCGAACGCTCTGCCACACCACGCATGGCCGCGATGTCGGCGAGCAGCGGCACGCCCGTGAAGTCCTGCAGCACGACGCGCGACACCACGAACGGAATCTCGTCGACGCGCTTCGCGGTCGGCTTCCAGTTCGCGAGCTGCTCGATGTGTTCCTCGGTGATCTTCTTGCCGTCGTAGTTGCGCAGCACGGACTCGAGCACGATGCGGATCGACACCGGGAGGCGCTCGATCTTCGTCTTCAGTTCCTTGCCGAGCTGCGGCAGCGAGTAGAACTTGCCTTTGCCGGAACCGCTGTCGAATTCCTTGAGGGTCTTGTGGAGATTGTGGGCCATGGTGATTTTCCTGGGTTTAAGGCTAGGAAACAAAGAGTCCTGTAAATGACCTGGGGGCTGTTTGCGGATGAAACGGACAGGCGTTGCCCCGAGAAAGGCCGCTCGCGAGGACTGCGACGCAGCGAACGGCCTTTCTCGGGGCAGCCCCAAATTTAAACTTTATTCCATGGGAATGACCCAAATCGGCCACATGACGGCGTCGTTCGTCACTTGTTCGGCACGGCCAAACGGCGCTCCTCACTTCCTGTCCTGCGACCGATTTGGGGCATTCGCATGTCCGTTTCATCCGCAAACAGTCCCCTATATCACATACAAGTCGACGTACTCATCGACCGGCATCGCTTCGAGCTTTGCCTGGTCCAGCGACACGTCGAGAATCGCTTGTTGCTGCTTTGCCGGGAAGCGCCGGGCGAGGTTGGTCCTGAACTTCTCGACCAGGAGCGGGATGCCGTCCGCACGGCGTCGCTGATGACCGATCGGGTATTCGACCGCCACTTCGGCAAGCTTCGACCCATCCGCGAATTCGATCGTCAGCGCATTCGCGATCGATCGTTTGGCCGGGTCATGGTAATCCTTCGTGAACTGCGGATCCTCGACACACACGGTTTTTGCGCGCAGCGCGTCGATGCGCGGATCGGCGGCAACCGTGTCTTCGTAATCGGCCGCGGTCAGCCGGCCGAACAGCAGCGGCACGGCGACCATGTACTGGATGCAGTGGTCGCGGTCGGCCGGATTGGAGAGCGGACCCTGCTTGTCGATGATGCGGATCGCGGCCGCGTGCGTGCGGATCGTGATCCGGCTGATCTCGTCGGTCGTGCGGCCCGCCGCGGCGAGCTGCGCGTGCAGCTTCAGCGCGGCCTCGGCGGCCGTCTGCGCATGGAATTCGGCGGGGAACGCGATCTTGAACAGCACGTTCTCCATCACGTACGTGCCGTACGGGCGCTGGAAGCGGAACGGCTGGCCGCGGAACAGCACGTCGTAGAAGCCCCAGGTTTTCGCGGTGAGCGCCGACGGGTAGCCCATTTCACCCGTTTTCGCGATCAGCGCGAGGCGCACCGCGCGGGACGTCGCGTCGCCGGCCGCCCACGACTTGCGCGAACCGGTGTTCGGCGCGTGGCGATACGTGCGCAGCGCGTGGCCGTCGACGAATGCGTTCGATACCGCGTTGATCAGCTCGTCGCGCGTGAGTTCGAGCAGACGGCCGACGACGGCCGTCGACGCGACCTTGACGAGCAGCACGTGGTCGAGCCCGACCGCGTTGAACGAATTCTCGAGTGCGAGGCAGCCCTGGATCTCGTGGGCCTGGATCATCGCGACGAGCACGTCGCGCATGGCGAGCGGCTTCCTGCCGGCCGCGACGGCCGTGCGGGAGAGCCAGTCGGCCGTCGCCAGGATTCCGCCGAGGTTGTCGGACGGATGCCCCCATTCGGCGGCGAGCCAGGTGTCGTTGAAGTCCAGCCAGCGGATCATCGCGCCGATGTCGAACGCGGCCTGGACGGGATCGAGCTGGAAGGACGTGCCCGGCACCTTCGCGCCGTTCGGCACGATCGTGCCGGGCACGACGGGGCCGAGCAGCTTGGTGCAGGCAGGGTAGGACAGCGCCTCGAGTCCGCATCCGAGCGTGTCGATCAGGCAATGACGCGCCGTCTCCAGCGCGAGGGCGCTGTCGATTCCGATGTTCAGCACGTAGTCGACGATATCGACGAGTACCGTATCCGGAGCGGGGCGGACGTTGGAGACCGAGGCGGACATCGAGGGGCCTGGTAGCGGAAAACGCGCGCTTAGTTCGTTGCCGGCTTCAGCTCGTTCGATTGCGTCGGAGCCGGCGTGCCTTGCGCCATTTCCGGCGTCACGCATTCGTCGGCGAGGCGCTCGCCGCCGTTGGCGTCGGAGAACAGCATCGCCTTGCTCGGAATCACGATCAGCTTGAAGCCAGCTGCCGGATCGTAGAACGTGTCGGCGCCCGTCGTCGTGGCCTGACGCGGCAGCTTGTAGTTCTTCTTCGCCCAGTGAACCGTGACGACCTGGTCGCGCTTCATGTCGCCGGCGAGGTCGAACGACAGGCCTTCCTTACAGGACCACTTGACCGCGCCGTCCGGTACCGGATCGACCTTTGCAGCTGCGCGTGCCTGCGCCTTCTTGCTGCGCGGGATGATGCGCTTGGCCGGCGCCGGGCGCTTGGCCGTTGCCTTCTTCGCGGTCGTGGTGGCCGTACCCTGGGCAAACGCGCTCGGAGCCGACACCAGCATCGTGGCGGACAAGGCGCCGATGGCGGTAGCGATCAGGAGTTTCTTCATGGAGTCAGAACCTTTCGATAATCAGTTGACAAGGGCCGGCAATCGAAGCTGCCGGCCGGTTTGAAACTGCACGCGCCCCGGAAGCGCGCAGCGGCCGCTATTTTCACCTATTTGGCCGCGCATATTTCAGGTTTTCGGGCTCCGTTACGTTTTTTGTCGTTTCGCAAACCGGTCTCGGGTTCACGCTCCAGTGAATCGATGAAATGCGTGTGTCGGCGCGCGCTCACCGCCCGTCTCCGGCGGCCGGGCCGAACAGCGGCGCAGCCTCGGCCGGCACCGGCTGGCCGGTCGCCCGTGCGCGGCGCAGCACCGACCAGTAATAGCGGTAGCTCGCGCGGTCGTGCAGTGTATCGCCGTGGCGCGTCGGGCCCCAGTCTGCGGCCTGCGCGGCCAGCAGGATCTCGGCGGCCAGCGCGACTTCATCGGTGCGCGGCGCGAATGCGTCGACGATCGGGCGGATCTGCGCGGGATGGATGCTCCACATCCGCGTGAACGCGAATTCGTCGCGCGCGCGGCCCGCGTCGCCGGCGACGACGGCCATGTCGCGCACTTCCGTCGTCACGTTGTGCGACGGCGTCTTGCCGTGCGCGTGGCAGGCCGCGGCGATTTCCAGCTTCGCGCGGCGCACGAGCGGGTGGTCGAACTGGCCGGGCGAGCGCATCGCCGCATCGGGAATCGCGCCGTGATGCGCGGATACGAAGTCCATCAGCCCGAAGCTGAGCGTGCCGACCAACGGCAGCGCGGCGAGGCTGGCCGCCTGCGCAAGCGCGCCGTGCGTCTCGACCAGCACGTCGACCGGGATCGGCTGCGCGAGGCCGAGCTCGCGGCGCGTGCCTTCGATGAACGCGATCATCTCGGCCGCGTCGGCGGCGCTCGCGATTTTCGGCAGCGTGATGTAGGCCGGCGCGCGCGCGGCGCGCAGCACGATGCGCACGTCGTCGCGCCAGTGGGGGTGGGAAAAGTCGTGGATGCGGACGCCGACGCGCCCGAAGCGGTTCTCGGCGCTGCCGAGGAATTCGGCGACGAGTGCCGCGTGCGCGGCTTCCTGGCCGACGGCCGCGCCGTCCTCGCAGTCGAGCGTGATGTCGAACACGGGGCCGAGTTCGGCCTGGAGCGCGAGCGACTTGCGCATCAGCTTTTCGCTGCCCGCGTAGTGATCGCAGCAGGGCAGGATCGCGGGCGGGGACGCCCCGTCGTACAGCACTTGTGCAGGAGTGAGCGCGGACATCTCTTCTACGTCAAGGGGGCGGGCAACGTGGAGAAAATCGGATTCGGGCACGTTCTGGGCCGGCGCGCGGGGCGCCTGGAGCGGCAAAACGTGCCCGGATCGGATCGGGCGGCGGGGCCGGCTGCCGGCCCGCCGCCCGTGCCGTGACCGGGCCGCCCGGAGGCGGCCCGGCCGTGCAGTCTGCTTAGTTCTTCAGCAGGTGGGCGACGCCGTCGCGCTCTTCGAGCAGTTCAGCCAGCGTGCCGTCCATCTTCTCGCGCGAGAATGCGTCGATTTCGAGGCCTTCGACGCGCTTGTACTCGCCGTTTTCGCACGTGACGGGCACGCCGTAGATGATGTCTTCGGGGATGCCGTACGAGCCGTCCGACGGGATGCCCATCGTGACCCACTTGCCGTTCGTGCCGAGGACCCAGTCACGCACGTGGTCGATCGCCGCGTTCGCTGCCGACGCTGCCGACGACAGGCCGCGCGCTTCGATGATCGCCGCGCCGCGCTTGCCGACGGTCGGGATGAACGTGTCGCGGTTCCACACGTCGTCGTTGATCAGCTTCAGCAGCGATTCGCCTTCGGCGGTCGCGAAGCGGAAGTCGGGGTACATCGTCGGCGAGTGGTTGCCCCACACGGCGAGCTTCTCGATCGATGCGACCGGCTTGCCCGACTTCGCTGCGAGCTGCGACAGCGCGCGGTTGTGGTCGAGGCGCAGCATGGCCGTGAAGTTCTTCTTCGGCAGATCCGGTGCCGACTTCATCGCGATGTACGCGTTGGTGTTCGCCGGGTTGCCGACGACCAGCACCTTCACGTCGCGGCTCGCGACTTCGTTCAGCGCGGCGCCCTGGACCGTGAAGATCTCGGCGTTCGCCGACAGCAGGTCCTTGCGCTCCATGCCCTTCGAGCGCGGACGTGCACCGACCAGCAGCGCGACGTCTGCATCCTTGAATGCAACCTTCGGATCGTCGGTGATCACGACGCCCGCGAGCAGCGGGAACGCGCAATCGTCGAGTTCCATCACGACGCCTTTGACGGCGGCTTGGGCTTGCGGGAGGTCGAGCAGTTGCAGGATGACCGGCTGGTCCTTGCCGAGCAGGTCGCCGTTCGCGATGCGGAACAGCAGGGAGTAAGCGATTTGACCTGCGGCGCCGGTGACGGCAACGCGCTTTGCGGGCTTAGCCATTGAAAATCTCCAGGACGGGTGAAGCGGTGGACGCTAGGCAAAACGCCATTCTATGCGCGTTACGCGTAGCGTTGCATTGAAGCAGGGCGGAGGACTCGCGAAAGGCAGACGCGGTGAACCTGGAGACGGCCGTGGCACGTAGCCGGGGACGCGTTTTGCACCCGCGAACCCTTGCTCGCCCCGGAGTGTAGGAGCCGACGGGCCCAAAGTCAAACGGTATCATATGTCTTATATAAGACAGATGTTTTGCGGAATTTGAGTGGACGGAAAAGCGCGGTTTGTGATGAAATGCGCGCCATGACATCGAACCAGGCGAACAACGCGAATCCGACCGGCGCAGGCGGCCCAGGGCAGCCGGGCGCGGCCGATTCCGTGCCGGCGCCTGTCGCGTCGCCGTCGCCATCGCCGACCTTCAGTCCGTTATACCAGCAGATCAAGTCATTGATCACGCAAAGCCTGGAATCGGGCGAGTGGAAGCCGGGCGAAATCATTCCGAGCGAAGTGGAGCTCGCGGCCCGTTACAAGGTCAGCCAGGGCACCGTTCGCAAGGCGATCGACGAACTGGCCGCGGAAAACCTCGTGGTCCGGCGGCAGGGCAAGGGTACGTTTGTTGCAACGCACAACGAAGATCGCGCGCAGTTCCGCTTCCTGCGACTGCTGGCCGACGACGGTGCCGAGCATCCGCACGTGAGCCGCCTGCTCGAATGCCGGCGCCTGCGCGCGCCGGCCGAGATCGCGCGGCAGCTCGAGCTGAAGCCGGCCGACCCTGTCGTGCAGGTGCGCCGCCTGCTGGAGTTCGAGAACGAAGTGACGGTGCTGGACGAGATCTGGCTGCCGGGCGCGATGTTCCGCGGGCTCACGTTCGAGCGGCTGAGCGAGTACAAGGGGCCGCTCTACGCGATGTTCGAGACGGAGTTCGGCACGCGGATGATCCGCGCGACGGAGAAGATCCGCGCGGTGGCGGCGGAGCCGGCGGTGGCCGACCTGCTGCATGTGCCGGCCGGTTTTCCTTTGCTGTCGGTCGAGCGCGTGTCCTATACATACGGAGACCGGCCTGTGGAAGTGCGGCGAGGCTGGTATGTCACAACCGGGTATTACTATCAGAATGACTTGAGCTGACGACGTATCGGCACAAGCAGCGTGCGCGCGGACTCCCCATGTTCGCGTAGCATGTTTCGGGCCGCCTTTATTCCCGTTCGCGTAATGATCCAGAGCAGACTTTCGCTGCAGCGCGATATAAAAAGGCGCTAAAATCGCGGATTAGTGTGACAACATAGTAGGGGTCTAGCATGACTGACGCAGTAAGAAAGCCGAGGCCGGAATACCGGAACATCGGATTCGGCGATATCACGATGAAATATCGCATGCCCTTGGCGGCGATATTGTCGATCCTCCATCGAGTCAGCGGCGCGCTGCTGTTCCTGTTCCTGCCGTTCCTGCTGTTCCTCTTCGATCAGAGTCTCACCTCCGAGCTCAGCTTCGAAGTCTTCAAGGCTTTCCTCTCCAACATCGTCGTCAAGCTGATCGTCCTCGCGCTGTCCTGGGCGTTTCTCCACCATTTCTGCGCCGGCATTCGCCACCTGCTGATGGACGTCAACCACGACGCCGTCTCGAAGGAAGGCGGCAAGCGGACGGCCGTCGTCGTCTTTGTCGTCTCGATCGCGCTGACGATCGCCATGGCACTCAAACTGTTCGGAGCATTCTAAGAAAATGGCAGCCAATAACCGAATCGGCTCGAAGCGCCTCGTCGTCGGCGCTCACTACGGCCTGCGCGACTG